>QWHO01000540.1 GCA_021404945.1 bacterium CPR1
TGCTGGTCGGCCGAGGGGCGTTGATGGTCGCTCGTGAGCGACTCGAGGCCTGGCTGGTGATCTTCTTGACCCTGGCCAGTCTGCTGGTGCTCTTCCTGGGTTGGAAGGCCTGGTTTGCGCTGGGGCTCTTCTCTAGCGTCGTTCCCTTGATTCTGGTCTTCGTAGCCCGGACTCAAGCCCGGGTCTTCTCGGGATGCCTCTTCCTCTTAACCGCAACGCTGGCGCTGCTGCAGCTACCGGCCATGACCATCCCGATGCTTATTGCTCTGATGCTCGCGGGAAGCCTGCTGGGCACCTCCATGGCTCAGCTCTGAGGCTTCTTCCACTCCTCCGGCCAGAGGGCCGAGGCCTGGGCCGGGTTGAGCATCCACAGGAAAGCCAGCTGTCCGCGCAGACGCGCCTCAGCCTGGCGGCGCCGGTGCAGGGCCGCCCGCAAGCGGCGCCGCTGCTGCCGTGAGCGGCCCAGCGTCCGGTTGACCACCACCCCGGTCACCGACTGGCGCCGGCCCGAGCCCATCAGCACGGTCTTGTCGGGGTGCACCGCGAAACCTTCCTCGGCGATGATGCGCCGGGCTCGCTGCAGCAGGCCCCAGCCGGTCTTGTGATCGTGATCGCCCGAGAAGGCCAGGTCGTCAGCGTAGCGCGTGTAGACAAAGCCAAACTTGCGGGCCAGGCCGGTCAGACGGCGGTCCATCCGCAACACCAGGGCGTTGCTCAGCCCCGGGCTGGTGGGAGCGCCCTGCACCGAGTGGCGCGGCCCCACGGGCACGTGGTAGAGCTTGCCCTCCACCTCCACCGGCTGGCGCACCGACTCGGTCATGAGCAGAGCCAGGGCGGTGGCCACCGGGTAGCCATAGCCGTAGGCGATCAGCAGACCGCGCACGCGCGGGAAGGTGACCGTGGGAAAGAAGTCCTTCAGGTCCACTTTGAGCACCAGCTTCTTGCCCACGTGCAGGGCAGCCCCGCTCTTGATGCTGCGTCCTTTGCGAAAGCCGTGAGCGGCCTCGTGCACCGGCAGCTTCTCCACCAGCAGCCCGAGGAGCTTGCGCTGCAGGGCCTTGAGCCGCCGCTTGGGGGCCATGATGTGGCGCTCGCCGCCGCCCCGCTTGGGGATGGCAAACGTCACGTAATGGGCGGCCCGCTCCTTCTCGCGGTGCAGGGCGAAAAACCAGAGCTGGCGCTGGGTCAGCCCCAGAGCCGTGGCCAGCTCCTCCTCCGTCTTCCAGACCGGCAGGCCATAGCGGGTGAGTTGCTCGACGTCGGGCAACAGATCGCGCAGCGTGCGATTGCGAGTGCGCATGCTGGCCCCGAAGAGTCGCTGAGCCTCGGCCTTGCTCATCAGGCGCTTCTTCTTGCCGAAGCGCACGGGGGGTTGGGCCTTGGGCAAGAGGCGCCGATCGCGCAGGGCCCGGCGGCGGTGGTCGGGCTTGAGGGGTCCGCCGCTGACGTCGACCGCTTCCGAGACCTGGTCCTCGTCCTCCGACTCCAGGCGAGAAACGTCCCGCCGGGGAGGCTTTCCGGTCAGCTTGGAGGAGAGCCACTTCCAGAGGCTCATGGGAAGCCCTGCCGGGGGCCAGGGCGCCCGGTCCGCCAATCGCGGCCTTCGGACCGACCTGTTTGCCCAGAATTGACAGCGGAGAGCCAAGCCCCGCCTGGGGGCAGGGCACCCGGTCGGCCAAGCACAGCTTTCCGGCCGCTGGAGCGACTCGGTGCCGACAACGCACACTCTTGTCTGGCACGACTGCCGTTCGCGGGCTTCGGGTGGCCCGATCGGGCCAGCGAGGTCCCGGTCTGCCAGTCGCGGCCTTCTGTTCGCCCGGGCTGCCGCGTGCCGAGCCACAGGTCCAGCAACAGGGCGAGTCCGTCTTCCGTCCGCCCGAGGTCCCGCAAGGGGGCGCGACCGCCTTCCGTCCGCCCGAGGTCCCGCAAGGGGGCGAGACCGCCTTCCGTCCGCCCGAGGTCGCTCAAGGGGGCGAGTCCGCCTTCCGTCCGCCCGAGGTCCCTCAAGGGGGCGCGACCGCCTTCCGGTCTCCGGACTGCCTTCGGATCGAGCTCGACGGAAAGAGTGGAGCGGGAAAGCTGGCCCGAGGCTACCTGCGAGGCCCTGGACTCAGGGCTCCCCATTGTTTGGCACGATGGGGACCTTGGCGACGTGATGGCGACAATGCGCCTCCACGGCGAAACACCGTGGAATCGTTGGCTAACTCTGGCGAGCCAGCCTTCCCACTCAAACCGCATCTTCGTCACTCTCCCCCACCGGGGCCTCCACCGAGCTGGCCTGATCGACCCGCAGCTCGGCGCTCTTTTCGATGAGGGCCAGAATGTGCTCGCAGGGCCCCTTCCCGAGCAGGTTCTCCTGGAAGAAGGGGCACTCGCAGGTAGCGAAGATGGCCCGCCCGCGCTCATTGATCACCGCCTCCACGGCCCGCTCCTCCACCTTGCCGCGCACCCGCCAGTCGCGGTAGACCACCTCCCGCTCCACCTTGCCCTCGGGGGTCTTGAAGCGACGAACCTTGCGCGTCTCCTGAACCAGGCACTCTTTCACCTCGGTCTGGCCCAGCAGCAGCGGCACCCGCGCCTGGCGCACGTCGGGAGGATAGAGGCGCGCCTCGTCCAGCGGCACCGGGAAGATCTCGCGCCAGCGATACTCTTTGCGGTCGGGATCATAGAGGGCCTGGCCGCGCCGCACCAGCCGATCGAGAGCAGCGATCGGCTCGCTCAAGACAAACGTCTCGCGCAATTGCATCAAGGTCTCGCCGGGATCGCCCTCACCCGGCGGAGCCAGCAAGGCGAAGCCAGGCTCCTGGAAATTGCGCGCTGACCAGCCCGAGAGGCCGATCAGAAAGCTCATGGAGGGCAGCTTCACCAGGTAGAAATGCGGCAGCCCCCGGCCCTTGAGGAAGATGTGCACGCTTTCGGCAAAAGGCAACAGCGACTCGAGCAGCCGCAGGCGGTCGCGGCCCCAGGTGCGCACCCGGCGCGGGGCGTCGTAACCGTGCACGGTGTCTTGCAGGGTAAAGCTCTTCTCCCAGGGCTCGAGCACGATGCGCACCGGCCGGTCGGGCTCGAACTCGTAGCGTAGAGCCCGCGGAGCCACCCGGCCCTTGGAGTAGCGCAAAAACCGAATGGGGGCCAGCAGGTCCACCGGCCGCACCACCAGGCGGATGCCGGGCAGGGTCATGGCCGACTGCAGCTCCAGCAGGCCGCGCAGGAAGGCCTCGGGCAGCTCCACCTCGGGCTCGGAGCGCCCTCCCGCCCCGGCCGTCGTCACCTGGAACCCGGCCGGGTCGATGGCCAGCTCGGTTCTGCGGCTCGAGCGCATCTCGCCCAGGGCCCCCCACATCCAGGCCGTGAAGTCCACCGAGGTGGTACCCGTCTGCACCGCTCCCTCGAGCTCGAATAGCTCGCTCTTCAGGGCCAACTGGACGTAGACCGACAGGTCGGCGCTGAAGCCTTCCAGGAACAGGCGGTCGGGATGCACCGTCACCAGCGGGTCGATCTCATGCCAGCTGTCCCCGCCGCGCCAGCTCCAGAGGGCCTCCCCGAAGGCGCGCAGGGCGAAGCGCACCAGCGGGATCTCGCGCAGGATGCGTCCCTTGAAGCGCACCGGCCGCTCGGCTGTCAGACCCAGCAGCGAGCGCTCGGGGTCGCTCTCGAAGACGCTGGGGGTGGCGTAGTTGAAGCAGAAGATCATCGGTA
>QWHO01000541.1 GCA_021404945.1 bacterium CPR1
TCGCAAGCCAGGGCCGGGGTCATGACGTGGGTGAGCAGTTCGGTGAGGCCCATTCCCGGAGTGAACCCCATGTTCATGAAACTGGCGCCATAACGGCTCTCCCGGGCGATCAGCAGGATGTCGGCGCAAACTCCCAGCGCCAGCCCTCCCCCGATGGCGTGCCCTTCCATGGCAGCGATGACGGGCACCGGCAGGTCGAGCACCACCTTGGGGAGCACGATGTCGGCCGGAGCCAACCGTCCCCCCAGCAGCCCCACCAGCACCTCGCGGCTGGCACCCGAGCAGAACACCTCCGGCAGGCCGCTCAGCACGATGACGCGCAGCTCGGGCCACTCCGTGGCCGCCCGCAGGTTGGCCAGCAGAGCTTCGACAAAGGCCTCGCTCATCGCGTTCTTGCCCGCTTCGTCGCGCATCGCGATCTGGGCGATCCCGCCTTCGTGACGGAGGCACTCGATCACCGTTTCTCCCATGGTGCCCGGCCGTGCTCCACGAAGTCGCGCACCCGGCGCTGTACCCTGGGCTCGGCCAGCAGCTCGTCGGTGATCAGAACGCCTCGAGCCAGCCCCTCGGCCAGCTCCAGGCGCTCGGCCTGGCTGACGAAAGAACGCAGGCGCCCCGCGCCAACGCCCCGGGCCAGATCGCGCGACCAGCGTCGGGCCACTCGCTCCAAAGAATCCTCCGGGGCGATCTCATCCACCAGGCCACTGGCCTGAGCCCACTCGGCAGTCCGACTGCTCCCGACCATGGCCAGCAGTCGAGCCTTCTGAGGAGACATCCGTTGCAGCAAGACGGGCATGATGATGGCCGGCAACAGACCGAACAGACATTCCGGCAGCCCGAAGGTAGAGCGCGGCGTGGCCAGCACCAGGTCGCAGGCCGCGGCCAGGCCCAGCCCGCCTCCCAGAGTCTCGCCGTCCACCAGGGCCACGGTCGGCACGGGAGCCTTGACCAGGCTGGCGAGACAGGCTGCAAAATCCTGCGTGCTCGGTGTCTGGCCCATCAGGGCAAGGTCGAGGCCGCGGCAGAAGATCCCCGCCTGGCCCTCCAGCATCCAGACCCCGGCCTCCTCCGCGGCGGCGCGCTCGAGCTGGTGGGCCAGCCCGGCCATGGACTCGGGCGACAGTGTCGCCGGCACCTCAATGCGCATCAGCTCCAACCATACTGGCGATAGAATTCGTGGGCACCGCGAAAGACGAGATAACCCTTGCCGGCATAGTTTCTCTCGTACCAGTGGTCAAAGCCACTCGTGTCGGCCTCGAAGTCGCCGTCGTCGATGTGGGCCGTGCGCTCGCCCTCGGCCTGCTCATACTCCTCCACGCTGAGCACATGGCGCTGGTCGAGCAACCTCTTGAGATCAGCGGCAGCTGCCACCGAGTGGGCCTGCGGGCCGAGCAGGCCGCTCCACATTTCCGAGCAGCACCCGGATCCGTAAGAGAACATCCCGATTCGATCCCCGGTCTCGAGCTCGGGGCACTCGTCCAGCAGGCCCAGCAGGCCCACGAAAGTGCTCGAGCCATAGGTTCCACCCAGGCGACGGAGGTAGGTCAGCGAGGGTCGGGTCTTCTCGGCCCACAGGGCATCCGCCTCCGCTCGCTTGTAGCTGCCAAAGTGGCCCAGAGCCGTGCGGGTGGCCCGCAGGGTCAGCCCTCCGAAAGGGGCGTGGTAGATGTTCTTCTTAAAGTAGGCGTAACCGACGCTCTGACCGAGTCTGCTCAGGTAATCCGCGACCGCCATGTCCAGAGCTTCCAGATAACTGAGCAGGCTGGTCTCGCTGTTGCCGGTCTCCACCCGGGAGGTCGGCCGGGTGAGGTCCGAGACCTCGTTGGTGAAGATACCGCTCTTGCCCGGCTCGATCTCCAGCAGGTCGGGCTGAGACGAGACCAGCAGGGCCGTGGCGCTGGCGCCCATCACGTATTCCCACGGCTTGCCAAAGTGGGCCCGGCTCTGGTCGCTGGAGATCACCAGGGCCTTCTTGCCCTCCCCCGCGCTCCCACTGGCAATCCAGCTGGCGGCCATGTGCAATCCCGCGGTGGCTCCGTAGCAGGCGTGCTTGAGCTCGAAGTTGCGGCAACGGCTGGTCAGCCCCAGGTAGCGCTGCACCCAGGTGCTCATGGGCTTCTCCTGGTCCACCCCGCTTTCGCTGCCCACGATCAAGAGCTCGATCGAGGCCTTCTCTTCCTCGGTCAGCATGGGCAGGGCGGCGTTCACGGCCATCGTCACAGGGTCTTCCCAGGGCGGATTCACGCTCCGCTCGTCGATCATCATGACCTCGCGGATATTGGCAGGGTCGTGGTTGCGAGCCGCGCACAGCCGCTCCATGGGGAGGGCCATGCTGGCGGGATAGACGCGAAGCTTCTCGATGCCGACGCGCAAGCTCATGGGCCCCAGTCCAGCCCTCCGGTGACCGAGATGGCTTCGCCGCTGATGAAGCTGGCGGCGTCGGAGCAGAGAAAGAGGATGGCTCGAGCCGCCTCGACCGGCTCGCCGGTGCGGCCAAGCGGGTTGTAGGTTATCCAGAACTGCCGGTTGCCTTCGCTGAGCCCCTCGCGGGTCATGTCGGTCTCGATGAATCCGAGCAACACCGCGTTACTGCGGATGCCGCGGCGGCCATACTCCTTGGCCAGGGTGCTGGACAGACCGAGCAGGCCGGCCTTGCTGGCGGCGTAGGGAGCCTGACCGCTGATTCCATTCGCCCCCATCGAGGAAACAAAAACGAGGCTGCCGCTTCGATTGGCCACCATGCCAGGGAGAAATTGACGAGCCACAAAGAAAGAGCCCGTCAGGTTGGTATCGATGACCGTCTGCCAGGTTTCGTCCGGCATGTTGGCCGCCAGTCCGTTCAGGTTGATGCCGGCGTTACAGATCACCGCATCCACCCGGTCGAAGTCATCGAGCACCTGGTTTCCGACCTCATCGACCTGGTCCGAGTTGCGCACATCCAGAGGATAAGCCTGGCAGCGAGCCTCGGGACGGACGGCGCAGGCGGCTCGGATGACCTCCTCGGCCCGCTCGCGGCTGGTGTGGTAGGTAAAGGCCACCTCGTGGCCCTGACGAATCGCCTCCAGAACGATGGCCTGGCCGATTCCGCGCGATCCCCCGGTGATGAAGACGTTCACGCTCCAACCTCCTCGGGCTCGGGGCGGCGTAAGATGGACACCGAGTTGATGCCTCCGAAGCCAAACGAGTTCTTCATGACGTAGCGCATCGGATGCTCTGCCGCCCGCCCGCGGCACACGTCCAGGTCGACCTCCGGGTCCAGCTCATCGATATTGATGGAAGGATGCAAGCGACCGGCGTTCATCTGCAGGATAGCTGCCACCGACTCCACCAGGGGGGCTGCCCAGCAGGTGTGGCCGAGCATGGACTTGGTCGCGTTCAGCTTGAGCTTGTAAGCGTGAGGTCCGAAGACCTTCTTGATGGACCGGATCTCGGTCAGGTCGCCGAGCGGGGTGGAGGTGGCGTGGGCATTGACGTAGTCGATCTGCTCCGGGGCCAGTTGGCAGGTTTGGAGCAGTCGCAGCATCAGCCTGGACTGCCCCTCCTCGGAAGGCTGGGGCAGGTGGTTGCCGTCCGAGTTGCTCTCCCCCCCGACCAGGTCGGCGTGGATACGGGCCCCGCGACGGCGGGCCGCCTCCCAGGATTCCAACCCCAGCGTGGCGCCCCCGTGGGCCGGCACGAAACCCTCCCGGCGGAGGTCG
>QWHO01000542.1 GCA_021404945.1 bacterium CPR1
CTGGAACATCACGTTGAAGTAGCTCACAAAGACCTGCTCGATCAAGCCGCGGGCCTCGATCCAGGGGGTAACCACCAGATGGTCGAGATCCATGGCCTGCAAGGCCGCCACGGCGCGACGCAAGCTGTCGGGGGAGAAGTGCACGTCGGCATCGGTGAACAGGATCAACTCGTGACGGGCCAGGCCGGCGCCCTGCTGCAGGGCGTGAGTCTTGCCCAGCCAGCCCGGGGGCAAGGTCCGGACGTGGTGCACTGTCAACCTCCCATCCCGCGCTGCCAGCCGCTCGAGCAAATCGCCGGTGCGGTCGGTGGAGCGGTCGTTGACCACGATGACCTGCAGATCTGGGTAGTCGAGAGCGAGCAGGCTGCTCATGGCGGCTTGCACCGTGTGCTCCTCGTTGGAAGCGGCCACCACGATGGAGAGCCCGGGCGGGTCGGGATGGGGGGGGAAGTCCCGCAGGCATGCAACCCGCTTCACGGCCAGGCGCATGCGCCACCACAAGCCCCACCAGAGGCAGGCCAGCAGCCACCCGAGGGCGAACCAAACATCCATGAAGCTGGCTTCTCAGCCATCTTCTCGAAGCCTCCCGGGCATGGTATAATACCCCGAGGTCTGAGTGGACGAGTGGGTCCGGATACCTTGAGCGACAAAGAGCAAGGGCCAGGACCATAAGGAAGGGGCGAAGCGAGCTTGGCAGAGGATCCCAGAGATAAGATCGAGCAAATCCGAGCGCGGCGCGGCCGTGAAAGCTACCAGCCCGGGGCCGCCGGCGGGATGTCTCCCGGCAGCACGGTTTCCCCGTTCGACAACCGCCCCCAGGTGGGCGTCACTCAGGTCGGTGTCGACGGCATCGGCATGCCGCAAGACACCGACTCGTTCCTGGGTGTCGACTTCAAGAGCCCCTGGCTGCGCGACCGCGTCACCCTCAGCCTCGAGGGCCAGATCGCCATGATCGAGCAGCGGGCCACCTACCGCGTGAGCGCCGTCGACCTGGGCTACACCAACCGCATCACGCTCATGCCTTTGCGGCCCGGCATTTTCGTCAAGTGCGAGCCAACCGGATGCTACAAGCTGGTCTACAACAACCGCTGAGCCCTTCCCAGGCCAGCCCCTCACGGCCCCGGATGACCCTCCGGGGCCGCTTGATTCTCTGGCTCTGGCTCGCGCTCATGCTGCCGGCCCTGGCCCAGTCGAGCCCGGTGGATCGGGCGGTGCGGGCGGCCCTGGAGGGCGACCTGGGGCGGGCCGAGAGCCTGCTCAGCCCGGCCGGCAATCCCGAGCAGGTCATGGCCCTGGGCCTGGTGCGCCAGTTGCAGCTGCGTCTGGAGGAGGCGGCCGAGCTCTACCAGTCGGCCAGCTTTGCCTATCCGGCCGAAGCCGCCTTCAGGCTGGGCAACCTCGAGCTTCTGGCCGGCCGCAAGGTGCAGGCGGCGGTGCGCTACCGCCAGTCCTTGCAGGCCGACCCCACCGCTCCGGTGGCCCGCTACAACCTGGCCCTGGCCACCGGAGCCAGCCCCGGGCCCTACGACCTGCCGGCCGGCTGGTGCCTGGTGCGCCATCCGATCCAGACGCGACTGCGCTTCTTGGAGCTGCGCTCGGAGAACCTGCTGCAGGCCGCCTACCTGGCCCGCGGCGAGGACCTGCAGGCGGCCTGCGAGTTTACCCGCGAGCCCGATCCTGAGCTCTGGCTACGCCGCGCTGGGAGCGCCCCGCCGGCCCGTCGCCAGGTGCTGGCCTGGCGCTACCTGGTGAGCACCCTGCAGGCCACCGGACGCGATGCCGATCTGGCCGTCTGGGGGCCGGGCCTGCTGCCCGGTGGCAAGTCCAGCCTGACTTTCGGGGTGCTCAGCAACGGAGCGGTAGTGGATACCGCCGACGGGCGTGGTCTGGGCTTTCGCGTTCCTCCCGACGGACATGCCCTGCGGGTAGGCCCCGACGGCACCGCCAGGGTCTGGGTGCGCAGCCCCCTGCCCACAGCCATCGGACGCATCGAGCTGGTGGGTGCCGGCCGGCTGGCCTCGGGCTACCGCACGACCCGCCCGGCCGCTCCTGGCTGGGAGTTGATGGCACCGGCCCTGCAGAGCTACCTGCTGGAGTCGCCCTTCCTCAACCCGAAGGAGCGCCAGGCTCTGCTCGAGCCCCTGCTCGAGCAGAGCGAGCTCCGTTTGTTCGTCCTCCAGGAGCTGGGGAGCCTGGCCCTGCAGCAGGGTGACCTGGCCCTGGCTGAGCGCTCCTGGCAGGCGGCCCTGGCCGAGGATCCCAAGTGGGAAGCAACTCACTACAACCTGGCCATGCTGTACCTCCTGCAGGGCCGTTACCAGGCTGCCCGTCAGGTGCTCGACGAGTTGCAGCGCCTGCTGCCCCGGAGCCGGGTGGCCTACCAGGAACGGTTGCGCCTGGCTGTGCTGCTGCAAAACCCCTATGCAGCCCTGGCCATCTGCAAGGCCTATGGCGAGCACTTTCCGCACGACCCTTATCCGGCTTACGCGGCGGGTGAGATCCTGGCCGGCGGCGAACGGCTCGAGCCTGCCCTGGAGCTGGCCCGAAGCCTGGTGCAGAGCCACCCCGAGCTGACCGAGCCGCGCTACCAGCTGGCCTCCTTGCTCGGCCGCAGTGGCCAGACGACGGCCCAGATCGAGCAGCTCGAGTGGCTGCTCGAGCACGACCCCTGGCCTTATCGGGCCCAGCGCATGCTGGCGGCGAACTTCGAGCGCATGGGCGTCGAGCAGCGCGCCCGCGACCTTTATCGCGAGTATCTCGGCTCGTACTGGCCCATCTTGTTCGAGCCTGCGACCTACCTCGAGATCGACCAGCGCTTCACGCCCTGAATGGGAGAGAATTTACATCCCGGCAAGGCCTGGAAACAAAAGGTTTACTCTCTTTAAGTGAGCTTAACAATTTTTGCCTTCCCATCGGCTATGATAGGGGAGGTCAAACGACCGCCCGGCTCGCCGGGCACCCCCCCGAGAGACCGCGTTCATTCCGGCCAAGAAACGCGACGCGGTCTGGAGGAGCAGCCCTGCATGACACGAGCCCCAGCGCCCTGACCATGGTCTGACCTGGCAGACGCCTCCGTGCCGCCGGCCTCGCTGAATCAGCCGCCGGCAGGCTGATCGTGGCGGATTTCCGCCCCCGTGCCCTCGGCCTCGCTGCCTTTCGCGCAGCCGCCGAACGGCTGTCCTGGCGTCCCAGGGACGCCTGCGCTGGCGCGTCCTCTGAACCCCGCGCGGGACCTCAAGCCACGGTCCCGCGCGGGGCCAATTGAAGAACATTCAGGAGGTAGCTTCATGCTCGGTCTGCCCAACAGCGCCAATGTAGCATCGTTGACCTGGAGAGACCGCGAGCCGGGAGAGGTGCACCCGCAGTGGCAGCGCAATCAGGCCCTGCACTGGAACGTGGCACTGGCGGTGCAAACGCGCCTGCTCGAGCTTCAGCAAGAATCGACCGCCGATGCTCTTTGCCAGCTGTGGCGGTCGCAGAAGCAGAAGTTGCCGGGCTGACCCCCGGCAGGTATCCGTCCACGACCTCTCCCGGGTAAAGGCAGGGCCTTGCGGTCCGGCCTTCTTTCTTCTCAAAGAGAGGGCGTGAGGGTTGCGTCGCTAATGTGCTCGCACTTTGGTCTGGCACATTAGCACAATCTGACAAACGCGCCGGAACTGCGTTCCAGCGCGTTGTAAAGTGCAAGACCAAAGGCCT
>QWHO01000543.1 GCA_021404945.1 bacterium CPR1
CGGGTCAAACGGCCCGGAGTATCCGTAGATCGGGGAAATCTTCAACTTGCCCTGCTGTCCAGGCTCTCGCGCAACTTCGGGTTGGACGTCCTCGAGGCGAGTCTTCACTGGTCGGAAAGCCCATCTGGCACTGGGTCGGAAGCGTGTTACCCCAAGATCAGGGTCCTCGTAGACCGCTTCAATGTTCTCCCAGTCCCCGTCAGACCTCTGCCATGCGATGAGCCTGTATCTCAATCGTTCCAACCTTCTTGCGTCAAGCGGCCAAACGACAGGGCAAACCGGATGTAGTGGACCGACCCGAAGAGTGTGCCGAAGCTCGTCGGTTTTTCGAATGGATGCTCTCGATCTTACGTTTCCGCAAATTGGCCTCCGTGAGTCCGACGCATCAAAATTTCGAGATCAACAGCGTCATTCTTGTACCGATCCGAACCTCTTGCCGCCAGTCGCTTCAGGCGTTCCAGAGTCCAGGCATCTTTTCGATAGGCGTATGCGAAGGTCTGCGGCACTCCACGCAGCTTATGTACGGCCCTGAGCTTGAATTCATGACCGTCCTCATCGAGGTCTGGCGGCTCCTCCAGGGTGGAGAGGTCAAACAACTCGTCTGGCCGTACCACCTCGATCCAGTGCGTCGGAGTCTCTTCGTATCGATAGACCTTCACGGTAAGACCTCAATCCAGAAGCTCGCATCGAACCACTTCTCAGCGACATTGTACAACTCAGGGTCGAGCTTTCGCAAGACGTCTCGTCCGTCGGTGATATAGAAGCGGATGGATTGGGCCAGAAATTCGCGCTCATTCTTGCTTGCATATGCGCTGATTCTTCGGGGATCGGCTTGATAGAGCCGTTGAATCTCAGCACCATATTCCTGGAGTCCTGTCGTAACACCATCCCCGGCAGACAGGGTTCCTCCAGGCCTTTCCCCGTGGCTTCCGAGTAGGTGATCAAACATGTGCACCAACTCTTCTTCCAGAATCCCATTGTCTTTGGCGAGTGCCTCTATGGAAACAGTTGCGACCCTTCGCCCGCGATCATACTCGCCAAGCTTTCGTTCAAGCTGGCCAACGACCGTTGCGTGGCCGTTTTCCTCGCTGAGAAACTCCAGCAAAGGGGTCGGGAACCGCCGCAGACTTTCAGAAACACGATCGAGAACTTGGTCCAATCCACCCGGAAAATGGGCACGGTCTTCTGGTTCGGCTTCCCGGAGTGCTCTGGGCGCGATGCTGACCTTCCGCTCTTGAAACAGCCTCTCGACGACCGCATGCGCCTCTGGGCTCTCGTCGGGCTCAAATAACACTGGACCGAATTCTGCAGGAGCGAGATCACGTCCTGGATCTTCCACCTTCGGCACGTAACTGCACCGGCAGTGCGGATGCAGCGGCAGCCTCGGCCCCTCACGGAGCCCATAAACTTTCCCGTCGTAGGGGGTGCACTTCGGGCAGACACTCGGCCCCGAGTGCACCGCGATGAACTTCTTGCGCAGGTCAACGCCTGGGTTGGCCCGCTCGATCTCCTCGAGGCGCTCCTGGGTCGCCTGGGCCTGGACGACGGCGAGCTGTGTGCGGGCCCGGCTGACGGCGGCCTTCTCCACCGTGTACCAGAGCGAGCGCTCCTTCGCGGGCGAGGCCGACAGGCGCTCGAGGAACTGCTCCGGGGTCTTACCGGTCAGCATCGCAGACCGGAGCTCTTGCTGGAGCCGCTCTTGCAGCACCGTCATCAGTTGCGCCTCAGCCCGGTCGCGGGCGTCCTTTACGGCCTGGTCGAGGGAGAGCCGGGTCGGGCGAATCAGGTCGTCCACCCCGCTGTCCACCAGGTCGCCGCCCAGCTCCATCGCCTGGTAGAGGTGGGGCTCGAGGTCGGAGCCGTAGCGCGTGGCCCACTGGGCCACGCGCTCGTTGAGCACGCCGCGCATCTTATTCAGGCGCGTCACCCGCCACTGCCGGGCCTCGATGCTCATCGTCCCGAGCACGTCCGCTTGCAGGTCTCTGGCAGAGCGCTTGGCGACCTGAATGCCCTCGGCGTCCAGGGCGTCCAGCTCCTTCAGCACGGAGCGTGGCGTCCGCTCCTCGGCCGCTCTAAGCAGCACCGAGCTGGTCGAGTGACGGCCGGCGATGCTCGAGGCGCTCGGAAGCCGCCTTCTGTGCGTCATCCAGGGTGTCTTCCGACTCGGAGACGACCGGGAAATCGCCCAGCCCATGTCGCTCGCCGCGGTGCGGAAGGCCCGGGCGGCCTCGTGGTCCCTCACCCAGCCGGCCTCGACCGCCAGGGTCAGAGCCTGGGCCAGGGTGCTGAGCATCTGGCCGAGGACGTCGTAGGCGGTGCGCTCGGGGTCACGGCTCACGACCTCCCAGCTGCGGTGCTCCTGAGGGATACCGCTCAACACTCCGACGTCCACCAGATTCTGCACCGCGAGCTCGGCCGCGGTCTCCATGAACAGCCGGACCGCCCGCTTGCGGTCTCGCACCCAGGCGAAGATGGGGGGCGTCATGTTCGTGGAGGTAGCCTTGTTGACGTCGCCGCCCTCGGCAAAGTAGTGCTCCGGCATGCTCAGCCCGCCGAAGCAGATCATCATCACGAACTTGATGAACGTAACGCTGTCCTGCATCTGGAGGTTCGGGGACAGGCACTGCCACTGCTCCGTCTTGCTGTGCGCCAGGACCGTCCCGGGGCTCGGAGGGCCCTCGCCCGCCAGCTCCTCCTTGCGGCGCTCCAGAGCTTCCTCCGACTCGGCATCGATCTCGACCGACCAGACGAAAGCCCGCTGGAACTGCACCCGCTCGACCTCCGTAAACAGCAGCGTGTCGAGCTGGTCGAGCCAGTCAGCGACACAGAGCAAGTCGCTCCATCCGCGCGTCTGGCCTGAGAGCTGGTTGGTGGCCAGATAGAGGACGTCGCCCCGCAGCCTCCCATCCGCTCCCCGGTGGACGATCTCCAGCTCGGAGGTCACCCGGACCGTCCCGTCGGGCTGGTGGATTTTCACTGGTGCGCTGAGGTCGATGGTGCGGAGGGTCTCTGCGTCCATCGGGTCACGCTGGATGTCCTGCACCAGCTCGGGCAGAATCTTGCCCGGAATGCTGTGCCCCGAGAACCTGCTGGGCGGCAGCACCAGATAAATCCATTCGCCCTCGACGGCCAGCGTCTCCACCCGCTTGGTCAGCATTTCATCCCAGCGCCAGAGCTCCCAGTGGCGGTCCAGCTCACGCTGCATCTGGGCCCGATGGACCTCGTTGGGTGAGGTGGCTCGGAGGCGGAATCCCTCACTCGCCACAAAGGCTCGCATGTTGCTGATGGCTCGCTTGGCAATCGGGTTGCTGCGCCAGAGGTAGTGAGCGATGCGCAGCATTCGGTCATGCTTCACCGGGCTCAGGTCGCGCCGCGAGTCGGCCGAGGTCAGCCGGCGGTACCCGATGTCCGAGTCCACCAGGTCGCCGTCGCTCTCACGGAGTCGACGTCGCCGGCGCACCTCCCAGCGGTCAGGGGTTGCTGCCGGTGCCGGGGCGGGACGGAAGAGTTTGCGGAGCCACTTCATCGCTTGTTTCTCCTGGGAGCATAGTGTCCAGCGGTCGGGGCAACGCGCACCGAGGTAGGTTGCGGTGCCGACTTGAACGGCACGAGCTCGGCCAGCGCGAACACCAGCGCATCCACCCGGTTGGGGCTGACCCGGGTGTGGGCGGGCACCCAGCTGCACATC
>QWHO01000544.1 GCA_021404945.1 bacterium CPR1
TCTCCGCGAGCTTCGCGTAGCCCCAGTTCGCCTGCATCTTCGCATGGGCGAAGTACTGGTTCACGCCCGTCAGCTCGGCACTGAGCACTTCGTTGAGGACCTCGAGGACCTCCGGATCGCCTTGCATCGTCACCTCCTCGAGCCCGGACGGAAGCCGGGGCTCGTCTGCGTCTCTGGTCAGACGCTACCGTGAGACCTGCAGGGGTACAGGGTCGAAGGGGGTAGTCCTCCGTGCCGAGGGGTTCCGACAGCCCGTTCCGTCGGGCAGTGGCAGACCTGACCGGGCCCGGTTCGAGGTTCGAGATCACCGACGAGATCGTGCGCGGGGTTCCGATGAAGGTCTTCGCGCGCCGAATGGGGAGCCTTCCCGAGATCGCGCGCAAGGCGATCGAGCGTGGGGACCGCCTGGCGGTCGTCTCGGGCGCGCAGCGTCTCTCCTACGCCGAGCTCTTCCGTTCCGTGAACGGTGTCTCGCGGGCGCTGGCCGCGTTGGGCGTCGGCAAGGGCGACCGCGTCGCCGTCCTGTCGGCCAACAGGCTCGAGTGGGTTGTCGTGTTCTGGGCAGCGATCGACCTCGGTGCCGTCGTCGTCGGCCTGAACGGCTGGTGGACCGCCGACGAGATCCTCTACGGGCTGCAGGACAGCGGGGCGAAGGTGCTCGTCGCCGACGCCAGGCGCTTCGCGCGTGTCGCCGAACGGATCGGCGAATCTCCGGACCTGGATCGTGTCTTCGTCGCCGACCACGCCTCGCTGGACGAGGCGCACCGGACGGCGGCGGAGCCGTTCGATCACCTCCGGGGAGAGCCGGCCGACGAGTTCCCCGTCGTCGAGATCGCCGAGGACGATCCGGCCGTCATCCTCTACACGAGCGGGACGACGGGGAGGGCGAAAGGCGCGGTTGCCACCCACCGGTCGTGGATCGCGTCGATAGACAACGCATCGGCACTTACCGCAGCCGCAAGCTCAACGTTGAAGGAGAAGAGTTAGATGGGGTGCTGCGCGCCGTGGATTTCCTACTCAATGTCAACCTGGGCGGGTACAACCTGGACCTGGGCCGCAAGGTGCTGGTGATCGGCGGGGGCAATGTAGCTATGGACGTGGCCCGCACGGCCTTGCGGGTGGGCCAGCCAATGGCCGAGTCAGGCGGCGACATCGCCCTGGCCCTGGACGTGGCCCGGGCGGCGGTTCGCCTGGGCGCCACCGAGGAGGTTCATTGCCTGGTCGTCGAAGATCGGCACGAGATGCTCGCCGACCCCTTGGAGGTGGCCGAGGCAGAGGATGAAGGGGTTATCATCCACAACCACCTTGCCCCTCGACGCATCGTCGGGCAGGCTGGCGGGGCCGGGGCCGTGGAGACGCTGGACGTAGCCCGTGCCTTCGATGAGCAAGGCCGCTTCAACCCGCAACTTATCCCCAACACAGAGAAAGCATGGGAGTGCGATAGTGTCATCGTCGCCATCGGGCAAATGGGGGAATTGGCCTGGGTCAAGCCGGAAGACGGCCTGGAAGTCACCCGGGGCGGTACGCTCAAGGTAGACCGGGAAACACTGATGACGACCGCTGAGGGGGTCTTCGCCGGAGGGGACATTGCCTTTGGCCCGCGCCTGATCATCAATGCCGTGGCCGACGGCCAGCGAGCGGCCCGCAACATCCATCGTTGGCTGCAACAGGTCGAGCCGCGAACGGTGCGCCAGGGCTGGATGACTCCTATCCCACTCCATGAATACCCAACCCACGGCCCCGCTGCCGGCTATCTCCGGCTACCTCGCCAGTTACCGCCGACGCTCCCGGTCGAGCGGCGGATCGGGGTGGCCCAGGTGGAGTTAGGGTATCCAGAGGAGGAGGCCCGGCGGCAGGGCGAGCGCTGCCTGGTGTGCAGCCTCAACCCGATCTTCAACGGCGACTTATGCATTATGTGCAACGGCTGCGTGGACGTTTGCCCCACCGACTGCCTCAAGCTGGTCCCATTGAGCCAGGTCGCCGGGGATGAGACGCTGGCCAGTGTGGTGGAAGCCCGCTTGGGGTTTTCGCTGGCCGCCTTCTGGCAAGAAGAGATCCCGCCGGCCACGGCCATGCTCTTCGACCCGACGCACTGCATCCGTTGTTCTCTATGTGCTCAACGCTGCCCCACCGGAGCCATTAGCATGGAGGCGTTTCGCTTCACCGAGAAGGTTGTTTTTGAATAGAGGAGGTGAGTCAATGAAGACTGATACTTCGCCGACCCCTTCAACGGAGTTTGCACTGAGCGAAGCCGAAGTGCTCAGGGCCAGACCTGAGCCAAACCCGTGGACCCGCCGCATCACTCATTCCCGTGTGTGGCGATCGTACTTCCGCCATGGCTGGCCGGATAACCCACTGGATCGCTCACTGGTGATGACCAGCGGGCTGTTCTTCCACCTGCACCCGGTCAAAGTCAGCCGACAGAGTCTGCGCTGGAGCTACAGCCTGGGGCTGGGTATTATCACCACGGTGCTTTTCGCTACCCTGGTCTTTACCGGCGCGCTGTTGATGTTCTATTACATCCCCTCGGTGGAACGAGCCTATCCGACGATGAAGGCCATCCAGATTGCTATCCCTTTGGGCCAGTTCACCCGGGACATGCATCGCTGGGCCGCGCACCTGATGGTCCTGGCCGTTATTCTCCACCTGGCTCGGGTATTCTACACGGGCGCTTACAAACCCCCGCGTGAGTTCAACTGGGTGGTCGGGGTTTTGCTCCTAATGCTGACCTTGGGAGCCAGTTTCACCGGCTACCTTTTGCCCTGGGACCAGTTAGCTTACTGGGCCATCACGGTGGGTACGAATATTGCCGGCTACATGCCGGTCATCGGTTCTGAGGTGCAGGTGTTGTTGCTGGGTGGACGCGAAGTCGGCCAGAATGCCCTCATCCGCTTCTACACCCTGCACGTCATTGTCCTGCCCACCTTGATAACTCTGGGTGTCTCTTACCACATCTGGCGAGTGCGCAAGGACGGCGGCCTGGCTGCCCAGGAGGTGCGAGAAGAGGAGCAGGGGAGCGGAGGAGCAGGGGAGCAGGGGAAATCAGATACTACAACGTCTGAAATCCAAAATCCAAAACCTGTCCTGAGCAAAGCCGAAGGATCCAAAATCCAAAATCCAGAGATTTTCCCCAAAGACCCCCGCAAGACCTATGGCTTGGTGGAGTTGATGCGCGGCACGTCGCCGCTGGTAGACCACGGGCCGGAGGACACAGTCTTCTCCTTCCCGGTGGTTCTGTTGTGGGAACTGGTGCTGCTCTTGGGCGCCACCCTTTTCCTGTTCCTGCTGTCGCTGCTGCGCCACGCGCCTTTGGAGGAAATCGCCAACCCGACGTTGACCACCGACCCAGCCAAAGCTCCCTGGTATTTCGTCGGCCTGCAGGAGCTATTGGAGCATATGCATCCCACCCTGGCCGGGGTGATCATCCCGGGGTTGCTGGTGCTCTTCCTGCTGGTCATTCCCTATCTCGACCATGTTCGCAGCCAAGCCGGGCGCTGGTTTAGTTCGGCGCGAGGCCGACGTATTGTGCTGGGAACGGCCCTCTACACGCTGGTGGTGATGCCGGCCTACATCTGGCTGGACAATTTGATTGTCCCCCGCGAGGCCCTGCGCGGCCTCACCCCACCGATGGTCAGCCAGTGGTTGATCCCGATGGTCGTCATGGCGGTGCTGGTGGCCTTGCCGGT
>QWHO01000054.1 GCA_021404945.1 bacterium CPR1
CGCTTTCTCGGCCCGGCCGGGAGCCTTTGCAACCTGCCGGCCCAGAGCCGCAAAGGCCTGAGTCACGACGCCCCTACTCGGCACCGACCGCCTCCACTTCGTCCTGGCGCTTCCTGGCCATCGGGGCCCTGATCCTGGTGGGGCTGGTGGTCTGGGTCCATCAGAGCCGGGCCCATACTTCCTCGCGCTCGTCTCAGTCCAGCCGTCTCGAGTTGCACGATGTCAAAGTGCTGGTGCGCGGGCGTCTGCGCCTCGGGGATGTCAGCGGAGCCCCACGAGACGCCCGGCTGACCATCCACCTGCCCCAGATCCCTCTGGACTTAACCCGCCAGGGCGAGCAGCTCAAGCTCAGCGAGGAAGGCGATTTTCAGATCGAAATCAACTTCCAGAGCGCTCGCCGGCCGGCTCGGGTCGAGATCACCGCCAGCATGCCAGGCTATCGCGAGGAGCATCTCAAGGACATCCCTCTCCAGGGCGATCCGCTGACGGCCGAAGTCCCTCCCATCGTGCTCAAGCCGCGCTAACCCCGAAGGATCTGGGCCCCGGGGGGAGAATTGCCCTGCCCCCCAAGGAGGAACTGATGTACGGCAACCTGTTCGGAGCCCCCAATCGCGAGACGTTCGCCACCAGCCTGCTCAACGCCATCCGGCGCGCCGGCGACGAGCGTCCCATCCGCCTCGACCGCGACAACTTCTGCCTGCAGGTCGAGCAGGATAAGATCCGTCTCTTCCTGGCCCAGGCCTACGAGGAGTACGTGGCCGCCGCCGGGCGCGAGCGCCGGGGGGTCATCGAGCGTTACGTTGGGGTCTGGCTCGAGGGCGGACAGGCCCAGGGGCCGCCAGATACCTTCGCCGAAGCCCGCGCGGGGCTTCTGCCCCGGGTGCGCGAGCGTATCTACTTTGAGCAGTCGCGGCTGCAGTTGGGGGCCGACATCCCGTTTCGCCTGCTCTCCACTGAGCTGGGCCTCGAGCTGGTGCACGAGGACTCGGTGGCATTGACGCTCGAGCACCTGGAAGAGTGGGACGTCAGCTTCGAAGAGGCCCTCAAAGTGGCTCGCCTCAACCTGGCCGAGCGCAGCCAGGCCGAGTTCCGCGAGCTGGCTCCGGGCTACTTCGTTTCAACCTGGAAGGACGGCTACGACGCCACCCGCCTGCTGCTGGCCGAGCGTCTGGTCGCCCTGGCTGTCAAGGGTGCTCCTGTGGCCGTGGCGCTGCGCAGAGATACCCTGGCCGTGACCGGCTCGGAAGATGCCGCCGGAGTCGGTCGCCTGGCCGCGCTGGCCCAGGAAGCCATCGGCCAGGACGGCCTGCTCTCGCCCATCCCGGTAATCTGGCGCGGCGGGGCCTGGCACCCCTTCGTGCCGCCCGTGGAGCACCCTCATTACGAAGCTGTGCGCCGTCTGTTCATGCAGAATGCAGCCCGCGATTATGCGCTGCAAGCTGCCCTGCTGCAAGGCTACCATCCCGAGGCCCGGTTGGCCGGCTACGAGCTGGCTCGGGATCGCGACACGGGCCACTGGGTGGACCTGGCCAGCTGGGACGAAGCCGCCGGCCAGCAGCTCTTGCCCCGCGCCTCGACTGTCTCGCTGGTGCGCCAGGGGCGCAGCCTGGGCTATTTTCGCTGGGAAAAGGTGCACGAGGTCTGCGGCGAGCTTCTCGAGCCGCTGGCCTACCACCCGCCCCGGGTGGCCACCCTGGGCTTCCCCACCGAAGAGCAGGTCACACAGATGCGATTGGGCTAAGAGGCAGAGCCGGAAACCCCTTGACCCAGTTTTCCGGCTGCGCTGCTCATTCGCTCGCACTATGGTCTTGCACATTGGCACCATCTGTTCCAGCGCGTTGCAAAGTGCAAGACCAAAGGACTTTTGAGATCCGGCCGCCTACAGGAGGCGGGGGCAGGCCCGAAGCCGAGCCGGGCCAGCTGCCCTGGCTCGAGAAGATGGTGTGCCACACCCGGGCCCCAGGGCGTGGAGCTCCGACGCCACAGGCGGAGTGCGGCTGGACTTCTGGCGGAGAGCGCTTCTTTACGCCGCATGAATGAGTGGGGGGCAGGACCTCTGGAATGAGCCCGTGGCCTGACGCCGGCTTCAGGCTTTTTTCAGGCAGGCAGGGTTTCATGCCCTCGCAATGATCGTCTCGCCTGTCCAGATGACCAGCCCGGAATGGAACCGTCAGCGTGCGCTGATGGTTCCCTCCTGGCTCATCGAGTCGGAGCCCTCCGAGGAGCGCTCCCGGCGACGCCGCGGCCGACGCCGGGGCGCGGACCAGTTTGACCTGAGCCCCCAGCTTCAGCACCTGCTCGTCGAGGAGGCCCTCGACCGCCTCTGGAAGGAGATCGCGCTCCCTCCCACCCCGCCCAGCCTGGACTGGGGCCGAGCGGCCCTGGGGGCCTTGCTGGGCAGCCAGCTGGCCGGCGCTGTGCGCGAGGCGGACCGGCGCTCGCAGCATCACTTCCTACCCCGGACTTACGCCGACTTCTCCTCCCTGGTGGAGGCATTCTCGCTGCACTGAGACGGAGCAGCGGTGCTTCTTTGTGACTGGCGTCCAACCCGGCTTGAAGGCTCAGATTCGGCGCTCCCGCAGCGGCGAGATCTGAGCCAGGAGATGAAAGTCCCGGTCGTGGTGCAGAACCTCGACATCCTGGCGCAATGCGCAGGCGCAAATGAGGCAGTCCACGGACGACCGCACGGTGATCCCAGCGCGCCGGGCCTTGCGGTAGAGGCCGGCGGCCTCTTCGAACACCGACAGGTCAAGCGGACTCTCGAGGATCGGCAAGGAGATCAAAGCTCTGTGCGCTAGCCGATAGGCAGCCTCGTCTCGGAAGCCCTGGAGGACCTCCTGCACGACCGGGAGGCACGTAACCACTTCCTCTAACAATACGTGGGTTTCGAGGTCGAGCGGGTGTTTTCGCTGAAAGACCTCGATCCAGACCGAAGTATCAACCAGGACCAAGTTGATCGCTCGTTCGGGAATCCGAGTCGCCGCGCATCTGTGCGAGCTCACCCTCCCATAACCCGCTGCCTCTCAGGTCGAGGATGCTGCGCGCCTTAATCCGACGAACAAACTCGTTGAGGGCGCGATTGACCGCCCCGGAGTATGTCTTCTCTCCGCTCAGCCGGACGGCTTCTTGAAGAAGCTGCTCATCCAGCACAAGATTTGTGCGCTTCATGTGCAGACCATAGCCCAGAGGGTCAGGGCTGTCAACCTGTCATCGAGTCGGAGCCCTCCGAGGAGCGCTTCTCCCCCGTGCTTACTCCGACTTCTCCTCCCTGGTGGAGGCATTCTCGCTGCACTGAGACCCCTGGAACCGGGAGGGCTGAGCGGTAGCGGTGCTTCTTCTTGACCGGCATCCAGCCCATCATGAAAGGCCCCACCACCGCTCCCAGAGCGGCAAAAATAGCCGCCAGAAGGCCGCTGAGGCGGGGGCCCGAGCCGGCCCCGATCCAGGCGCCCACCCCGGCCAGCGCGCCCCCCACCAGCCCGGCCACGAGACCGTAGATGGCCATGATCACCGTGATCACGAGCCAGCCCATCAGCGGGCTCATGATCCCGCCGCCTCCTTCCACGCTGGCGGCCACCAGAAAGAGCGCCAACGAAGCCACCAGACAACCCACGAAGACCCCCGCCGTGGTGGCGTAGAAGGCCCGCTCGCCCGCTTTAGAGCGCACGTCCCGTCCAGAAGAAACGGCCGAGTGGTAGCCTCCGGTGGCCCCGAGATAGGCCGGCAGCGAGGTGAAGAGCAGCAAGATGAAGACCGGCAGCAAGGTGAGCCAGGCTCGGCTAGAAGACTTGCTGCGGCGCTGTTGCTCTTCTTTCTCGCGCTGCTGCTGTTGCTGCTCGAGCAAGGAGGGGGGCGGTGGGGGAGTGGCCGAGGCCAAGACGGCCGGGGCGGCAACGTCGAAGCTCAGGCTCGAGGCCAGATCGCTCAGGCGCTGCTCGGACGCGTCCGGTGGACCACTCAGAACGAACACCACCAGGTGGCCACGGTAGAGCACGAACAGCGCCGTGCTCGCTCCATAGCGGCTGCGATAGCTGGCCAGAGCGCGGGGTGGGTCGAAGCCCTCGAGCGGCTTAAGCCAGTTGAGGGCTCTGGCCTCCGAGCGTCGGCTCTCGATCGCGAAGTAGTGCTTGACCCGCGCCTGGAGGTCTTCGGGAAGCTGGCGCCGGCGCAGCTCTTCGAGCACCTGCGCGCCCAGCTTCTTGCCTCGGGCCGGGTCGGTGCGGAAGGCGCGTCGGGCCTGGTCGACTTTCTTGCGCAGAGCGTAGATTTCGTCCCGGTCGGGCTCGAACTCGAAGCTGACGTAGGGGAATCTGGACAGCTCGAGCGAGCGCTCCTCGGGGTCCATGGCGGAGTCGGCCAGCGCCTTCTCCAGGCGGTCGGCGGCCTCCCGGTGGGGGTCGGCACCGGCGTCGGTGGCGCGCAGCGTGCCCTCCTTGCCGTGCGACCAGACCCTGGCGCTGGGCTGAAAGCCGTTCGGGGGCTGAAAGCTCAGGTGGTGCTCTCCCACGGCTACAAAGCCGGGCGGCGACTTGCTCGCGGGGCTCGGCTCGACCCCGGCAGGGCCGCATCCGGCGAGGAGAAAGAGCAGGAGCAGCACGAACTGTAGCCGCGCCAACGCGCCCCGTGGGGCGCAAACACCCGCCCCAAAGCACCGGTTAGCCGTTGAGCGACGGCGGGAGCGGTCGATGATTTGACCATGGCAGGAGATTGCTCCTCGGGCGCCTTTGAGCCTTCTTTCAGCCTCTCTTGGTTGCATGGTAAGCATGCAGATTGACGCCCTCTGGAGCGGTGCCCTGCGCCCCGTGGTGGCGGCTCGGGACGGCTCCAGGCCGGTCACGACGGGCCCCGTGGACGCCTACGTCCAGGGTCCGCCGACCGAGTCGCCCGTGGTGTTGCCCTCGCAAGAGCTCGACCGGCTCAGCAAGCTCGACTTCCGCATGGGTCTGCAGACCATGACCTACTTCGACGCCGAGCTTTCGCCCCAACCCGAGATCGACGCACTGGTGAAGGCCGTGGGGCGCAGTCGAGTGCCCGACCAGGCAGCCCGAGCCCTGACCGGCATCGCCCACTCGTGCATGATCCGCGAGCGGGCCAACCTCCCGCCGGGCCACCGCCATCGCGAGCCGGTGGAGCAGGACCGCGCCTGGGCTCGCGCCTGTCTCAAGACTCTGACCAACTGGCGCGACAGGGGCCAGCTCGAGATCCGCTATCAAGGCCGCCCCATCACGCCCGAGGACGACCTCTACGCCCTGGTGGCGGCGGGCCGACCGGCCGTGCGCGACGGGGTGGTCCACCTGCACGCTCCTCCGCCTCCCGCCCCGCCGCGCATTGCCGCTCTGGCCGAGGAGGTGCTGTCCGAGCTGCCGCCCCAGTCCAACGTGCCCGCTCCGGGTCTGGACAAGCTGGCCGCGCTGGAGCCCATGCAGGCCGCCCTGGTGGTGGGCGCGCTGCTCGATCGCTTCGATCTCGTGGGCAACGCCGACGACATCGACCGGGTGACCCGGCTGGTCAAGCACGCTCCCCTCAAGCAGGCCCTCGAGCCCCACGCCGAGCGGCTGGCCCGGGTGGGCTCGGAGGCCGAGGCCCGGGGCCGCCTGGCCTGGAGCTTCGGGGAGGGGCGCCACAAAGTCTGGCTGCTCAAGGAGCTGGTGCAGGTCTTTCCAGCGGTGGCCGAAGGTCCTTCAGCGGCGGTCGAGCATTCAGGGGAGCTCTCTGCGCCCCGACAGGATTTCTTCCAGCGTGAGCTGGCGCCGTTCTTGCTCTGCGACGAGTTGAACAGCTCGCACGCCGCCGTCGAGCTGGCCGGCACCCGGCCCGACTGGACCCGCAAGGCGCTGGACCTTTTCACCGCCCAGAGCGACATACGCCTGGACGAGCAGCAGCACCGTCTCATGCACCAGGGCCTCAAGGAGGGCCACTGGCGCCCCGATGCGGCCCAGCAAGAGTGGCTGGCCCGCCGCCTGGAGCTGCCCGACGCCAGTGTGTTCAAGTACGAAGGCCCGGCCGAGAACTTCCGCTATACGCTGCGGAGCGTGCGGATGGCGGCCGAGCAGGACCCGGCCGCCTTCTCCGAGGAGCTGCGCGACCGCCTGCTCGAGCGCTTGCTCAGCGATCCCGCCCCCAAGCTGAGCGAGGGCCTCTATCGCGAGCCCAACGGGGTGGATCCCTACCGCATGATGGGAGACGCGATGGCCTTCGTCTTCCACCCGCCGGGCGGGCGCGTCGACCGGCTGGTGAGCGAGCTGGACGGCCCTCGCGGGGAAGCGGCTCTGGCCCTGCTGGCCTCGCTCGAGCTGCCCGAGGAGCTCTCCGAGCGCCTCGCCGAGCGACTCGAGCCCGAGATGCGCCGGGAGCCACCCCCCGATCGACGCGACCTGGACACTCTGGGGCGCATCGCCGAGCAGTTCCGTCCTCGCCGCATGGCCGCCCTGCCGGCTCGCGAGGCGCTGCAGCTGGCCTACAAGATGCCGTCCCAGAGGGGCTTTTCGCCCCCGCCGGTGGACAAAGTGGTGGAGGATCTCGTGCAGCGGCATCGGAGCGAGGCCAGCGAGCTGCCGGTGCTGGCCGCCGGCAAGCTGGAGAGCTTGACGCCCGAGCAACTGGCCGAGGTGGAGCTCTGCGAGGGGATGACCCGCGGAAGGCCCGAGCGCAAGGCTTTCCTGGATCGCTTCGGGCCCGAGCTGCGCGAGCATAAGGAGCGTCCAACTTTGCTCGAGGGCGTGGTGCGCCGTCTGCGCCAGGCCGCCCTCAAGGAGGCCCTGGAGCAGCTCAGGAGCGGAGAGCTGCCCGTGAAAGAGCGCCTGGAGCAGCTCGAGCTGGCGGGCAACTCGCGCGAGGCCTGGCAGGCCCTGCGCCAGGGGCTGAGCCAGGGCGAGGACGCTCGCGCTCGCTGCAGCGAGCAGCTCAAGAATGACGGCGAGCTGCGCGCCGCCCTGGAGCACCTGGGCGACTCGGGTGAGCGCTGGGAGCGCTTCGAGAAGCTCTATGCGCTCACCGACCGCAAGTTCCCCGATGCCCTGAACGCGAGCCGGGCCCTGGAGAGCGCCATCGAGCGCGGCCAGAGCCCCGAGGAGGCCTGGAAGGCCGCTCTCAAAGGCTGGCTCTACGAGGATGGCTCGACCGGCGAGCCCGGTCTGGTGGTGGGCGTGGAGGGAGACTCCCTGCGGGTGGGCTCGGTGCGCGTGCCGATCAGGCGACCGGAGGGCACCCCCTCGCCCGAGACGAAGGACGGCCCATGAAGCGCTACCGCTGGTTCGTGGCCGGAGACCTGAACGGGTTCTTCGGGCTGATGTTCGACAATCTCACCGTGCTGGCGTTCCTGTCCGGCATCCTGGTCTTCGTGTTCGACTTCCCGGCCGAGATCGTCTACACGAAGATGTTCCCGGGCACGGCCTTCGGCGTGTTCTTCGGAGACATGGTCTACACCTGGATGGCTTTCCAGCTGGCCAAGAAGACGGGCAACAATAACGTGACCGCCATGCCGCTGGGCCTGGACACGCCCTCCACCATCGGCGTGGCCTTCACGGTGCTGGGTCCCTGCTATCTCACCATGAAGGGCCGCATGACCCCCGAGGATGCGGCCTTGATGACCTGGTACGTGGGCATGGCCACCATGGTGCTGATCGGCATCATCAAGCTGGTCTTCTCCTTCACGGGCAGCTTCTTGCAGCGCATCGTGCCCCAGGCGGGCCTCCTGGGCTCGCTGGCCGGCATCGGCCTGGCCCTGATCGGCTTCATCCCCATGGTCGAGATCATGGGCGCCCCCCTGGTGGGCTGCGTGGCGCTGGGCTTGATCCTCTACAACCTGGTGGCCCGCATCCGGCTGCCCGGCAATTTCCCCGGGGTGGCCGCCTCGGTGCTCTTCGGTACGATGCTCTACTACCTGCTGGCCCCGGCCGGGCTGACCGGCGGCATCTACTCGGCCCCTTCGGCCACCTTTCACATGGGCTTCCCCACCCCCACGCTGGGCTTCCTCAAAGGCTTCGCCGAGGCCCTCAACTACCTGCCCATCGCCTTCCCCTTCGCCATCTTGACGGTGGTGGGCGGCATCAACGTCACCGAGAGCGCCCGGGTGGGCGGCGACGACTACAACACCCGCGACATCCTGCTCACCGAGGCGGTGGCCACCCTGATCGCCGGCGTCTGTGGGGGCGTGGCCCAGAGCACCCCCTACATCGGGCAACCGGCCTACAAGGCGATGGGGGCTCGCGCCGGCTACACCTTGCTGACCGGTCTTTTCGTGGGACTGGGCGGCGTGCTGGGCTACATCGGCTTCATCGTGGAGCTGATCCCCAAAGCGGTGCTGGCGCCCATCCTGATCTTCGTGGCCCTGGACATCATGGTGCAGGCCTTTCTGGCCGTCCCGGCCCGCCACACCCCGGCGGTGGCTTTCGCCTACATCCCCAGCGTGGCGCGGCTGGTGCAGATCAAGATTCTGGCCCTCTTGATGCCCCCCACCAGCAAATACTGCGAGGAGTTGCTGGAGGTGGTTCCGGGCATCGGGCACTCCAAGATCCTGCCCGAGAGCATCGTCACCGTGGCCCTCGGCAACGGCTTCATCCTGACGGCCATGCTGTGGGGCGCGGTGGTGTCCTGCCTGATCGACCGCAAGCTGCGCGCAGCCTCGGCCTACCTGGTGATCCTGGCCGGGCTGACCTTCTTCGGCATCGTTCACTCGGTCGATCCCGACGGCAAGATGTACCTGCCCTGGGGCCCGCTGGCCCCGGCTCACCTGATCAAGCCCTTCGTCGAGGAGACCCGCCAGAAGGCCTCGGCCGAGCTGGCCAATCCCGAGTCGGTCGGCGATCCGCACAAGCTGGAGGTGCTCAAGAAGAAGTCCGAGCTGACCGAAGGGCAGCTCCAGGCGGCGGCGCGCCAGATTCCCTACCAGTTCACGGCGGCTTACCTGGTGATGGCGGCCATGATGCTGGCCTTCTCCTTCACCAAAGAGAGCCAGGAGCCGTTCCCTGAGGAGGAGCTGGGCCACGGCGGCCACGCTCCCCCACCCACACCGAAACCTGAGGAGCCGGCTGGCATCATTCCAGCGGATTGACGAAGGTCAGCTCGAGTCCACAATGCCCAAAGTCCTTGTCGCTCGAGGAGAGCGTCGCGCCCTGCTCGATGGCCAGCCGCGGCCAGGTGGGCATCGGAAGTCAGATTGCCCTCGGATCAATTCGCCCAAGATGGACCAGTGGCGCGCTGCGGGCTGAAGCGCCAGCACAAGGAACGGCCGGCATCCTCGCCGGCAATCAAGACCGACTTGTCTCCGTGTGCCAGCTCTGGGGGTGCCAGAGAGCACGCCTGACCTGATCAGCCCAACCAGCTCCAGAAGGGTCTGGCCTGGCCGCTGGGCCCGGGTCGAGGCGGCGGTGCGTGGTTGTCCACGGCAGATGGATAGCGATGGGCCCGCCGGATGTCCATGTCGCTGTCAGACGGATAGGCCTCGGTACAGTCGACGAAATCGTCCACGTCCTTGTCGGACGGGTAAGCCTTTGTGACGGTCACGGGCTCCGGCTTCGGCTTCGGAGCGGGTCGCTCGGTCTGGTCCTCCAGGAGTTGGTCGAAGAAGGGCTCTGAGCGCGTCAGTGCCGAGGCACCGAGCAGCGCGCCTCCCACGAAGAGCATGTCGGTCAGCAGGCGGCGGCGGGTTCGCTTGTCTTGCATAGCCATCCCGTCGTCGGTTTCGGGAGCTTTGTTCCCTCGGACAGGGCGCCCGCGCCAACCGGGCCTTCAAAGCTTCGGGGTCGACATCAGAGAATTCCTGTCGCTCGTTTGCGTCGGACCACCTGGCAAATTCAGCTGGATCGCCAGGGAGGAGGCCTCTAGGATCCGCCCGGGCGCGTCGCTCGGAGGGTTCGAGATCGCCTCGACCGGTCTCCTCCGCTCCGACTGGTTTTGTTGGACCTGACGGGTCGGGTTTGATCACCCCCTGATCATCATCTCCCTGATCTCGTGGTTGAGCCATTCCAGAAGCGCACTTGTTCAGACTGTTTCAAGCCTATCGATGATGCAAGCAAAGAAGTCCGTCGACCACAGTTCGAGCAATGATTTGTCTCGGACATACCGCTCCACTTCCTGTCGCGCTTGGTCCACGTCGAGTCTAGCGATCGCGGCACGCACCATACTCATGAGTCTGTCGCGGTCGATGCGGGTGGACTCGGACCAATCGCCCGTGGCCCTCATGCGGGCCTCGAGATGAGACAGGCGAAGCCGCGGATAGTGGCCCAGGTACCAAACCAGGTCATACCAATCACGTCCTTTGACTCGTGTCTTCCATCGTCGACAGAGGAGAGCGTGCATCTTTCCTGCGAAGAGGTCCGGCAGACTGAAAACCTTTACGGCAAAAGGAACTGGCAGCAACAGGAATCGGCTCTCGGTTTCAAAGCCCCCAGGTGGTTGCGTGTCTACCTCGAGCTTGATTCTCAAGACTTCTCCCGGGTGGAGTTGCGAGGTCAGGTTTGGCACGGCCTGGATGAGAATCAGATGCTGCAACGTATTGGCTTTCAGGAAGGCTGACTCGATAGCCGAATCGACCTTCTTGCGCTTGATTTCGAACGAAACCTCGAACCCGAAACTGGAAAGCTCGCGTCGAAGCGCCTCTCCATAGGGGCTCAGCGAGAAGGTCGGGTCGGGCCCCAGGAGTGAGAAATCCAGGTCCTCTGAATAGCGGTCGAGTCCGTAGAGCACGCGCAGGGCTGTGCCACCATAAAAGGCAGCGTGCTCGAAGAACTTGCTTCGCCAGAGACCGAGCAGGGCGATCTGCTGCAAGATCTCACGCAATGCACTGATATACTCATCGCGAGTTTGGCAGTGGTACCGCTCAAGCATCTGCTGGATAGCATCGATCATGAGGTTCGGCCGAGGTAACGGACCAGCAGTCTGAGCTTCTTCGACGCAAAAGCATCGGCCAGAACAGCGATGAACTCCTGGTCCAGGGCTTGCAGGCACTCTTCGTCCAGACGCAGATCATCCGTCAGGTAAGGCTCAAAGTCGCTCAACTCGGTGGGCTTGAAACGTTTGTCCGTCCAGACCTTATCTACCAGGGCCTTCTCGCGCGAGGCCATCAGAAATCGAATGTCCCCCTCTCCTCTCCAGTGAATGCCGGGGGCATAGCGGGCGTTCGACAGGGGCTGATAGGTGAACGTCCCAAGAGGTGTGTTAAATCGGCGCTTCTCTGCCACGGTCACGGACGTCACGTTCTCTACGCGTTCAGGTATCATGGAGTAGCTGCTCAGCGCATAGTCCAGGCTTACATACGACGGACCGTAGATCAGGTTTGCCAGGACCTCACGACGTATCGGCCCCCGACGATAGCGCTCACCAAACACGTAAAGTCCCTTCTTGACTCGCACCAAGCTGCCGTCTGCGAGCAAGGCACTGACGCGATCGCGAGGCTTTGCATATCCCCGTAGAAGCGACATCAGTTGCTGGTAGTCCAGCCAGTCGAGCTGTACCTGGCTACGGAGGTCCATTGCGGTAAGCATGCCTCGAGAGTGTACCATGGATACCGCAGTATGTCCATAAAAAATGGACATACTGCACAGGTTTCCACCGGGCGGTCTTACTCAAAGAACCTGCCGGGGACCGGAGGATTCGGCTCCAGTCGTCAGGTCACGGGCACAGGTGTTTTGATCACCAGGCCGGGGCCCGGCACCAGGAACCCGATTGGCAGGCAAGAGCAGCCAGAAGGGCTTCAGAAATATCTCAACCAGGCGATCTGGACGGTGATCAGATAGATGGTGATCATTTCAGCCCGCAACCCGGTCGAGGCGCCATCGCAGAGCCCCACGGAGGCTACCCGGGGGTGACGGCCTGGTGGGGTCGGCAATTACTTCTGGATCAGCCCGTTCACCGATGTGTAAGCGGGATGATTGGGAGGGTAGCCTACCTTCCTGTGGTGCGATCCCTGGCAGCACAGGGTGAAGGCATCCGGATTGGAAGACATCTGGTAACTGGCGCTGTAGCTGTCGGCCCCAGCCGCCGGACAGGAGGGAATGCGGCGCAGGTATTTGGGCGTCAATGCTGACAGTGCGACGGGGTATCGTCCTTGATTGTCGGTGGAATATCGCTCCAGAGCAGTGGCAATGCTGAGAAGATTGCTTTTGCAGGCAGTTGTCCACACGCTCGGTGTGTTCTTGGCGGCCTGCTGGATCCGCCCCAGTGCCGACTTGGGTCCCAGGCCTTCTTTTCCATCGTAAGCCGGCTGATTGGCTTTCAGGCCCGCACGAGCATGGTGGTCTCCCGAGCAACAGAGCCGATAACACACTTCCGCCTTGTCTGGATGATAACTGGCACTGTAGGTGTCCTTACCAGCCGCGGGGCATTTCGGAATGGACTTGAGGTATTCGGGTGTGAGCGCGGACAAACTCTTAGGAAACTCACCCTCGTGCTCCGTTGCGTACCTCTCCAGGGCGGCGGCGATATTCTTCAGGTTGAACGTGCAACTGGTCAGTTGGCTATCCGTGCGGTCGGCCTGGGCCATCAGTGCCAGAGCCAACGTAACGAGCAGGATGGGTAAAACGCGAAAACGCATGGACGGCTCCTCAGGTTTGAGATTCGGTCAGCGGCCGGGATCGAGTCGCAGTTTGAAGCTCGCTCGGAATCGAAGTATACCTGGTCTCTAAACACTCGTACAGGTTCTCTGTGTGAGAGCGAGCTCTCAAGGGCCACGCCCCTGATGCGACCTGGCGAGAACATGCGCCTGGAGATGGTCAAAGCGCTGCTGAAACATCACGCCAGGTTTACGGCGCAGGACCAGCTCCAGATCAGGCTGGCAGCCGGGCAGAGGGGGAGGACCAGGCACGGAGCATACTTTCCGGGAACAGACGCAAGTTCCCCCAGCGGACGTGACCTGTCTTGTGTCAGCCCGACAGGTCGGCAGGGATGATATAATCCAGGCGTGAGGCTGGCTGAGCTGCTCCTGGTCCTGCTCCTGGCACTCCCGGTGGAGGCCCAGCCTCCGGCTGAAACCCAGCCCGAGTCCGGGGCCGAGGAGATCCGCGTCTACCTTGACCCCGGCGGCGAGCTGCGCCTGGAGAACCCGCCTGCCCAGGAGATCGAGCTGACGCCCACCCTCTCTCGCAACGAGCCCCCCAGCTACACGGTCTATCCCAACTGGCTCTGGTACGACCCCTGGGAAGATCCGGGCTGGCTGTATCTTTACGGACGGTATCCGACGCCCTTCGATCCGGACTACTGGCCCGGTCCCAATGGCTGGTTGGGCCCCTGGTGGTAGCCGGACCCCCTTGACACCGTTTTCCGGCTGTGCGACGCCGAAGTCCGGCCGCCGGGCCCCGAGAGCGTAGCTGCTCCGACACCACATGGGGGTTGCGGCCGGGCTCGCGCTCTCCACAACTTGAGTCGCTCGATGACCCCGGTGGGCCAGCTGCTCCGGGTCATTTGTCCTATCTGATCCCATGGACTGACTCGCTCAGACCTCTCATTGGAAACCAGCGGATCTGGTGCTATACCCAAGGGAGCTGGACACCGGAGGGCAGGATGTCTCCCAGGCGCGGAATGGCTCTGATCAGCGTGTTGACTATGAGCAGCATCCTCTTGATGATGGTCATCTCGCTGTATCTCTCGGCCCGCGGGGGCCTCTTCTCCAGCATCAGCCACCAGCGGCGAACCCAGTCGCTGTACACCGCCGAGGCGGGACTGGCCGACACCATGGAAGCGCTGGAGGCTGTCCAAGAAGTTCCTGGGCCTGAAGGACGTCTACGTCAACTGGGGCTCGGAGAACGGGGTCAATCCGGCCACCGTCACGGTGGCTGACATTGTGACCGAATGGCAGTCCGGGGCCTGGCAGACAGGCAGCAACACCTACATCGGAATCTTCGACGCCGCTATCGACGGCGGTTATGACCTGGTGATGCCTGAGCTGGTGAGCCTGACCAACCAGATCGACTACGACAAGCTGGGAACCTCCTACTTCCAGGGGATGATCTACACCAACGGCTATCTTTACGCGGCCCACGAAGTCAACGTGCTGGGGGCCGTCCTGACCCAGGGCGATTCCTCGCTCCCCTCGGCCACCATCAACGGCAAGACGGTCAAACCCGGAGACATCTACCTGGCCAACGGCACCCGTGTCACCTACGTGGAGAGCCTGTTCACCAATCCCATCGGCTCGGCCGCCGGCCCCACCGTCGCGGTGGAGACCTGGATCGGCCGTTAGCACTGCATGCTCGTGTCTTCAGAAACGGGCTTCTCGATCGCGAGCTCGGCTCGACCTCTTGACCCGGTTTCCCGGCCGCAGTCCTCAAGTTGCGGGGCAGGCTGGCTGAAGTTGTCAGCAGCCTCCAGAGCCCGGGGCTTCTCGGTGGCTGAGCTGGTGCTGGCCTTTGGCATCGTGGCGGTGGCCATCCTGGGCCTGGTGGGAGTCTTCCTGGGGGGCGTGCAGTTGTCGGCCCGCTCGCGAGACCTCGCGACCGGCACTGAGCTCGCTCACCAGGTTCTCGAGCAGGTCAAATACAACATCAAGAAGGGCGGCTTTGCCTACATCCCCAACGGCGCCTACACCTTTGACGGACGAAATCCCGACCCCACGGTCGGCGTCGCCCCCCTGCTCTTCCCTCCCGGACCCTACCCGGGGCAGACCCTCAGCAGCCAGAAGTTCGACATCATCGTGACCGGTCAGGAGCTCTCCCCCACCCTCAGGAGCATCTCCGTTCAGGCTCGCTGGGGCCGGCCATCCTCAGACCCAGTTGCTGCAGGAGGCCCAGGTCATCACCGGACGCCTGAGCCGAGAGATCGAGCGCAGCGTCTACGCCAGCGCCGCGCTTGACCCGGGTCCGGGCACGGGAACGGCGGTCGCATTCCTGACTTGCTGGAACGACGCCACCCAGGAGTACGACTACGATCCCGCCACCCGCAGCCCTCTGTGGCACAAGTATCTGATCTGCTACTACGACGCGGCCAATCAAGAGGTCTTCTGGACCGAGACCCCGCTGGTGCCCCCCAGCTCCACGCCAGCCCCGCTGGCCGGCCTGGCCGGATTTCGAGCCGGCGGCAAGCTGCTCGCCCGTAACGTCACCCGCTGCGATTTCACCCTGAGCGAGGACATGCTCGAGCTGCAACTCGAGCTCTCGCGCAAGCGCTACGGTTCGGAGACCCTGGAGACCGTTCAGCTCCCCTTGCGGGTATTTTTCCGGAACTGAAGTCAAGCGTCGGGCACGTTGCGCTGCAGCTCGTCGAGCCACACCCGGGCTTCTGAGTCGGAGGGTGCCCGCCAGTCGCCCCGGGGCGAGAGCGAGCCCCCCGAACCCACTTTGGGCCCGTTAGGGATGCAGCTGCGCTTGAACTGGCTGATCTGAAAGAACCGAAACAAGAAGACCTCCAGCCACTTCTTCAGGGTTGCCAGGTCGTACTGTCGGCGCTCGCTCACCCCTTCGGGCCAGCGTCCGCGCTCACGATCGCTCCAGGCGTGGTGGGCCAGATAGGCCACCTTGCTGGGACGGAAGCCGTAGCGGGTCAGGTAGTAAAGATGAAAGTCTTGCAGCTCGTAGGGCCCGATTTTTGCCTCGGTGCTCTGGCCACCCGGGACCAGCTCCGGCGAGATCTCGCTATCCAGAATGGCTTGCAGCGTGGCTTCGGCATCGGGCCCGAGCTGCTCGCTCGAGATGACCCAGCGGATCAGGTGCTGGATCAGCGTCTTGGGCACCGAAGCGTTGACCGCGTAGTGAGCCATGTGATCGCCCACCCCGTAGGTGCACCACCCCAGCGCCAGCTCGCTCAGGTCGCCCGTGCCCACCACCAGGCCGCCGTGGTGGTTGGCCAGGCGGAACAGGTGGGAGGTACGCTCGCCGGCCTGCACGTTCTCGAAGGTGATGTCGTAGAGGCTCTCACCCTCAGCGTAGGGATGGTCGAGATCTTTGAGCATCTGCCGGCAGCTCGGGCGGATGTCCAGCTCGTGGGCGCTGACCTGGAGAGCTTTCATGAGACGGTGGGCGTTGGCCAGGGTCTGCTCCGAGGTGGCAAAGCCCGGCATGGTGTAGGCCAGGATATTGCCGCGCGAGAGCCCCAGCCTGTCCATGGTGCGGGCGGCCACGATCAGGGCGTGGGTGGAATCGAGCCCTCCCGAGACCCCGATCACCAGCTTGTCTATCCCCGTCTGCTCGAGCCGCTTGGCCAGGCCATGGACCTGGATGTTGTAAGCTTCGTAGCAGCGCTGATCGCGGTCCTGGGCCCCGGAGGGCACGAAGGGAAAGCGGTCCACGGCGCGCTCCAGGCCGAGCTCCCCGTCGGGGGCCTGGAAAGGCACCTCCACCCGGCGCATGGCCCGCACTCTTTCGACGTGCAGGGCGGCGCAGTCGTGAAAGCTCGACTGGCGCACCCGATCTTGCACCAGGCGCTCGAGGTCCAGGTCGGCCAGAATCAGCTGCTCTTCGCGGCTGAATCGCCGCGACTCGGCCAGCTTCTCGTTGTTCTCGTAGATGAGCGCGTGGCCATCCCAGGCCAGATCGGTGGTGGACTCGCCCGGACCGGCTGCCGAGTAGAGATAGCCGGCCACGCACTTGCCCGACTGGGAGGCACACAGATCCCGGCGGTACTCGTCCTTGCCCACGGTGATGTTGCTGGCCGACAGGTTGGCCAGCACCGTGGCCCCGGCCAGGGCGGCATAGGTGGAGGGGGGAATGGGAGCCCACACGTCCTCGCAAACCTCCACGGCCAGCGCAAAATCGCCCGGACCCTGGAAGATCAGGTCGTTGCCGAAGGGAACGCGCTGGCCCAACAGCTCGACCTGGCTGAAGCCGGCCGAGGCTCCCGACGTGAACTGGCGCTTTTCGTAGAACTCGCGGTAGTTAGGCAGGTAAGTCTTGGGCACCACTCCCAGCACCCGGCCCCGGTAGAGCACCACGGCGCAGTTGTAGAGGGCGGCCTGGAAGCGCAGGGGAGCCCCCACCAGCAGCACCGGAGTCAACTCCGCGCTGGCCAGGGTCAACTCGGTCAGCGAGGCCAGCACCCCGTCCAGTAAAGCGTCCTGAAAGAAAAGGTCGTCGTTGGAATAAGCCGACAGGCCCAGCTCGGGAAAAAGGCACAGGGCGGCCCGGGCTTCGCTGGCCCGTCGAGCCAGCTTCAAAGTGGCTTGCAGGTTGAAGGCCGGCTCGGCCACCTTGACGTGCGGGACGGCCACGCTGGCGCGCACGAAGCCGTGCCGGTAGGGTGAGTTGAACATGCTGGCTCAGCTTCTGCCAGCGGGCTTCCCGCCCCTGTCCGGGCGCTAACCATCCAGCCTGCAAAGCGTAACAAGCCCCCGACCAGGCAACCACATTCTTCAAATTCGTGCAGGCCAGCGCCTGACCCCACTCACCTCTTGATCCGGCTTGAGCTGCGGGCCTGCCAGGGCAGGTCCGCTTGCTTGTTGGCTGGCCTCTTGCAAGCGGGACCTCATCTTTGCCAGAGGATGCGAGAGCGGCGTGAGAAGAACGGCGAGCGAAACATCCCGGTCGACTCGCAGTCGACCTGGACGTGCAAGCCTTTCCCCAGCTCCACGGCCTGTCGCACCACCCGAAACCGGAGACCTCGCTGGCCGACCTTCACACCGCTGATCTTCACCGGGGCCTGTTGCCCGCTCAGCAAGAACACGGCCCGGGCATTGAACATGTTGGGCGTGCTGCACAGATCTCCCGCGAACGTGTCGGTCAGGGAGGCGGCCAGGGCCGGGTTCTGCACCCGCACTTCCCCGGGGGCAATCGAGAGGGGGGCCGGCACCCGGGGCAGGCCCAGCACCACCGACGGGTCGCCAAACAAGACCCGGGAGGCGGTGCCGTAGGCCATTACCTGGCCCGGGGTCCAGATGGGGGGCTGGCCGGACCTGAGATTGGGCATGTCGGCCGAGCCCAGAGCCAGAATCACCTCGTCGTGGGTGGCCTTGATCAGGCTCCCCGCCGAGCCCCCCTGCCAGGCCAGGCGCTCGATCTCTTGATACACCGGCATCCCGTGATCGGGGTGCAGGCTGGCGAAGTAGGCCAGCGGGCGTCGGTCGAGAAGGGCGAGGCAGAAGCTGGCGCCGGCTGTCTGCCAGCTTCCGGCCTCGTAATAGCGGCCGGTCACCCCACCATAGCAACAGCCGTTGAACACGAAGGCCGGCGGCAGCTGAAGCAGGCCGACCTGGGAGGCCGTCATTCCCTCGCTGACGCGGTCTGGAACCCCGTGTCCGCCCAGGTGGAGAACGCCCGCGCCGCTCATCGACTCGAGGGCCGCCGCCGGGGGCGTGCCCGGTCCGTGGGACAGGGTCATCACCTCGAGGCCCTTGAGAGCTGGCAAAAAGAAGCTCGACCGCGTGGTCTGGAGCTTGCCGCTCTTCAGTCCCTGGCTCACGGGGCCCAAATTGTCCACCAGAACGGCTGGAACGCGCTCGCGACCGGCCAGAACGTCGGCCAGTCGCTGGAAGTAGGCGCTCGCCTGGGGGGCCGTCAGGAAACCCGTGCGCGTGTCCACGAAGGGATCGCTGTCGAGCCTGGCGGTCCGTTTGAGCCACTTCCAGGCCAGGTTGGCGTCCAACTCGTCGGGCATGAGCACGACCAGCGTGAAGTGGGGGCGGTGACGCTCGAGCAGCGCCGAGGCCTGGGCCAGCTCGGGCACATCGAGGCGTCCTCGGAGCGCTTTGGGATGGAGCTTGAGGGCCTGCGTCAGGGCCTGAGGGCTCGCCTTCTCGGCCCGGGAGCTGACCAGAATCAGGTAAGGCCCGGCCGGGTCGAGGGAAACGGGCAACGTGGTGGGCTCAGCCGCAGCCAGGGCGAGGGTCAGGAGCCACACCCACAGGGTCCTCATGAGCCATGATTCGAGGATCTTGCGGCCCGGCCTGTCGGAAGTGGGAACGGCGACGGCTGGCAGGCTCAGGCTCGCCCGCGTGGTCGCACTCCGTCAAGTGCTGCGCGGGCGCGCCCGACAGCACCGGGTTTGAGCCATTGAGCTCGCGACCACGACCGGTTCAACCGCCATCCCGGGCACCGGCGATTGTGTCCGGAACTGAAAGTTGACAGCCCGGGCGTCTGCTCATGAGCCGACACCGAGCGTGTCAACTTTGGGCAGCACCCAGGCCCGGGCCCGGGTCGGCGCGCCCGGGGGCTTCCCTGACGTTGGGTCAGATGCCCCCTTTACTCGGGGCGGACCACCCCTCATGATGGCGCTATGGATCCCGAGCGAGTGGCCGCCCTGCGGGCCCAACCGGGAGTCGCACCGGGGGCTGTCGAGCGCGGTCTCGAGCTGATCTATGCCCCTCCCTCGGCAGAGGATTGGCGGAGTTTTCTGGATCGGGCCCTGGCCGGACTGGGCGCCCTGCTGCTGCTGGCCGGCGTCTTCTTCTTTTTTGCGTACAACTGGCGGGATCTGAGCCGCCTGGCCAGGCTCGGCCTGTTGCAGGGACTGATCGCCGTCCTTTTTCTGGCCGGTCGGCGCGAGAGCCTGGCCGGGCGGGTCTGCCTGGCCGCCGCCAGCACCCTGATTGGCGCGCTGCTGGCGGTCTACGGCCAGGCCTACCAGACCGGGGCCGACTCTTACCTGCTCTTCACCACCTGGGCCTTGCTGGCGATCCCCTGGGTGGCGGCGGCCGGGCTTTCGCCGCTGTGGTTGGGATGGACTTTGCTGGGGAACCTGTCTCTGGGGTTGTACCTCGGGCAGGAGCAGGGGGTGAGCCTTGAGGAGCCAGCTTTAACCCTGATTCTGGCAGGATGTAACGCGGTTTTCTGGGTGGTGGGCGAGCGCGCCCGCCGGGGCTGGCTGGTGGCCGCCCTGGGGACCCTGGCGGTGGGCTGCCTGACCTGGGCTTCCGTGGGTCAGTTGATCTCGGGCGTTCTCCCCCTGGCCGCCCTGGTGGCCCTGCCTCTGGTGGTGCTCTGGTACCGCCCGCGCCATCAGCTCTTCTTCCTGGCCCTGGCGGCCGGCTCGGTCATCACGCTTTTGACCGCGGCCTTCATCAAAGCCTTCGAGCAGATGGCCGACAACCCGGCTTTCTGGCTCCTGCTGGCCGTCATTTTGCTGGCCCAGTTGGCGCTGGCCGCCTCCTGGCTGCGCTTCGAGGCCCGCCGATGAACTGGGCCCAGCTTCTGCAAGAGTTGAGCCGCCAGGGCCTGATCGAGCCCGAGGCCCTGCCCAGGCTGGAAGCCATGGACGAGCATGACCGTCCGCCCTGGTTCGTCCGTCTGCTGTTAGGCCTGGGAGCCTGGCTGGCCTCGCTGTTCGCTGTGGTGTGCCTGTTTCTGGCCCAGCTGCTCAATTCCGAGCTGTCGCTCCTGGTGCTGGGGCTGATCCTGGCCCTGGGAGCCACCGCTTTGCGCAGGTCCATCCGCGAGGGGGGCAACGATTTTTTCAATCAGCTGGCCCTGGCCGGGATGCTGACCAGCCAGATCCTGGTGGCCGTGGGTCTGGGGTGGTGGATGGACGAGCTCTGGGCTCCCGTCACGCTGATCTTCATGGCCCTGTTGGTCGGGGTCTATTCCGACCGCACCGGCCGTTTTCTCACCTGCCTGGCCATGTGCGCCATCCTGGCCTATCTGTGTCTCGAATACGGGTGGCTCACGCCCGCCATGGTGGTCGTGCCGCTGGCCCTGGCGGCTGGATGGCTCTGGCTTAAAGCCCCCCGGTTGGCCTCCACCCCTCTGGGGCCCGCCCTCCCTCCTCTGTCCTTCGCCTCGGTGGTGGGTTGCTTTGCTCTGATCTTGATCTTGAAGCCCGGCTCCTGGACCGGGGCTCTCTTGACCCTGGCCGTGTCCGCTCTGGCCTGGCGGCTGTCGGGCCAGTTCTGGGGCCCGCTGGGCGTGGCGGTGCTGGGCCTCTCGACCTTGAGCGCGCCCGGCATACCGGCCGCTCTGGGAGCCCTGATGCTGGGTTTCTACCGGCGCAGCCTGTTGCTTCAGGGTCTGGCCTGGGTCTTCTTGATCGTCTGCGGAGCCCTCTACTACTATGACCTGGGACTCACGCTGCTGACCAAGTCGGGCCTGATGGCCCTCAGCGGCGCCGTGCTGCTGCTGGTGCGCTGGAGGTTGCTGCGATGACCCGTCGTTTGCTGCTCTGGCTGGGTTTGGTCCTGGCGCTGGGGATCCCCAATCTGCTCATCGCCCAGAAGGAGATGCTGCTGGCGCGGGGTCAGCCGGTTCTGCTCGAGCTGGCCCTGGTAGACCCCCGCTCGCTGATGCAGGGAGATTACATGCGCCTTCGCTATGCCCTGGCCAGCCGGGTCAGCGGATCGGGTCGCATGGTAATCCAGCTCGACGCCCGGGGCGTGGCTCAGTTCGTGCGACCCTACGAGGGCGGTCCCCTGGCCCCCGGCGAGCTGCTGCTGCGCTATCGCGCCGCCGAGGGAGAGCCCCGGTTGGCCGCCGAGAGCTACTTCTTCCAGGAAGGCCAGGCTGAGCACTTTGCCGCAGCTCGGTACGGCGAGTTGCGCGTGACCCCGGAGGGTGATTCGGTGCTGGTTGGACTTCGGGACGCCGACCTGGAAAAGCTCTGACGATCCGCGCTACCACGAAGTCCGGGCGCGTCAGTCTCTGTGCAGCGAGCGGTGCGCCCGAGCCGGGTCCAGGCCCGCCTGGACCGGACGAGTGGGGCGTTCACAGTCAGACCAGGTTCGCGCTCTGCGCGTCCTCGATCCACCCGCCCTGGACCTGACGCCTCCCCCCGCGACCGTGCCCCAGCAGCTCCCGGCCGGACCGCTGCAGGTTCTGCTGGTGGACGCCGACCCGGCCACTCAGGCCCTGGTCAACCGGGTGCTGGTCGGTCATGAGGTGATCGTCGCCTCGGACGGGCAGACGGCCATCGACATATGCGCCCTGATGGACTTTGACGTCCTCTTGATCGATCTCCAGGCGGCCGGGATGAGCGGCGCCGAAGTTGCCAGCCTCCTGCGCGCCCAGGGCCATACCAGCCCCATGGTGGCCCTCACGGCCGGCAAGCGAGAGGCCGCCCTGCGGCCCTGCCTGCTGGCGGGGATGAACGGCCTTCTCTCCAAGCCGCTGCAAGAGCCCGAGCTGCTCGCGGCCCTGGCCCAGGTCCTGGCCGCGTCGAGTCCTGGATAGCCGGAGACTTTCAGCGCAGTTGGTTCGACGATAGCAGGACCAGTCCAGGAATCAATGGAAGGCATTGGACGTGCACTTTGTCCGGATGCCCGGGTATGCCTGACCCGCTGACCCGGCTCGCGCGCGCGCGGCGAAGCCTGGATGGGCTATCGGTAGGGGACGCTCTTGGCGCACTGGCCAGGGTGGCCGACCGACAACTCCCTCCGGGCCCGTGGCCTTTCACTGACGACACAGCCATGGCCTGTTCGGTGGTGGAGGCCCTGCAGCAGCGGGGCGGGCTGGACCCGGACGACCTCTTCGAGCGGTTTGCCCGCCGCTACCGGGCTGACCCCAATCGAGGCTACGGCCCGGGGATGATTCTGCTCTTTCACCTGGTTGGGCAAGGCATGACCTGGGAAACCGCCGTCCGCGATCTGTTCGGGGACGGCTCGGGTTCGTTCGGAAACGGAGCGGCCATGCGGGTCGCCCCGGTCGGCGCCTATTTCGCCGAGGACTACGATCAGGTGGTGGCCCAGGCCCGGGATTCGGCCCGGACGACCCATGCCCATCCCGAGGGTATCGCCGGCGCGGTGGCAGTCGCGGTTGCGGCGGCAGCCGCAGTTCGGGGCGAGGTCGACCTGTTCGGGCCGGTCCTCGAGCGCACGCCCCCGGGGCTGACCCGCGACGGTCTTGAGCGGGCTCGCAAGCTCGAGGCCTCGCCTCAGGAGGCGGCTCGGGAGTTGGGCTCGGGCCAGCAGGTTACCTCCCAGGATACCGTGCCTTTCTGCCTTTGGTGCGCCTCGCGCTATCGGGAGAGCTACGTCGAGTGCTTCTGGTCAACTCTGTCCGGCCAGGGGGACCGAGATACGACGTGCGCCATTACCGGGAGCATCGTGGCCCTCTCGGCCGACGACCTCCCGGACGAATGGCTGGCCCACCGCGAGCCGCTGCCCGGCTGAGGGGGCCTGTGGACAGGGGGCCAGCCGGTCCTTTCTCAGTCAATCGCAACGGCGCTGATCGCCGCCGGCCACCTTCTTCTCAGGCAGTCTTTCGCGCCCGATGGGCGGCCCGCAGCCTCTTCTTCTTGCGCCGTACGACCACCCCGCCCACCTTCACGTTTTCTCGCGTCTCCTGCACCGATCCCGGGGCCGTCTCGGTCTTGGGCCGGCTCAGGCTGGCCCGCGCCTCCTCGGGGCTGTCGCGCAGCACGAGCGTCTGCAGGAAGCGCTGCACCAGCTCCTCCTCGCTGCCGCTCAGAGTGCCGTACTCCAGCCCCTGGCGGATCATCACGTAAGTTTCGCGGGCCTGCTCGGCCTTGCCCATGGCCCCCAGCGCATCCAGCAGGATGAGCAGGGGACCGGCCGCCCGGGTGAGGTTCTCGCCCGAGCGTCGGTTCTCCAGCACGGCCCGGTAGTCGTCGGCCAGGCCGTCGTAGCCTTCCTGGCGTTTGCCGGCGCGGTGCAGCTTGCTCAGCTCTTCCACGCGGGCCTCGAAGGGTGAGCCGTCCACCTGCGTGCGCGCAAGCTCGAGGCACTTCTGGGCCAGCTCCGTCTCGGCCCCCCCCATCACCAGCTGCATGAACCAGGAACTTGACCGCTTCCCGGGCCGAGTCCGAGCCGATGGCCCGCGAGAGCTCCAGGGCCCGCTGGTGCTCGCGCTTGAGCTCGGGACCGGGCAGGTTGAGGTCCACCAGGTCGTCGTAAAGTCGGCGCGCGTCGTAGAAATCTTGCTTCTTGTCGGCCTTGATCAGGTCCAGGCAGAGGTTGGCGCGCTCTTCCAGGCTGAGCCCCTGCACCGGCCTGGCCGCCTCGCTGACCACGTCCTCCACGTTGCTCTCGATGATCGCGCCCGCCTGCACGGCCGGCCCGAGCACCCGCTGGTCGAGCAGCTGCCACTCGCGGTGGGTGGCCCGCAGCGACTCCAGGTCGGCGGGGGTGAAGGAGTTGATCTCGGCCACCTCGGTCTTGTGCTCCACCAGCTTGACGGTGTTCCCCTTGAGCGCAGCGGTGTACCAAGAGAAAGGCTGCTCGTCGCGCTCGCCCAGCCCGTAGGTGGAGCCCCAGCAGGTCAAGGTCATGCCCTCTTCGCGCAGCGCCTTCAGGCCGCGGGCCAGCTCGGGATTCTCCAGGCCCTGGGTGCTGCCCGACCCGTAGAAGAAGTCCACCGCCGGCAGCGTCTCGGCCTCGGCCCACATGCTGTCCTCGGCCAGCACGTGAGAGGCGGGCGGCTGGAGCTTGACCTCGTTGCCGCGCGAGTAGTGGGGCAAGCCCCGGGTGACCGTGCGGTAGGCGTCCAGCACCGTGGCCGGGCGGCTCTCGCCGTCCCGCTTCACTTGCAGCTGCCAGCCCTGCCCGGCCAGGCGCTGCAGGGCCGGTCCGGCCGGCTGCACCGGCTCCGAGCCCGTCAGAGCCGAAGCATCCCTGAGGTCGGCCAGGTTGCCAAGCTGCCAGCTCTCTCCGGCGAACTGCACCGTCAGGGGGCTGGCGAACTCGGGACCGCTCTTGAGAATCTGCTTGAGGGCTCTCTCCGGATGCAGCTCCCCGCCCTGTTTTTGAATCCCCCGCAGCACCTCCAGGATGCCATCCTTCTGCACCCGGGTGAGCACCTTGCCGAGCGGCCCCGGCACCGAACCCCCGCTCATCACCTGGGCCGTCTCAAGCGAGGTCCAGAGCAGCTCGCGGGGCGTGGGCACAGGGGCCTGGGCCAGTTGCACCGAGTCGGCGGGCGCGGCACTGCTAACCGGACGGGCAACCGGCGGACGGCAGGTCGGGAGCGCGCTCTGCAGGGGGGAGATGACCATGGCCCCTATTCAGCCACACCCATCGCCCCGAGAGGTTACCCTTTCGTTAACAGGGCTATTCCCCGGCCATCCACCAGTGGCTCCCGGTGATCAGCCCGTCGCGGTACCAAAAGCACAGGAAGTCGTGCCCGCCTCGCCAGTGGTAGACCAGAATGCGCTGGGTGCCCTCCCCGCATCCCCCTCCGGCCATCGCCCACAGATTCGAGCCCGGGGCAGCGGCCTTGTCCGGCGGCCCCATCAGCTCCTCCACCTCCACGGCCCGGTGGCGACCGTCCCCCAGCAACTCGCCCAGCCGCCCCATCACCCGGTGCTTGCGCCCGTCCCACGAGTCCACCGCCTCGACCCACCGGTCCCCGCCCGAGAACCAGCCTCGCACCTCACGCAGCTGGCGGTACTCGCGGGCCAGAGTGACCAGGTCTTCGGCCCGCGCGGGTAGCACCAGGAGGATAGCGACCAGGAGCAGAGCGCGCATGCTGTATCCTTGCCCTCCGAGGTTGCCGATCCCTGGCGAAATGCCTGAGGAGTCAGCGCACGAGGCGAATTTCCAAATCCAGGCTCAGCTGCTCCCAGATCTGGTCCGCGGTCAAAACCGGCAATCGAAGGCGCCTGGCCAGGGCCAGACAAGCCCTGTCGCCCAGGGAGAGGCCCAGCGGCCGTGTGATGGGTCGAAGTCGCGCGGCCTCCAGCGAGTCCTCCGGTAGGAATGGCTCCAGGGCAATGAGTTGCCCGATGATCCCACGTGCCCTGAGATCCGATTCGATGTCCTCAGCGGACTGGCCGTTGGCCTCAAAGAAGCTCAGAGCCTCAGCCCAGTTCACAGTGCTGAGTGCGCCCCCTGTGCGCAGGTTGTCTCTGACCACCTGCGCTCCCGGCTCGAGTCGCAAGAACGCCAGCAGCGCCGAGGCATCCAGAACCGTCACTTATGGCCCCAATCTTGCTTTCGGTCCCGCAAGAATTCGTCCACTGTCCCCTGCACGTGGCGATAGTGACCCATCGCGTCGTCCAGGACGGATTGAGCCCGGACCAGTCGCACCGATCCATCCGGCTCTGGCACAAGCAAGACCAGGTCCCCCGCCTGAATCCCCAGTTTCCTGCGCAGCTCCGCCGGAAGAACCATGCGCCCCCGATCACCGATCTGGACAACGTGTGCCACATCGAAGAGTATACCACTCTCAAGAAATTCCCACAACGCTGGCGGCGAGGAGCGGGTGCGAGGGTCTGGTCCAACGACGACGCTCCCCTTTCCGGCGAGTCTATCAGGCTCCATCGCCCTGCTTGATGGCGAGAGCGATCAGACTGCCCAGGGCAGGGCAGCTCGCGCTCGAGAAGGCTCTGCACCTGAGGCGCCCGGGATCAGAGCCTGGTCGCTTTGACTCGCCATCAGCTTCCTTTCAGGCCGGCCTGGTAATCTGCAGGCGATGGTCCTTCCTGTCTCCTGGTCCTTGCCGTTCACGACCCGCCCCAAGAGCTCTGGCGCTGCTGCCGATCCGCAGGGCGACTGCGAGCCGCTGGCCCGGGTGGCTCTGGAGAGAGTGTGCCAGACGGTGCAGGCGGCTGGCAAGGTTCCAACCGCCGTCCTGCCCGGAATGGTGGCGGGAGCAGCCCACGGGGCCAGCGGTGGCCTCACAGAGAAGCAGCTCGTCCGGGTGCTCGAGGTGGCCACGGGTGTTCAGCTTGCGGTCCTGGCCGCTCTGACCCGTGGTCGAGGCAAGGGCAAGACGCGCGTTCAGCCGGTGACCAGCTCGGCGCTCAAGATCGGCAAGCAACTCCTCGCGCCTGGCGGGGATCACGACAGGGTGGCCCGCGAGCTGGCCGCCCACAAACCGGAAGGCAACCTCGTCGAGCGGGCCGTGAAGGGTGCGGGTCAGGGCGTGAGGACAGCTGTGGCGGAGGGAATCTCCACCGCCTGCGCCGAGGGCCGCGGGGATGCAGCCGGTCTGTGGGAGGGCACCCGGATGGTGCCGGTCATCTTGCAGGAGGGGGAGGACCCGAAGAGCTGGTGGGCCAGCCTGGCGGGCGGCGCCACGGCCGTCTTGCTCTTCCCGGGGGCGGTTGCGGACGGGCTGGTCATCGCCCTGGACCAGGAGCAACTGGCCTCTCCCTTGCTGGTGGGAGCAGGCTCAGTGGCCGCCGTGGTCATCGTGGGAGCGTCCACGCTGGGAGCGCCCGTGGCTCTGGTCGGTGGAGGGCTGGCCCTGGCGGCCTCCCTGAAAGGAGCCCGAGCCACCCACGAGCTGGTGGAGGAGAGCATCCAGAAGCTGGAGAGCACGGCCCCCGATCTGGGTGACCCCGTGGCCAATGAGCGGCGCGATTTCATGGGCGCGCTGGTGGTGAGCGGGGCGGCCGGCGCGCGGGGTGGCTACCTCTCCTGGGCCTGAGGCCTGTCCTGGCGCAGGTAGGGAAGCAGCTTTCCCGTCTGCACCAGGCTGCGGGCGTAGATCAGGCGCTGGACCGCTCCTACCAACGACACGGTGGCCATCAGCCAGAGGGCCAGCTCGGCGCTCTGGCTCCAGCCCAGCGCCAGTAGCAGGATGGAGACGAGCACCAGCGCCACCCGTTCGGAGCGGTCACCCCAGCCAGGCCAATCGTGGTTGTCCGAGACGATCACCAGGCCGGTGCGGGCCTTGACGTAGGAGACCAGGGAAGAGCAGCCCAGAGCTGAGGCAGCCGCCAGCGGAAAGAGGCCGGCCAGGCCAGCCAGCAGAGCCGCGTCCACCACCCGGTCCACCACCGATTCGAGCAGGTTGCCGAAGGGTGTCACCCGACCCTGGAGCGTGGCCACCGGGCCATCCACGAAGTCCACCAGCACTGCAGGCAGGGCCAGGGCCAGGGCCCAGCCCGGCTGGCCATGGAGGATCAGCCCGGCCGCTCCCAGGGAAAGGGGGACGGCCGACAGGGTGAGCAGGTTGGGGGGGATGCCGGTAGCGGCGATGGGGCGAGCCAGACCCATCTTGACCGGCATGACCGCCTGGCGCAGCTGGTTGAGCATGCCCTTTCAGCGGCGCTTCCAGACTGCCGACCAGGAGCGCTTCTGGTTGAAGATCTTCACGCTGTCCGAGTCGGCGCGGTAGAGGCCCAGCACCCGCTCCTCTTTGGCGTCGTAATAGAACTCGCTGTCGGAGGTCCAGTGGGCCGTGTACTCGGCGGGCGGGCCGCTCTGGTTGTAGACCTGGACCAGAAAGGTCTCCGGCTGGCCCGAGTAGGCAACGGCAACCTCCTTGCCGCTGGAGGAGACCCAGTAGCCGACGACCCGATCGCTGCGAGGTTGCCCGGTCTGGGCCAGCACTGCAACCTGAAGCAAGATGACCAGAAGAAGACGCTTGAGCATTGGCCGGCTTTCGTCACGGGGTCTCGTTCAGCCTGCGCTGGATGTGGCTCATCATCAGGCCTGCTCCTGCACCGGGGTCAGGCAGTCCGGCCCCTCGTGGGCCGGAGAGTTGACCACGGGAGAGACGGCGTAACTCTCCATCTCATCGGCGGGATAAGGCCGCAGGAGCCCCTGCAGCGCCTCGGGGCTGGCATCGTGGTCGAGCCAGAGGGTGCGGGCCTCTCGGGGCAAGATGACCGGCATGCGGTCGTGCAGCCGGCTGACCAGAGCGTTGGCATCCGTCGTGATCAGGCTGCAACTGCGCACGGTCTCACCCTCGGCTGGCCGCCAACTGGCCCACAGGCCGGCGAAGGCGAAGGGGCGGCGGTTCTTCAAGCCGATGAAATAGGGCTGCTTGCGCCGATTGGCGGTCGTCTGCCACTCGTAGAATCCGTCTGCCAGGACCAGGCAGCGCTTGCCCTCAAAGGACTTTCGAAAAGCCGGCTTGGAGGCCACGCTGTCGCTGCGGGCATTGATCAGCTTGCTGCCGATCTTGAGATCCCTGGCCCAGAACGGCACCAGACCCCAGCGCAAGAGCTGGATCTTGCCTGGCTCGCGGTCGCAGATGACCGCGGCCCCCTGGGTGGGAGCCAGGTTGTAGCGTGGCTCGAAGTGCTCGTCCACCTCTTGCACCCCGAACTCCTCGATGAGCTGCTCGGGCCTCGCCGTGAGCGTGATGCGGCCGCACATTACTGCATCTTGAAGCGGGTCTCTTGGAGCACGACTTCCAGGTTCTGGGTGGGGATGGCGATCTTGACCACCTGGTTCTTCTCGTTGAGGAAGAAGGCCATCCCTCCGTCCGACTCCAGTCGCCAGACCTGCATCTCCTCGCCGTCCGGGCCGGCCAGCGGCTCTTGTCCGCGCACCTCGAGCACCATCTCGCGGGTCCGCAGCTCTTCGGGCACGAAGATGTGGAACGTGTATTTGTCACCCACGTTGTAAGTCTTGCCGGATTCGGGTTTGGGGGTCTGGCCCACCACCAGGGCCCACTGGGAGAGGAAGCGCTGGTCGGTCAGGTAGGTGCCCTGTGAGAAGGGCACCTCGCGCACCACCGGTCCGCTTTTCTCCTGGCGCTCTTGACGGGCCACGTCGCGGCTGAAGGCAAAACTCTGCTCCATGGTCTTCTGGCCGTTCTCCAGGGCCTGCAGCTTGAACTCCAGGGGCAGACCGCGAGTATCCACAAAGAGCTCGGAATCGGCTTTATAGGGTACTGTCTGGGCCTGGTTGATCTCGGCGGCAGCCTGGAAGACGTAGCCTTCCTTGTCGCCCCGCACCACCAGCTCGGTGATGCCGGCCGTCTCTTGACCGATCTTCTGGCCGTCCTTGACGATGGTGTAGACTCGCTCCTCACCCACCGGCCAGCTCAGCTCGCTGTTGAAGAAGGCCACCTTGCTCGGAGCGCGGGGGGCGTAACTGATCACCTTGACATCCAGGCTCTGCACGTCCCCGCTCTCCCAGAGGGCGATGTGGCTCGCTCCCACGTGCCCCTGCTCCTGGGTGGTCGGGTCGAAGGGGGTCCAGCCTTCGTTCGGGCCCAGCCAGATCTCGGCCCAGTGATGGGGGACGAAGGAGCCGTCACGGAACAACAGTCCCCCCACCCGACGCGCGGGCAGCTTCGCCGCCCGCGCCATGGCCACCAGCACCAGGGCTTTGCTCTCGGGGTTGCCCACGCCGCTCTCCAGGGCGTAGCGGGCCGAGGGCAGCGAGACCCCCTCCTCGATCTGCGACTGCACGTAGTTGCAAAGCCGGCGGGCCGCCGAGTAGGTGTTCTCGGCTTTCCAGGTCAGCTCGAGCGACTTGTTGACGATGGGAGAAAAATCCGATTCCACGCCGGGACCGGGCTTGAGGTAGGGAGCCACATCCTCGGGCACCGCATCGCGATAGGGATAGGGTGTGCGGCGCTCGCTCTCGATCGGCACCGAGCGCACCACCACGCGCCCCTTCATGTACCCCTCGCGCAACTCGCCGGTGAAATACTGGCGATAGCCGGGTACTTTGTGATCGGCAAACTGCCCGCCCCGCAGCGAGATCTCCACGTCGGCCTCCAGGGCCGTGAGCTTCTCGGGGTCCGGGAAGAAGACGTTGGAGGCGCGCACCTTGCGGGGCCAGAGGTCGAGCCCTTTGGAGGCCTCTACCTTCTGGATGACCTTGGGATCGGAGACCCGGCGCAGAACCAGGCCCCGCCCGATCTCGTTCACTTCCAGCAGCTCCAGGTTGGGCTCCGACACGCGCACGGAGGCCAGCAATTCACCCTTCAGGTCGGTGATCACATAAAGGCGGGTGCTCACGTCCTTGCCGCCCCATTTGATCTTCTCGATCTTGGGGGCGTACACGACGATCTGCCCGCTGCCACGCAGAATCGGATCGTAGGCTGTGAGCACTCCCCCGTTGACGGCCGAGCGGATCAAGAGCCAGTAGTGCTCGGGGAAGGTGTCCAGAGCCCCCCACAGGTTGTTGAACAAAAGGCGCGGGGTCTCGCCCTGCGGGAAGCTGAACAGGTGCTGCTGCTGGATCTTCCCGGCTGTATTGGTCTGGGCGATGGCCCCCTCGGTGTAGACGCACTCCAGGCCGAAGATGTCGTCTTTCTTGCCTGAGCCCTGCTTGCAGGTGAAAAGCGACGGCTCCAGGGTCTTCTTCTCCACGATCAGCTTGGATTGGAAGACGGTGTCGGTCACCCCTCCCACGCCCAGCTTGATGCGGCCGCGCGAATCGAGGATGTAGTACTGCTCCCCCGCCAGGCCCATGGAGCCGGTCACCTGATACATCGAGAAACCGACCAGCTTGTCATCGTAGAGGATCTCGAAGAGGGCGGCATTGCCCACGGGAAGATTGGCCTTGACCACGACCGGGCCCGCCGGCATGGGCCGCGGGGCCAGGGGAGCGGGCCGGGTCGCATCGGCGGGAGGCTCGTCGGGAGACATCTCGGTCGGCTCGAAATCTTCATCCGGGTCGGGGGGGGCATCGGGCATGTCTGGCAGCACCAGGGGAGGCAGGGAGCCCGGGGTCGAGGTGGGCTGAGAGGCAGGCACAGCCGGGGCCGGCACGGCCGTGGTGTTGGGCGCTCCCGCCGGGGGCTGGTCGGGCTCTTGAGCCGGTGCGCCAGAGACCAGCAGCCAGAAGGCCAGGATGAGGCTCAGGGCCAGGCGGCTCGGGCGCCCGGACGGTGTATGCTGGCCTGCGGAGGCGGCCGGAGGACCCGGGCGAGCCGATCTCCCGAAAAGCTTGCGAGCGTAATCCACTAACATCGTTTCCTATGCCTCAACGGAGTTCTCCTGACCTTCCCGCAGCCGTCGCAGAGCGAGAGCCGGATCTTCTGCTGTCACCAGCGATTCGCCTACCAGAAAGGCATCCATTTCCGGCAGCTCCTCGAGCTCGAGACGACTGAAGAATCCACTCTCGCTGACCCGGACGACCGCGGGGGGCAGGCGCGCTCCCAGTTTCTGAGAGATTTTCCGGTCAACTTGAAAACTGGTCAGGTTGCGGTTGTTGATTCCGACCAGGGAGGGGCTGAGGGGGAGAGCCCGCTCCAGCTCGGCCTCGTCGTGCACTTCGACCAGGGCGGCCATCCCCAGCTTGCGGGCCAGCGATTGCATCTCTGCCAACAGCTCGTCGCTCAGGGCGGCTACGATGAGCAGCACGGCGTCGGCCCCCATGGCGCGCGAAGCATAAATTTCCCAGGGCTCGAGCAGGAAATCCTTGCGCAGGACGGGCAACTCGACGGCCTGGCGAGCGGACTTCAGGTCGGCGGAGTGGCCCTGGAAGTGCTCTGTTTCGGTCAGAACCGACAGGGCGCAAGCGCCTCCGGCCGCATAGCGGCGGGCCAGGTCGGCCGGGTCGAGGGAGCGGTTGAGCACCCCTCGTGAGGGAGAGGACCGCTTGATCTCGGCGATGATGCGGGGCCAGGGGCCCGCCTTGAGAGCGGCGGCAAAGTCGCGGACCGGCCCGGCCGCCGCGGCCGCCTGCTCGAATTCGCGCTGGCGGGCCGGACCTGACTGAAATTCGCTCGACTGCCGACGCGTATTCAGAATCTTCTCGAGGTACATTCTCGCGGCCCGCGTTTTCGGCCACCGGGGCGGGAATCCTCCGCCCCGTGTAGGATTTGGCGGCGCGGTGGGCAAAGCTGCCGCCCATGGTGACCTGCCGTTTGATCCTGGCCGACCAGCCCGAGTTCGAGCAGGCCTTGCAGTTGCGCCACATGGTCTTTGTGGAGGAGCAGGGCGTGCCTCCCGAGCTCGAGCGCGACGAGCATGACGGCTCGGCTCACCATGCGATGGCTTTTCAGGACGAGCGGTTGCTGGGCACGGCCCGGCTCGTGAGAAACGGAGCCCGAGGCAAGATCGGGCGTGTTGCAGTTTTGAGCCAGGCGCGCGGCCAGGGGACCGGGGTCGAGCTGATGCGGTTTCTGGAGCAGCAGGCGGGCCACATGGGTCTCTGCGAGCTGTACCTCGATGCCCAACTGGCTGTGATCGCTTTTTACGAGCGGCTGGGTTACTCCGCTGAGGGCGAGACTTTCCTCGACGCCGGCATCTGGCACCGGCGCATGCGAAAGCAGCTGTGATCGAGCCTGAGGAGCTGACCGGGCTCGAGCTGCATGGACGCTTCCGACTGGCCCAGTATCAGGGGTCGGGACAGTTCAGCCGGGTCTTCGAAGCCGAGATCCTGGCCATGGGTCGGGGAGTGGGGCGGTGCGCGGTCAAGATCTTCCAGCTCAAGCCCAACGCCCTTCGCGATGAGGTCAATGAAGAGCTGCAGTCGCTGCTGGGCCTCAAGCACCCGGGCCTGGTGGCCATGCAGGCCCTGGGCGAGTTGGAGGAAGAGGAGAGGCGCATTTACTGCGTGGTGGAGCTGGGCAACAACACGCTGCGCCGTCACCTGGCCCGTGTGCGCCAGATGCCCGAGAACGAGGTGCGCAACCTGGCCCGCAGCCTGGCCGAAGCGTTGGAGTATCTGCACATCCATCGTCGCGTGCACGGTGAGCTTCGCACCGGCAACGTGGTGCAGTCGGTGGAGGTGTGGAAGCTCTCCGACTATGAGCTGCCCCGGATCAAAGGGCATCTGGTGCGACTCGAAGCGGGCTCGGACACCCTGCACTACGGTGCGCCGGAAGGGGTTCTGGGTCGACCCGTGCCGGCCTCCGATGTCTGGAGCCTGGCCTGCGTTCTGCACGAGGCCCTGACCTCGCACCATCCGTTTGCGCACCTGGCCGGGTCCACTCCCTCCGAGCTGGCTTACCGGTCCGAGCAGGAGGGCCCCAACCTCGACCAGGGGCTGTCCGATGACTGGCGAGAGCTCTTCATCGCCTGTTTTCGGCCCGAGCCGTCCACCCGCTGGACCGAGCGGCAGATTCTGGAGTGGCTCGATGGGAAGTCTCCCGAGGCCGAGGAGCAAGAAGAGCCCGCCCCTGCGCCCGATCCCGAGCCCGTCGAGATGGAGATCAAGCCCTTCAAGCGCCCGGAGAAGAAGAAGGGCACCATCGAGCTCGAGCCTGTGCCCGTGCCGGCCCCGGAGCCTTTGCCGCCGCCGCCTCCCCGGAGGGTATCCCCTGCCCTGGTGGCGGGTCTGGTGGCCCTGTCGGTGCTCTTTGTCCTGGTCGTGGGGGTTTTGCTCTGGAAAGGCCCCAGGCCCGACCCGGGGCCCTCGGCGACGCCATTGACGCTCTACCCGATGCCCTTCGAGGCTCCCACCCTTAACAACACCGGCCGCATTCTCGGGAGCGAAGCCGGGGAAGCCCAGGGCTACGCTGAGACGCTGACGGGCTCGGATGCCATCGAAATGGTGCTGTTGCCGGGTGGAGATTTCACCATGGGGGTGCCCGAGCTCGAGCCCGAGTCGGAGCCCCATGAAGGGCCTCCTCACACCGTCCAGCTCAGCTCTTTTTTCATTGGCCGACGCGAGATCACCCAGGAGCAGTGGAAGGCGGTGGCCGGGCTTCCCCAGGAGAAGATCCCCCTGGTGCTCGAGCCCTCCGAATCTCGCGGGGACCAGCTCCCGGTCGAGTCGGTCAGCTATGAGGACGCCCTGGAGTTTTGCCGTCGCCTTTCCCGGCTTTCGGGGCGCACCTACCGCCTGCCGACCGAGGCCGAATGGGAGTATGCCTGCCGGGCCGGTACCAGCTCTCCCTTCTGCTTCGGGCCCACCATCAGCCCCGAGGTCGCCATCTACAATCCCACCCAGGCTTATGGAGAGGGACCCGTGTTGAGCGAGCCCAGGTTGTCTGCGGCCCCGGTGGGGGAGACGGGCGCGGCCAACCTGTTCGGTCTGCTCGACATGCACGGGAACGTCGAGGAGTGGTGTCTGGACTACTACGGCCCCTACTCCGGCGAGACCGAGAAGGACCCGCGCGGGCCCGAGAAGGGATCCGAGCGCGTCCTGCGGGGCGGAGGCTGGTTCAGCTACGCCTGGAACTGCCGCTCGGCGGCCAGAGCCCACGCCCGACCCGACCGGGGCAGCAACTACACGGGGTTCCGAGTGGTCGCCGAGGTACCCGACGCCAAGAAATAAAGGTAATGCCGGGCGTTGTGAGGACAGGCCCCCACTCGCCCAGCTTCTGCTCCTGGATTTCTGTGAGCTTGAGTCGAATTCTGCCTCGGGGAGGCCTCCAGAACAGTCGTTCTCTCCTCAGCGATAGGAGCCCGAGGCTCGGTAGTCCTCGGTGTCGTGGCTCAGGAGAGTCTGGATTCCCAGCTCTGCAGCCACGCGGCTGGGTTTGGCCGGGCTGCCAGCCGAGGTCTCGAAGTGACGCTAAAAACACGTAAACGACTTTCAATTGGCGTCGACCAGGAATCCGACCCGGTTTCCCAAAGCACTCTGGCGTGCGCTGCGCTTACTGCTCGAGTGAAGCCTGCTTCGACCTCTACAGCGCTCGGCCCAGATGCCATCGCCACTGGCGCTACCAGTGTGGGCTCTGCCTGACCGTCCACCACTTTGCAGGACTGATCCACTGTCCTGAGGAGGACGATCTTTTCTGCTCTCATTGTGCCCTGGGCGACCTGTGCCCTTACTGCGGCGAGCCCCACGCGGCCAGGGACGGGCTCGACTGCGCCCGACGCCTGGTACCCGATCCACCGGGGCTGGTGCGGCGCTTCCAACCCGGGGATGGATTCTTCCCTGCCCTCGAGAGCCCCGAGTACGCCGATGTGGAAGCTCAATGGAGCGGTAACGCCGAGGCCTGGACGCAGAGCCTGGGTAATTTTGGCGATGCGGCTCGTCGGGTCAGCGATCCGAGCCTGCTGGACTTGATGGGCCCACTGACCGGCAAGGACGTGTTGGACGCGGGGGCCGGGGAGGGCTATCTCAGTCGCCTGATGTTTCGCCAGGGCCCGGGGCGCCTCGTGAGCCTGGAGCTCTCGCACAAACTGCACGAGCGCGCCCGCACGGCTCAACCGGACGGTATCGAGTACATCCAGGGCTCGGTTTGCTCCATGGGAATGCTCGCGTCGGGCAGCTTCGATTGCGTGGTGGCAAACAATGTGATGATGTATTGCTCGGATGCGAGCGCAGCCGTACGGGAGTTTCACCGCGTCTTGCGTCCAGCTGGCGCGGCCGTGGTCAGTTTCAGCCATCCCTGCTTCGCCGGACCGGTATCCGCCGCTGTGATCGAGCCGCCCGACAGTCCGCTGGCAGAGGATTCCGTCTGCCGGGTGGTGGGGGGGTATTTCGACCGCTCTCCGCGGGGCTTCTTCCAACCGGGCTACCATTCCAAGATCACCTTCTTTCCGCGCACCCTGACCGATTACTTCCAGATCTTCCGGGGGGCGGGGTTTACGGTGACTCACCTGGTCGAGCCGGAGCCGCCGGCAGCGGCCGCGGTCGCTCCGCGGTTCTCATCCCTGCCGCTCTCAATTCTCTTTCGGCTGTCCAAGGAGCGATCGCAGGAAGGGCTGACGTCCGGCTGAGCCGCGATCGTGGTCGTTGAGGGAAGAGCCGATCGGGAGCGATGCTTCTTCTTGACCGGCATCCCGCCCGAGCCAGCTTGCCTCCCCGGCTGGAGCCTTGCGGGAGGCCCGCCTGGCCTGCTCAATGGCTATGGAACGCCACGGGCTAAATCTTCCTTGAGCCTTCTTCAGGTTCTGCTCGGCTGTCGAGGTAGTTGAGCGCGGCCGTCAGGGCGTGACTGACATAGTCACAGCGAACCTCGGCCCTGTTCAGCGAGCCCCGGACTCCTCCCACGAAGTCGGGCGAGGCCAGCAGAGGCGCGTCCTCGGGTCGCAAGCGCAGTCGCTCCAAGAATCGGAAGGCATTCTCGCACGACTTCCAGCGACCGGCCCGAGCCATTCCCTCTGCGATAAACCCGGTGTGGAAACTGAATCCGTCTGGATCCAGGTCGCACAGAAAGGCGCCGCTTGCGCGATGCTGCAGGGCCTCGGCCCAGTCCGCCATTTCTTGCACCAGATCGGCCGCCTCGGGCACCAGACTCCAGGCTTGCGCGTGCCAGCCGACCATCGCCCAGGGATGGCACAGACGGAAGCGACGACGGTAGAAGGTCAGGCTGCTCTCGAGATCCGGCAACGGGAGATTGCGCCTGTGGGCCCTCGTGATTAAACCAAGGAGGACGGCGCCGCTCAGACAATCGAGCTCCAGCTCGACTCCTCTAGCTCGCGGTCCTTCCACGATTCGTCCGTCGTTTTGGATGAGCCGCCCAAGAAGCTCCGCCAGAACGGCCTCCGCCTCGTGCTCCTCGGGACTCTCGAGCAACACGAGCATGAGGAGAGCATCGGCCAGACGAGAGCCGCCCGCCAGACCCGCCGGCGTGAGCAACTCGAGGCAGGTTTGCTGGCCGATCTCTGCTGCCCGGGCAAGCTTTTCGTCGTTCAGCAGACGGGCCGCTCGAGTCAGGGCCCAAAGCGCATGCAGCCGTTTTGCGGGCGCTCCCTGCGGCTGCGAGTGACCCGTGCAAACCTCAACCCGGAGAATTGGCAAGCCGTCGTTGTTCTTTGCCAGAAAGCGCGCCAGCGGGGCCGGGTTGTCCAGGAGCGTCCGTGCGCCAGTCGAGCGACGCGGGAAGCCGAAATCGAGCCCCCAGAGCTTATCGCCTCTCCGGAGCCAGCTGATGGTTGGAAGAAGGGTCCAGTGGGCCGTCGCCTTCGGAGGAAGCCCGGCTTTGAAGAGCAATTGCTCGGCCGTGGCGCGAAAGTCCCAGCTGCGGTGCACGCTGACGTGATTGAGAAAGAGGGCCTGCCGATCGGGTGTGGCCAGGGCCAGCGAGTCGAGTCCACGGCGCAGGCGGGAAGCGCACTCGGTGCCCCCTTCTCCAAGCCAGAGTTTTTCATACAGCAGGCTTACCAGCACCGCAAACCCTCGGACCGGGACGCCTCGCCGTCGCTCGAGGTAGCGTTCGTCCTCAAGGAGCGCGGTTCGCGCCGCCCGGCGCAGGCATTCGTCCAGGCTCCCTTCGTAACTCACTCCGCATCCAGCCAGACCGTTTCGGTAGAGAGAAACGGAGAGCCCGAACAAGGGCTGCCCCAGGAGGTCCTCGGGTAAGGGCTCGCCCTCCGGCTCGCTCCCGGTGGCCAGCGATTCCAGGTGCTGCAGGGCTCGCTGTGTGATCCGGTCAGCCAGCTGGCGGTCGCTCAGCCAGGACGGCTCCTCGCTCTTCGGGCTTCCGAAGGAGGGCCAGGTATGGCCGGGCTCGACGCACTTGGTCAGCGTGTGCGTCAGCAGCACGTGCGGCTCCTCCACCCCCAGCCCGGCGTTCTTGAAGCGGGCGTGCCGATATTGCTCGAGCTCGTCGGTAAACACCTCGGTGTTCGGGAGGGCGCCACCGACGCGGTAGGGCAGGTCCGTGCTCCTCACCACCAGCCCCCGGTTCCAGTAGTCCAGGTCGGCGGGCAGGGTCGGCTCCAGCGGCCCGAAGAAGGTCACGCAGATTTTCACTGCGCTGAGATCCAACTCGAGGCCTGCCAGGGTCATCGCGGTCGCAACCACCAGATCTCTGCCCGGGACGCTCTCTGCCGAGTCGAACAGCCAGTATCCCAGACGGGCCAGTTTCTGGTCGGTCGAGATTTGACGTAAACTCACAAAGACGCCGCCCCGCCCATCGTATACCCGGTCAAAAGCCCGCGGAGGCTGGGGAAGTTGGCCCGTGCCGAGGAGGATGCGAGCCGTCTCACGGACTGCGACGGCCGGATGAAGGCCTTCCGGCAAAATCTCCGGGCCGAAGACGACGTTTCGATAGGGTGGGATGAGTTCTGGGTGCTCTCTCCCGAGGTCCTGGTGGACATCGTACAAGATCTCCACGCGGTATCCCAGGCCCCGCAGCAAATCAACCCCGCCGCGGTGTTTAAAACCCACCAGGGCCAGGCACCCCTCCACCGTGAAGCCTTCCTCCTCCAGGGAACGGATCGCTTCGAGCATCGAGCTTCCGGACACCAGGCTGTCATCAATCACCACGACCGGAATTTCCCGATCACCCGGCCCATCGATCTTGCGCAGGCTGCCGTGGGTCTTGCGCTCCGTGCGGATCGAGAGGGCGCCAAGGGGCTCGGTCGCCTGGCTCAGGCAGGCCACGACCAGGGGCAGGCCCGTATAGCCGTAACTGGCTACCTGGCGGGCGCGGAAGTCCTTGAGCCGTTCCCAAAGGCAGCGACCTAGCACGGGGGTAGCCCGTCCATCCAGACTTACGTCCCACGTGTAGAGGATCCAGGGCGGACTCCCGCCCCCACCCCGATAGGCGAGTGGGTTGCCGGGCGAAGCGGAGAGGAAGGCGTGCTGAGTGAGCAGCTGCCTCAGGGTCTCGCGGTCGCTCACCGCAGAAGGCAGTCCGCGAGGGCGCTGGCAATGGGGAGACCAAGCGACCTCTCCATCCAGAACCACTCCCCGTAAGGATTCAGGTCGAGGAAAAAGTCGTCGGCGAAATCCAGAGTCGCAAACGTCAGTTCGAGAGACTTCATCAAGCTCTGAATCCCATCGTTCTGAGCCGTGTTGAGGGAGCAGGCCTGCCAGGGCCGGGTGGCGCCACGCCTCCAGTCCACGCCCCGCGCGTCAGAATCCTCCAGGCTGACCGCGAAGACCTGACCATCGACAAAAACGCACCGGATATCCCGACGCTTGGGCACATAGCGCTGAATCAGGCGCGGCACGAAGCGAAAGTCCACCGAGTCCGCCTGGAGGTGTTCCTCGGTCAGGCATTGAGCGCGGTGCACCCCGGGACCCGGCTCGGCGGACGGCAAGGCCGGGATCAGCCAGCGCACCACGCCCGCCCCGTAATGAGCCACAAACTCCCGGGCGGTCTTCAAAGAGTTGGTTACCACCGATTCGGGCACAGGCAGCCCCACGCACCGCGCCGTCTGCGCTTGAAGCAGCCTCGACTGCGCCAGCGAGGCCGACCAGATCGGGTTCACGCAGCGGATCGGTAGAGCCTCGATGGCATTCGACAGAGCTGAGCGAGAGGTCGCTACCGACAGCGCAACCAGGGTAGGATCAAGCTCCGGATTGGGCGCCCCGGGTGCAAAGCGATGCACGAAGATCGAGCCCAGTTGATCGAAATCGATTGCCTCGTTGGCTGTCTCGATCCAGGCGTCCGTCCGCTCGGCTCCGCAGTGCACCGATAACGACTGGTGGCTCGGGAACAAGTCGCTGCAATACACCGAGACGGCGGCCCCGCGCTTCTCGACCTCCTCGGCCACCCTTCGAAGAGCCGGATGGTCGCTGGAGTCGGAAACGAGTAGAACCAATACCTGAAGGCCTTTCTTGCATGGCGGGGCCGACGGGGCCCAGCGTCAGCGAGTGATAGAGGTCAGACTTCGGGGCCTGCGCCACGAGCCAGGTCAAACCAGTGCGGTTTGCGGAATGGCTCGGGAGCCTCGATGCCAGGACTCGGTCCGGGGCCGGGCTCGGGGGCTTCGATGCCGATGGGCCAGGGCCGCGGACGGGGCTCGGGAGCTTCGATGCCAGGACGGGGGCCGGGCTCGGGGGCCTCGATGCCGATGGGCCAGGGCCGCGGACGGGGCTCGGGAGCTTCGATGCCAGGACGGGGGCCGGGCTCGGGGGCCTCGATGCCGATGGGCCTGCCACCGTCTGCGTCACTGTCGGAGGGGTAGGCCATGGTCACAATGATGGGCTCGGGAGCCTCGATGCCAGGCCGGCCGCCGTCGGCGTCACTGTCGGACGGATAGGCCATCGTCTGAAGACCGCCGTCGCCCGGGACCTGGCCTTCGAGAAAGCCCTCGAAGAACGGGCGTGGCTCAGGGGCCTCGATACCCCACCCGCCCGCTGAGCCCACGCCGCCCGGAGGAACCGCAGCCCAAAGCTGATGAACCGGCGTCGGCTGCACGGCCACGTCCAGTGGATGTACCGCCGCCCCGACATCCCCTCGGATTGCGGGGGGCGACGACTGCACAGGGTTCCCGGTGGTGACCTGAGAGAGGGCAAAGGGGCTTCGTACGGCGTTGCTCTGCGATGCCTGGACTTCACGAATCGACGACAAGCTGGAAATCCTCCGACCCTTGTTGTGCCTGTTATCACTCTAAGGGGTGCCGGTGACAAGATGGATACAACCGGGGTATCCGTTTGGTAACAGATGTTAAATTCTGACTCTTGAGAGAGGTTCCCTTGAGAGGGAAGTCGCAAGCGATCAGCAGTTTTTCCAACGCTGCGCGCCCTGGAGGAGAGTCTACGCCGCTCAGGGCGAGGTGCGCGCTCCTGTCGCGAGGTCATGCGCCGCTTCTTGTGGGGCAGCCGCAGCACCTCGCAAGCCGGGCGCCCAGGCGCGTCCCTTTCATTCTGATATGCACCTTTTTCAGGCAAGAGAGCCTGGGAGCGCAGCCGGAAACCCCGTTGACACGGTTTTCCGGCTGCGCGACGCCCAACAGTTGTGCTGGAAGCCCTGCCGCCTAGAATATCTTGTGGTGGCGGAGGCGGGGGTAGGGGCCCCCGAGGGCGTAGCCCCTCCGACACCACATGGGGGGGTTGCGGCCGGACTTGTAAAGTGCAAGGCCTTTGGTCTTGCACTTTACAACGCGCTGGAACGCAGTTCCGGCGCGTTCGTTAGATTGTGCCAATGTGCAAGACCAAAGTGCGAGCGCAATAATTTAGCGCGGCTCGCCCAGAACTTTGAGGCCCTTCAGGTAGATCCCATCGCGCCGGCCAAAGCCGCCGGAAATCAGCGTGAATTGGAACTGGATGTTCTTGCCGTCGTAGGCAGACAGGTCCATCCCGTGCGGTTGCCAGTCCGACCGGCCGGTGAGCGAGCCGACCGGAGACCAGTTGCGGCCGCCGTCCTTGCTGACCTGGACCCAGACCACGTCGCCACCGCTGTCGTCCAGGTCGTGTTTGGCGTCAAAGACCAGCGTGGCGTTCTTCAGGCCTTTGAGCGAGAAGGGCTGGCTGGAGAGAACGCTGTTCTTGCCGGGTACCAGGTCCCCGCCCGGGCTATCGGTCCAGACGTCCCCCTCGACCTGGGCCCAGTCGCCCTGAATGGTCCACGAGGAAGGTCCCTCGTCCTGGAAGGCTTTCTGCGAGGCTATCACCTGGCCCCGGGCGCTGACCATCGGCGAGATATTCCCCACGTTGTCGCTGGCCTTGAGGGCCACATAGACCTCCTGGGCCAACTCCGAGGGACGCACGGGCAGGACGAGATTCTCGCGGCTGCCTCCCGAGCGCGGACCGGACACGGGCACGGCCCGGGCTTTCTGGAAGCTCTCCTCATCGGTCATGGGCCGGTCGCTGACGCGCAGGTCGTAACGGGAGGCCGTGCCCTGGCTCTGGTCGTCCCCCGGGGCGATCCAGGTCAGGGTCAGGCTGCGCGAGTCGCTGGACTGGACCTGGAACTGGCCGGGAGTACCCGGGGGGGTCTTATCGTCCTCCAGGCTGCGGGCCGCGTTCAAACGTCCGCCGGTGGCCACCACGCCCTGCAAGGACTCGACCTGGTCCACGCCCGAAAGCAGGCGCTTCTTGATCTCCTCGTTGCTGGCCTGGGGGTAGAGGGTGGCGATCAACCCGGCCACGCCGCTGACGTGGGGGCAGGCCATGGAGGTGCCGTTGAGAGACTCGGTTCCGCCCCCCGGGACGGTGGACACGATGTCCTGCCCGGGAGCGGCCAGGTCCACCGTGACGGCCCCGTAGTTGGAGAAACTGGCCCGCGAGTCGTTGCGTGTGGTGGCCGCCACGCTCACCATGTTGGGAAGGTCGTAGGTGCTGGGGTAGTGACCCTTCAGGTCGGTGTTGGTGCGACTGTTCCCGGCAGCCGCGATGTGCAGAGCCGTAGAGCCCGCAAAGGTGTCCTTGATCGCATCGTTGTACTGGGTCCCGCCCGATGAGTTGGAGGTGATGCGGGCCCCCATCTTGTTGGCATACTCGAGTCCCTTGATAATGCTGGCGGCGCTGGTCCGGCCGTTATCGTCGAAGATCTTGATGGCCATGATGCGGGCCTGCCAGTTGACTCCCACCACGCCCTGTCCGTTGTTGCCCACGGCCCCGATGGTGCCGGCGGTGTGCGTGCCGTGGCGGTGCCCGTCCTGGACATTGCCGGAGTTGTCGTTGGGATTGTAGCCGTGGATGTCATCGACGACGCCGTTGCCGTCATCGTCGATCCCATTGCCGGGAATCTCGCCCGTATTGGTCCACAGGTTGGACATCAGATCGGGGTGGGTGACATCCACGCCGGTGTCCAGCACCGCGATGACCGGCCCGCTGTTCGATCCGGTGGTGACGGCCCAGGCCTCGGGAGCGTGGATGGCCTGCATGCCCCACAACTCGTGGGAGAGGTCGTCGGGCCTGCGCTCCTGGACGTCGAGCTCGAAGATGTGGTTGGGGACCGCGTAGCGGACCCGAGGATCGTTCGCCAGCTTGTCCATGGCCTGCTCGGTGCTGGTGGACTCGGGCAGCTTCAGGTGCAGCACCGTGGCTCTCCCGTCCAGGCTGGAGCCGGGGTTGGGGAGCTCGAATCGATCGACGATCTGAGCCTCGAGGTCGCCGGCCACATCTGTTGCCAGGCTGGCTCCCTCGTTGAGTCGCACCAGAAGCTCGCCGGGACGATGCGCGCCCAGCTCCCGATGGGTTTGGGTAACGTTCATTGGTTTCCTCCTTAAATTCGTTTCTACGGATTGGGTCAGGCGCCCGGGATGCGCACCAGTTTCTGGTGCTAGATGCCGTCGTCGGTTTTCGTGAGATCAGCCGAGCTCTGGGGGGGCAGGTCGCGGATGGCGCCCTGAGAGATGCGCACTTTGATTTCCTGGCGGGCCAGCTCGACCGCTTCCTGGTCGATCGGCTCCCACATGCTCAATCAGCCTTTCAAAGTGTCCTGAAGGAACTGGTCATAGGAGACAACCATGTCCACCGAGCGCTGGGCGGCCACCGGCAGGCCGTTGGCATAGCCCTCCCGGGCTCCCTGGTAGGCACCCACGGCCAATCCCACGGCCGTCGCCAGGGGCGTGGCCAGCAGGGCCACGGCCGGGATGATGAGGGAGGTCGTCGTTTTATAGGCCAGGGTCTTTTCCGAGGTCCACAGGTCGCTGTAAGCCTTGGCCACCAGCTGGGGGGTGCGAATCAGCGTGGCTCCGCCGATCCCGACGCCATCCACCAGGCCGCCGACGATGGCCCCCGCGGCTCCCTCGGCCAGCCGGGCAGACCGGGATATGGTGCTTGCCCCGCCAAAGGCCGGGGAGGGGTGGCTGGTGATGGTCATGTTCATGGCTGTTTCTCCTGCCTGGCCGACGTTGTGGGCGGCGCGGGCTTCTCGGATGTCCCGGGCTGCTCGGTGTGCTCGGGTTTCTCGAGCTTCTGGGGCTTCTCGGGCTTCTGGGGCTTCTCGGGCTTCTCGGGTGTCTCGGGCTTCTCGGGTGTCTCGAGCTTGGGCTCCGGCCGGAGATCGAGCCACACGCTGCGGCCTGCATCCCGGACCAGCCCCAGCGGCTGCAGGGCGACCACGTCCAGAGCGTCCTTGGGATGGTCGTAGAGAATCTTAGTGCCCAGCAGCGTGTAACCCCCGGTGCTGAGGAAGGCCCCTACCAGAGGGCTGGAGACGGCCGCCACCGCAAGCAGGGAGATCGAGATCCCCATGTGGAGCGCGCCGTCGAGCACCTGGTGCACGTCGGAACGGCGCATTCCTTCGCGCAACTCGCCATAGCCCGAGATGAGACCCAGTCCGCCCACGATTCCTCCCACCAGCTTGCCGGCCGTGGGCGGAAGCACTCCGGGCGTCCCGGCCGCCAGTGCGACTGCGAAGAGAAGGTCACGACGGCCACTGCGGGCGCTGTCGCGAAAGTGGCTCTTCGGCTCGGGCGGTGGGGGCGCGGGCGGGGGAGTGGGCTCGGGAGCCGGGGGAGGCTCGCTTGGAGCTAGAGCCCGGGATGCCATCCTGGGAAGGGCGGGGCTGGTGATGGTCATGATAAGAAATCCTCCTTGGTTGCTCGGGTTGGGCGATCATGCCTTGCCAGAGACTTGTGGTTGTCATCGAGACGTCTTGGAGGACCCCGAGCTGTAAACCGGGACGGACCGCTCGGCCTTCGGGCGCGTTCGGGCGAGCGGTCAGCCAGGGCGGATGGAGCGGATTGATACCGGTCTCCCGGCGTTACCGTTCCCACCGGGCGGTATACCGCCTGCTCAGCCCGGTAACGCTGCCAGACCGGTAAGGGCGGAGGGGGTGGACTGATACCGGTCTCCCGGCGTTACCGTTCCCACCGGGCGGTATACCGCCTGCTCGGCCCGGTAACGCTGCCAGACCGGTAAGGGCGGATGGAGCGGATTGGCAGTTCTTCTTCAACAGGTTGTGACTCGGTCACGTGATCCCACTGTTTTGATTGGCGCGACTCGAGCTCGATTGCTGCCCCAGAAAGGAAGAAGGAGAGCCTGCTGGCTCTCCTCGTGCCTCCACTTGGGTGCGTTATGCCGTGTGCTGGTCGCAAGCCGGAGCCATCCAGTTAGCCAGGCGCTCGACATTGCGAGTACCCCAATCATATCCGGCCTGAAAGCTCTGGGGGGCAGCCGCACTGCTTGCGAACACGCCGGCCGACAGCCCCACGACCTCACCCACCAGTCCCCGAGCCACATTCGCAGCAATGCCCTGGCCCTGGGAGATCGGCTCGGGCAGTTTGGCCAGGCTGGCCCCCACCCACTCGTCGGCGCTTGCGCGGATCTGCTGCTGGAAAGTCGGAGCAGCCGATTTCCAGTCCTGGGCCCCGATCAGGGCATTGGTGACCGCGCCCGCAGCGGCACCTTGGACAGGGCTGAGGGCCAGAGCCCCATAGCCGCAGCCCCCAGCCAGGGCTCCGGTAGCCGCCAGGTTCGCTGTCATGGCGACCTTGAAAGCGAGGTCCGCCTGGTCGTCCTTGAGACCGGTAGCCTTGACGATACCCTGGCCGGCCCCGGCGCATCCGCCCACGATCATCCGGTTGAAGGTCAGGGCAAGGCCGCTGACCACTCCGATCGTGCGACTGGCGGCCTCGAAAACGATTCCTCGCTCGACGCGGTCGACCGTTTCGGTGGAGGCATCCTGGGGAATCTGGCTCGCGGACGGCAGGGGGATGTGGATGCGATTGCTGTTCGTGCAGGTTGCGATATTCATTTGTAGGGCTCCTTTTGATTGATTTAACTAACTTTGCGGAAGGCGGGTGGGGCCAGGAGCCGGTCGTATGCCTCGCCCAGGACGGTGGGCCGGAATCCCAGCTCGCTCTGGAAATGGGCCACCGCATCGCGATAAAGGCGTCGGGCCTCCGACTCTCGACCCTGGCCGATCTGAGCGGCCAGCAGATCGGCCCAGGCCTGCTCGCAAAGGTCGTCATGCTGCAGAGCGCGTCGCGCAGTCTGCTCAGCCAACTGGGGATGGCCCAGGGTCAGCTGACAGTTGGTCAGCACGTGCAGTAGATTGCCCCGGGCAGCCGCCAGGCGTGCTCGAAGCGGCTGGATCCAGGCATCCTCCAATCCCTCGAGGAACGGGGCCCGATAGAGGCTGTCTGCCGAACTGGCCAGATGCAAAGCTTCCAGTGGCTGATGGTATTGGAGCTTGCGGGCTTGCTCGGCGGCCCGCTCGAAGGAGTCCACGTCGGTTTCAAAACGCGAATCCAGGCTGAGGGCATCCTGCACGCGACAGCGTAGCAGACCTTCTCCCGGTAGGCCCAGCAGATCACGGAGCGCGTAGCGGATCTGATAGATACAGTTGCGTAGTGACGATCTGCCTCGACCGGGCGTCAACTCGGGCCAGAGCATCTCGATGGCGGCCGCGCAGCTGACGGGTGCTCCCTGGCGTCCGACCAGGTAAGCGAAGAGCCGCATCGCTTTGGCGCTGGGCCAGCGTTCCGGGGTTAAGGTTCGGCACTGGTAGCTCAGGCGCAGGGCACCGAACAGCTCAGCCCGAGGCTGCTCGGCCCAGACGGCTGCGGGGCTTGCTGTGCTGGGACGGGCCAGGTTGCGCAGCCCTTGGAGCACGGAGACCCGAGCCAGCCGCATCCAGCTGTCTCCCTGTCCCAATTTCTCCATGATCTGCTCCAGCTGCCCGAGCCTCGTCACCTCGTGCATTCCGGCCCGGACCTGGGTATCGGAGATCTCTGCCAGCTGAAGGAGTACCTCAGCGGCCTGTTCCATCTCCTCGCATTCGAGCAACTGGCGAAAGTAGAGCTGCAGAGCCTTCGTCTCATCCTCCGGACTCTGTGGTGGTTCGTTGAAGAAGTTCGCGTTCACGGTAACCTCCGAATCTGTCTGCCTCATGAGACGGCGCCGGCGTCTCTCTACGGGGATCCGGGGCGTCGCGGGAGCGTTGAATTCGCGCCTACCAGATGAACAGTTGATGAACGTCGGGTCGACTGACCCGGGTGCTGGAACGGCTGCTCGGCCTGTGGATTCCTCGGTCTCGGCCAGGCGCTGGCGATTCTCGCCCGTCTCCGCCTGTCAGGCTCTGCTAGACTGAGAGGCGGAAGGGAGGGATAATCTACCCAGCTATCGCCATTGGAGGTCTGCAAGGTTGGCTTTCTTAATGCTCGGCATGTCCTCTCTTGGCCAGATAATCGCCAACTCTACAAGCAACCTCAATCTGACGAACCTGCCGGGCAAGCCAGGGACCGGATCCCTGTTGGATGGCTCGAAGGGTCCGGATATCTCGAAACTGGTGACCTCCGACAAGTTGAAGACCGGTTATGAGAGTATCCTGCGCGATATCCCGCGTGAGACGGTCCTGACTCCCAAGCCTCTCTTCCCGGAGCCCAGGAACGAGACCAGCCTTTCGGATACAATGCGCGAGGCGCAAAAGAATGCCGAGCTTCATCAGGAGCGAGAAGCTCAGACCCGTAAGCAGACGGAGACCATCTCCCGCCGCAACGAGATGATCGAACGAAGCCAGCAGCTGGCTGATCGTTGGAATGCGGTGGTCTCATCGGGCTCCCGTGCAGATGCTGAGGCCCTTCACCGGGAGGCCAGCGAGCTCATGGCCGAGCTGGGGGGATTCGAGCAAGACTCTTTCAGTGCGGAGAATCTCCAGTTTCTCCGGAAGCTGAGCCAGGCTGGACAGAACCTGTCCAAGGAGTTCGAGCAACCGCCTCCCAAGGAACAGGCCCAGCAACCCGCCGTCCAGCGCGACCAGAGCCTGGACACGGTCGCCAAACGGGTCTTGCCCGAGCCAACCGATCAGAAAAAAACGGAGCCCAGGCCTCCAGCTAGCGAGGGCGCTCAGTTGGAGTTACCCGGAGGTCAGCGCACCAAGGACGGTCAGCGTGTTCACCTCCCGCAGCCCCAGACTCCCCCCGAGAAGTTCCTGGAGCGCGGATTCACCGCCCACCCCAGCACTCTGCCTGAGTCCGCCAGGCCAAAGGACAACCGCGAGCTGGTCAGCAGCGAGCCACCCGCCGAGCACGAGGAGTCCGAGGGGGCCAAACGCGCCCGGGCGGGTGTTCCTCAAAGGGTTGAGGGGTCCAAGGGTCAGGGCCGTGATTCAAGCCAGAATCAGAGCTTCGACCGCCCGGCCGACGAGTCTCCCGCTCCTCGGGCTGAAAAGCTCGCTCCCCGGGCGGAGTCGCGCGACGGAAGTCAGCTAGCTGGTGATTCTGGCAAGCCGACGCAATCTCCGCGCTCTGAAGCCGGCAAGTCCTCCCCGCGTACCGCTGCTGGCAAGCCCGCCCCCACGCCCGAGCCGGCCCCGCGCACCGATGCTGGCAAGCCTGCCCCCACGCCCGGGCCGGCCCCGCGCACCGA
>QWHO01000545.1 GCA_021404945.1 bacterium CPR1
CGGGTAGGCCGGGCGCACGTCGTTGTTGCCACCGGCGTTGCCGGCCGCAAAAATGTGCAGCGCGTCGGAGGCCTGCAGGGCGTCCTTGAGAGCCTGGTTGGCTCCCCCGCCGCCCCACGAGTTGGAGGTGATGCGGGCCCCCATCCGGGTGGCGTAGTTGACAGCCTTGACTGCGTCGGACAACTTGCCGCTGCCGTTCTGGTCCAGGAACTTGACGGCCATCACCTGCGCGCTCCAGTTGACGCCGACCACGCCCTGGCCGTTGTTGCCCTCGGCCGCGATGGTGCCCGCGCAGTGGGTGCCGTGGCCCTGGTCGTCCATGGGGTTGCCACTGTCGGTGATTGCGTTGTAGCCGTGCACGTCGTCGATGACTCCGTTCCCGTCGTTGTCGATTCCGTCGCCGGCGATCTCGCCCGGGTTGGTCCAGATGTTGTTGGCCAGGTCCGGGTGGTCATATTTGATACCGGTGTCGACCACGGCGATGACCGGGCCCCGGGCGCTGCCGGTGGTGACTTGCCAGGCCGCCAGGGCGTTGATGTCGGCTCCGGCCGTGCCGCCGTCCTGACCGGTGTTCTTCAGGCCCCAGAGGCGCGAGTCCAGGTCGTTCGGCACCCCGGGCTCGGGCGTGGGAGGCTCGGGCGCGGGGGGAGGAGCGGGCTCGTCGTCGAGCCGCAGAATCTCATTGGCCACCGCATAGGACACTCGCGAGTCGCCCTGCATGGCCTGCATGGCTTGCTCGGTGCTCATTCCCTCGGGCAGGCCCAGGCGCAGAAGCTGGCCGGTCGAGCCCTGGGCTCCGGCCCCAGGCATGGCGATGGTCTCGAGTACCCGGGCGTCGTACTCGGCCACCAGGTCATTCATCGAGCCGCCTGGCTGGAGTTTGACCAGGATCTCGCCGGGCACGTGCTCGGGCAGACCCGAGGTCGTGACCGTGTCATGGGGCAGCGGCGGCTCGGCCGCTGCAGTGGCGCCTTGAGGCCGCTGGACCCGCGCCTGGTTGCTGAAATTCTGCGAATGAATGATCACCGGAAAGTCCTCCTCAATCTTGTCGCCCGATTCTTGCGGGCTGAGGGAACTTTAGCTCAGGTGATTGTTAACGAAAGTGAACTGGTTGCTAGGATTTATGAACTCGAGAACGCTGCCATAGCTGTGTTTTTAAGTTCATCACCGAGACAATTTGTTAATGATTGTCCACCAGCCGATTGTGCACGACCTGGCCAGTTTCGAGTGCCAGAGCGATCTCCTGACCGTAATTGCGCACATAGGTGGTCAGGTGCACCACTCCCCGGTCGCGGTCGAAGGTCAGGCACTGGCCGTTCAGGTGGTCGCCCAGGATCCACTGGTTGGGCGGACCCCGCCGCGGGTCGCAGTTGGGGGCCAGTCGCCAGCCATCCTGCAGCATGAGCTTGGGTTTAGCCCAGTAGCTCTTCACACGAAAGCTCTTCAGGTCGACCAGCGCTGACATCATGCCCGCGCTGCGAAGGTTGCTGAGCAGGCTCGCGTCCACGTGCGAGCTGTAGAAGACGTTTGCGTTTCGGTTCATCTGGCGTCACCTCCGACGCCCTGAGCATAGCCGGGCCACCTTTGCAAAATCTTGGGGAATGTGAACGGTCGGGTGCACCTTTCCCCGGCGGAGCCTGACCCGGGCTGCCGGGCTGGACCCCGCCAGCGCCTTAGAGGCGCGGCCTGTGCCTCTCGACATAGGGAGATTTCGCTGCAGCACTTCTCCCGCCGCTCGCGCCGCGGTCACCCGCCGGCTGCTGGCCTTTCCGGTCGGGTGCACCACAGGCACAGAGCGATGAAGAGCACCTGGAAGGGGAGCCGGGCCCAGGCCATCCAGGGCTCGGCAGGGAATCCATTCACCTGGATGTGGTCGGTGGCCATATACACGTTGGCCGGGAAGACCGCTACCAGCAGGGCGACCAGGCCCCAGGCCGCCGTCCGGGCGAGCCGCGGAACGAGCAGGCCCACTCCGCCGAGGATTTCGCACACGCCCGAGCCGAGCACCAACTCGCGGTGCCAGGGAAGGTAGGGCGGCATGATCTGGAGGAAGGGCTCGGGCCGAGCCAGATGCAGCCAGCCGACCAAACCGAAGAAGACCGCCAGCGCTAGCCGGACCAAACCTCGCAGGGATCTCATGAAGACCGTTTCGCCAGGGAGACCGGGATTCCGGGCCGACTGCGCCCCTCGCAGCTCAAAGCTCTCCTGAGCGACGAAGCCAGTAGACCGAGAAGCTGGGCAGCCAGTGGGTCCCCATGTAGGTGGCTCCCTCCAGCCAGCTCAGGCCAGCCCGGCCGTGCTCGCGCGCTCGCTCGAACAGGCTCTCCCGGCGCGGATGATGTTCGGGCAGAGTCCGGGCCATCCCCCACAGCATCCACGCCCGGCTCAGGTTGAGCCCGTCGAAGTGCACCAGCTTACCGTCTGAGCGGCTGGCGGGGTGCACGGGGCGCAGATCAACCTCGGGCAGAAAGCCCTCCAGCCAGTCGGCGTAAGCTCCGGGATCGAGCACTCGGGCCATCAGGTCGGCTTCGGCCAGGGCGGGAGAGAGGAAGTCGTGGGCTGAGGGCTCATAGGCCAGCGGCGCTCTCCGGTCCGAGCGGTAGAACTGGAGGGCCCTCTCCTGTACGGTCTGGCTCAACGGATGCTCACGCCGCAACGCCCAGTCCCAGGCCAGGCCCATTGCGAAGGCGCTCTGGGAGTGCTCGCCGGTGCGGATGGGATAGGGGAGACTCTCAAGCCAGGCCTGGAAGCGCTCGGCTGCCAACCGCTCGAGCGGCTGCAGCACGGGGTTGGGGAAATCACCCGCGAGCTGCAGCAACCAGGCGATGCCGTAGGGCATCTCGAAGGCGGGCCGGCTCTCGAGGTAGGCCAGCTCGCCCGCCACTTTCTCGGCCGTGAAGCTCAGGGCCAGAAGTGAGCGCGCCTGCTCGGCCAACTCGGCAGAGGCTCGCTCGAGCAGGCAGAGGGCGCACCAGTGGCTGTGCACGGCTGAATGCCAGTCGTAGCAACCGAAGAAGAGGGGTGTGAGATGGCGCGGAGGGCGCGCGTCGGCGTCACTCTCCAGTGAGTGTATGATCTTGCCGGGATACTCACGGTGCAGGTTGGCCAGCACCGGCTCGAGCAGTCGGTCGGTCAGCAAAGGTTTGTTCGGGCGTCGCACGAGCTCAGCTTCACGAGTCGCACGGCCGAGCAAGGAGCTTCGACCGGCCAGGCAGCGCAGCTCGGAACATGACTACTTCTGGAACAGGCCCTTGAGCGCTCCCAGGAAGCTGCCCAGGGCCGACGTGCGGTCGCCCTCCAGGCCGGCCTTGATCTCGCTGACCACCTTCTCGTCCCCCGTCAGACCCCTGTTCTGCTTGTACTTGTAAACGATGCGCTTGAGCTCGCCGTGATCGAGCCAGATGCCGTTGCACTTCTCGCAGCGATCGACGTTGATGTCGCCCACCAGGTTCTCGCGCATGGCTACCCGACAGCGAGGACAGGCGCGGGCCCGGGTGGAGATGGTGTAGCCCACTGTCTGGAGGGGCTCCACGTGGTCTTCCAGGAAAAAGCGCCAGCCTGTAGCGGTTGGTAACTCTTGGCCCAGCCCTGAGTCCGGCGGACCGGCCGGGGCCGGAGCTTGCGGGTCTTTCCAGACGGTCAAGAGATATATCCGGTAAGATGAGATGGCATCGGGCATGACAT
>QWHO01000546.1:0-3663 GCA_021404945.1 bacterium CPR1
GGTCGATTACCGAACGGGCGATACCCGTACCCAACAGGATGTGATCCTCCCTGTCATACGGGGTGGGGCTGCCCAACCAACCGTTCCCGCCGTTCAGCTTCAGCCCACCGCCACCAGTGGGCAGTAATCGAGCCGCCCTTTCACCGCATTTTGTCGGGGCGACCCTCTGTGATCGCCCCCGTTCTACCAACACCCACACCCAATATCGGGCAACTTAAACAGGATGCCGCTCTCCACCGGGGAGTGCCTCGTCGTTTGGCGGGAGACCGGCTTGCTGCCGTTGAAGTGCCGCCTCTACCGCCGGAATGTTTTCGGGGTAATCCAACTCAAAGAGGGTTTCCTCCACCACAAAGGGAAGGACATGATCGCCCCACATAGACTGTTTCTCTAAAATGGCGCGGGGACGAATCACATCGACATAGCCATTTTGCCAATAGACTTTCGGCAGGCGCTGGCGCGGAATCGATTGCGAATCAGGAATGCCCTCGATGCGTAAGATGGGTTTCATAAAACCGTCCTCGCCAATCTGCCACATCTTGTAAGGGGTTTGGAGGGCAAGGGCAACAGAGCGCACGGCGTCTGCTTCTGGATGGGCAAGGAGCAGATCAATTGCCGCATCAATAAGCGCCACCCGCCGGACGGGACCCGTCGGACGAAGGTGGACGACGGCATCGGGCAAACGCCCTTCATGGGCTTGCAACCAGAGCAGCGCATGGCGAAACACATCGCTATCGGGCGAGAGGTCTTGGGCATATTCCGCCGGACGTAGAAAAGGAACATCGCCCCCCCACGCTTTGGCAACCTCAGCAATTTCGGCGTCATCGGTGCTGACAAGCGCCCGCGAGATATGGCGGGACTCTATGGCGTGTTGGATCGAATAGGCGATCACTGGCTTGCCGGCAAGGATCATGATGTTTTTGCGCGGAATCCCTTTGGAGCCTCCACGCGCGGTCACGACGCCAAGTACTCTTGTCAACTCAGTGCTACCCCTGACTCGCAGCTATAAGCAAGCCGTTTTTGCGTGTAAGGCTCAAGGGAGGCCAATGCTTGAGCAACACGTGCCGATACCTGGCCATCTCCGTACAGGATTGTCGGCGGGTAGCAACCTCGTTGCAACTGTTTGCGTATGCCCGCAGCGACCTCAGCCGCCAACGCAGGGACTGGCAGCACGTGCTCTCCCGCCTCTCTGCAACTCTGTCGTCCTCCAACCAGGACCACAGGGGTTCCAAAAAAGCCTGCCTCGCGTACAAAGCTGCTTGAATTCCCCACGGCGCATGAGGTCGTGGCCAGGACCCTCAGGTAGTCCTCGGGGTTCAAATTGATCAGTGTCCTCAGCCAGCCGGGTTTGTGCCGATCTCGGAACACTCGAATTGCTTTGCTTACGTGATCGGAGCCCGCGTCGATGTTCGGCCACAACAGGAGGGTCTGCAGTTGCACCTCCTGAAGAGCGGCCAGCAGTTGCTCCATCTGCCCCATCTCCCCTCCGTAATCTGTCGAAACGGGATGGAAGAGAGCGAGAAGAAAGTTCCTGGTGACGTCGATCTGGCAGCCACTGCCCTGGGAGTTCAAGACATCCCCATCCAGGTTCTTGTCGAGCCGTAGCGCGAGGTCGCTGCTCGGACAGCCCACCGAAAGAATTGTCTCGGGCCGCTCGCCCAGGCGAATCAAGAAGTCGGCGGCGCGCCGCGTGCTAGGCACGTGATAGTGAGCAAGTTTCGTGATGGCGTGCCGGGCGCTCTCGTCGATCGAGCCCGAAACCTCTCCCCCCTGGAGGTGTACGATGCAGAGGTTCATGTAGGCGGCGGCTACCGCGGCAGCCAGGGCTTCGAAGCGGTCTCCCACGAGGAGGACGATCTCCGGTCGCAATCGTTGAAACTCACTTGCGAACTCCAGCACACCGATGCCAACGGACCTGGCCATCGTAGCAGGTATCGACCCTTCCAACTCGAGATAGACCTCGCCGTCCACCGTGAATCCATTCTCTCTCACGAGTTGGACGGGGTACCCGAACCTCTCGAGCAGCATGGTTCCAGCGCACACAACCAGCATCTCGACATCCAACCGCCTGGCCAGGGCCTGCATGACGGGTTTCAAACGCCCATAATTCGCCCGATCAGCCAGCACAACGCAGACACGTCTCTTCCTCATCTCAGTCGAGATACTCCTCCAGGAGCATCTCATCCGGCTCCATGTCTCGATTGAGCCGACGCCCCAGAAGCTCCTTGAGTCGAGCGAAAGGAAGGCCAAAGCCAGGTTTCTTCAGCGTCAGATGGCGTGAATCCAGGACGGTACCCCGGAGAAGGCTCTCTCGTGCTACCAGGCTCCGGCTGAAGAGGGGACGGGTCTCACTTAACGCCCCGGCTACTTCGTTCTTGTCCACCGGGTTGTTTCTGGCTCGTTCCACAAAGCGAACACCCTGCACAAGCTGATGGAGCTCATCGATGGTTATGGATGAAGTTACATCCGGTCCAAAGGCCTCTCGACTGAACGTTATGTGCACTTCTAGCATGTCGCTGCCCAGAGCGGCCGCGGCCAGACCAGCAAAGATGGTGCCCGAGTGGTCCGAGAGCCCGATCGGGCAGGCGTAACGCTGACGCAACTCAGCGAGCTGATTCAGCCCCAGCTTCTCTGGAGGGGTGGGATATAGAGAGGTGCATTGAAGGACCGTCAGCGCGTTGGCAGACTTCCGTACTACTCGCACAGCTTCATCCAACTCCTCAAGGGGACTCAAGCCGCTGGACAGGATGATAGGCAGTCGCGTGCTTGCCACGCGTTCCAACAGGGGGACGTTGCCCGTTTCCCCAGAAGCGATCTTCCAGGCTGACAGGCCAACTCGCTCCAAGAGCTCGATCGCCTGGAGCGAAAAGGGTGAACTAATGAACTTCAGCCCGCGTTCGTCAGCGTGGGCACGAAGCCCAAGCCATTGCTCCTCGGTGAACTCCATGCGTCGCCAGTAGTCATACCGGCAGGTGTCCTGGTAACTGAATTCCACACGCCAGGGTTCAAGCGCCGTACTCTCGGCAGCTGCCAGGTGCGTTTGAAACTTGACCGCGTCCACGCCCGCCCTGGCGGCCGCATCGATGTAAGCATGGGCTGTTCCGAGGCTGCCGTCATGGGCCTGCCCAATCTCTGCTGCTATCAATATGGCCGTATTCCCGCTCATTAAAGGGATGTAAAGCTTCCTGGGCATGGACCTTCGCGGCGTAACCCGGGGGAGGCTCTTCTCCGACGGAACTTGAAGCCCTCTGCTTCGAAAGGGAAAGAACACCATGACGACTCGGTCCAGTACAAGCCAACCCGACCTGTTCTTTGCGTTCCCCGACGGAGTGTACGACTACCTCTGCTCGGAATGCAACGCACTTTGTTGCCGAGGCCATGGGTTCTCCGGCAGTCTTCAGCGCGAAATCGGTCCTTTGCTCAAGAAGTATCCTCCTCTGGAGAGTCTGGTTGTAGCCAGGAAAGGTGACCTGATCACGTTTCAGAACTCCCCCCAGGGCTGCCAGTTTCTAACAGCGGGCAACCTCTGTCAGATCGAGATCGAGCACGGAAAGACCAGCAAACCAGGGCTTTGCAAGCTCTTCCCATTCACTGTCTATACCCTTATGGGCTCGACAATCGCGGTATCTCCTCATTTTCGATGTCCGTTGCGGCTGGTGGTTCCCG
>QWHO01000546.1:3698-7127 GCA_021404945.1 bacterium CPR1
AAGGAACTTATTCCCGCCTTGAGCGAGCAGCCCGGGATAGTGGTCTTCTAGAGGGGCTCCCGCCTCGCGCCCGGGTCGCTCTTCTTCCTCCGGATCGCCAGGCAGGGGCGGTCCTACAGCAAGAACGGAGATTCCGGGATGCCTGCGCGGAGAACCTGGGACGCGAAACCTTCTCTGGATTTCTCGCAAGTCAGTCGGCCAACCCTGAAGAACTCGCAGTGGTCGTCGAGCGCGCACTGAAGGTGCAGGGCTTGCCCGTCCCATCGCGCAATCTTGATCGGGACGCATTGGACGACCTCCTGCTGGCAATCGCCTCCCCCTTGCGGCTCGAGCTTCTCCATCTGGATTCCGAAGCCATTCTGCGGGCACTTGCGCTAGGTGAAGCCTTCCTTCGTTACACAGATTGCCTTTCGGGGAAGCCTCCGAGCCTTCAAGAGGCATACCAGTCTTTGGTGGCTGTTGGTCCCGCTCTTCGCTTGCTGGCGCAGGGAGATGAGCCTCTCGAATTCGCCGCGGAAATTCAAGAAGGTGCTCCGGCCTTCCACGATGCCGGGCTCGTTTTCTCAGCATTTCTGGCACTTCGCCGTTTGCGGAGCTTTGCAGGGGTCTTGACCGCCCTGGAAGGCGCCATTCGGCCAGAAATGCCCATGGCGGACCGTTCCGCGCTGCTCATGCGCCTGGGCCAGCACATTGAAATTACTGAGCGAAAGGCTCGTCGTGCCCTGCGCCTGGGGCGTCACGACAGTCGCAGAAGATTTCAATCGCTTATGCCCAGGTGGGATCAACTCCTGGAGGTAGACCAGTCTCGCTGGGATTGTGCTATAAAGAGTCCTCGGACTCCTCGTGTCCTCATGGCGGGAGCCACCGGCGGAGATATCCACACCACCCCTTTCGAGTCGATGCTGGCAGCTGCCTTGACGCTGCGGGGTGCGGAGGTAAATTTTTTTCTCTGCGATCAGTCCTTGCCCGCCTGCTCAGTCCTCCAGGGAGAGAACATCCATTTTGAGGAGTTCCTGCGCGACGGTCCGCGCAGGCGGATGTGTCCGAGCTGTTGGCGTGGAGCCAGGGACGAACTGAAGCCGCTCTCTCTTCCCATCCACCGGCTCTCGACCCTGCTCGAAGAGGGAGCACAAGACGAGGCAAGCGCTCTCAGTCGCGAAATCGCCCTGGAAGAGATTCGGGGTTTCGAGCAGGATTCCGTCGCCATCGGAGAGCACGCGTTCTCGGGGGCGGTCAAGTTTCTCGCCGTGGGCCGCCTCCCCGACTCTCGGCCGGCCGAGCTGATCTTGCGCCGATTCTTTCGGGGCGCTCTGCTGACCGCGGGGGCGGTCAGAAGCGTGGTCCGGAGATTCCGTCCCGATGTGGCGGTTCTTAATCACGGTGTTTACGTACCCTGCGGTCCTGCTCAGTCACGAGGATACCTACCACAAGACCTTTGCCGCCGAACCGGTGAGTGAGTGGAGGGACATTCCGTGGGGGGAGTCCCAAGAGAGAGAAATCTTGGGTTATCTCCAGAGTCGCTGGAGAACCTTTGACTTCCTGAATTCCTTTCGGCCTGACGAGAGCAGCCTTCTGGACCTGTCAACCGAGTTCGGAATAGACTTTGCAAAACCCACTATAGGCTTGCTGACCAATGTCCTCTGGGACGCGCAGGGTTGCTATCCCACCAATGCCTTTTCCGACATGATCGAGTGGGTCTTGGATACCATCGCATACTTCCAAGCACGGCCGGACCTGCAACTGCTGATTCGCGTGCATCCGGCCGAGGCTGACCCCGAGCTGATTCGCTCCAACCAACCCATTATTCCCGAAATTCGTAAGGCTTTTCCTGATTTACCTCAAAACGTCTTCATCATCCCCCCCGAAAGCCACGCCAATACCTACCTGGCAATGTCCAGGTGTAACGCCGTTTTGATCTATGCGACCAAGACCGGAATCGAACTGGCCCCCCGTGGAATTCCCATCATCGTAGCGGGAGAGGCCATGGTTCGAAACAAGGGCTTTACCAGGGATGTGAGCACTCGCGAGCACTATCGACAGGTCCTCGGGGAGCTGCCCCTTCCTTGCTTGTCGCCAGGGGAAGTCCATCTGGCGCTGAAATATGCCTACCATTTCTTCTTTAGGCGAATGATCCCAATCAAGGTCTGTCAACCGTCCCCCAGTCTCCCCTGGCAGCAGTTCGCCAGCCTCAGGGTGGAGGCCCTGGCTGACTTAGCCTCCGGGACGGACCGCGGTCTCGACATCGTCTGTGACGGAATTCTGCGAGGGTCACCCTTTGTTTACCCGGCCGAACTTATGTAAGGCTGCTTTTGGGTGAGTCTTCACCACCACCTGGCAGGGATAACCCTGGTGGCGCAGAAGCTGTCCCTCCCCACTTCATATGCCATTTGCGAGGGGTAATGAGAGAACCAAAAGCAGGTAATCCGATAGCCCGGAAGCGCGATCTGGTCGTTCAAGAGCTACCCGGTGAGTTGTTGGTGTACGACCTGAAGACGCATACCGCCCACTGTCTTAATGAGACGGCTTATCGGGTTTGGACCTTGTGCGACGGAAGGGCAAGTATTGCCGAGATTACAGCAAATCTTTCAAGACATTTCGGCAAGGAACTTGAGCCGGACGTGGTGTGGCTGGCATTGAAGGAGCTTGAGCGAGTGGGCTTGCTGGAGGAATACGGACGAAAACCAGATTTCAGCCCCGACCGCCGAGAGGTTCTCAGGAAATTGGCCCAGGCTGCGGTTGTATTGCCCGTGGTTTCCTCTATCCTCGCGCCCCGCGCATCCATTGCGCAGTCGGTGTGCAGCAGCGCGCTCTGTCGCAACTCGACCCAGATCGGTTCGGCGGCTAATTGCGGAGCTTGCGCAAATGTTCTTGGCACTTGCTTTAGGGCCACAACTTGCGTAGGAACCTCGACCTTTGCCACTACGTGCCAAGCTTGCACGAGTAATTTTACAAGTGGCAACGCTGTTTGGCGTATGTAGACCGTTCTCAACGCTAGCGTGGACTTCTGCCTGTTCACAATACGGCTTGCTCTAACCGTCACCCTGCTGACGGCCGGAGTCGCGAAGTTGTGGGACCCACCAGGCACCCGAGCGACTCTGACCAGTTTTGGAGTCCCTTCCGCGTGGGCACGATTGGCCACTGTGGGCCTGCCCATTCTTGAAGTCGCGCTAGCCGTGGGTTTCATGCCAGTTTCCACCGCCGCGTTAGCGGCCTGGGGAACTATGGGACTGTTCATCGCGTTCGAGTTGGCGATTGCGGCCAACCTGCTGCAGGGTCGAAGGCCAGGATGCAACTGCTTCGGGCAACTCGCCTCGGCCCCTCTCAGTTGGTGGCACTTCTTCCGGAATCTTGGATTCCTGCGCTTGGCCGCCGTGCTGGCTGCCTTTGGAGGGCAAGATCCTGGCTTGAGTTGGCTCACCGTACTGGGCT
>QWHO01000055.1 GCA_021404945.1 bacterium CPR1
TCGCCTCCACCACGGCGCTGGTCGGAGTCAAGAGCTACCAGGGGTACTCTTACCAGCTGCGCGAGAGCCTGGCTCAGGCCCCGGCCGAGTTCCTGAAGATGCTCCAACCACACTTTCTGGCCTATAGCTTCAGCGGCGAGCAGCTCGGCCAGGACGGCGAAATCCGTCTCTGGCGCGCCAACGAGAAGCTTTACCGGGGGAAGGCCGGTTCCGAGGCCGATTACGAGGCCTCTTTCTACACCCTGGCCGACGAAGCGAGCTCGTTCGTCACCAGCGAGCAAGGGGCCGAGTTGCTGATGCTGGTCGATGTTCCCAGCCCCGAGAAGGCACGCACCGTCATCGAGCTGCGGCGGCCCTGGGTGGACCCCGAGTTGGGCAGAAAGCAGCTCGAGCTACCCCGCGTCGTGCTCGAGCCGGCCCTGGTCGAGCTGAAGCCTCGCATGGACTACCTCCTGGTCGAGGGAGAGCTCTACATGCTGGCCCTGGTCCCGCTCACGACCAGCGTCAGCGAGACCCACCAGGTGGCCAACGGACTGGTCGTGCAGGGCTACAAGCTGAGCAACCTGGAGGCCCCGAACGGCTGCACGATGGTCCTGGCGGCCCGCGCCCCGGGCGGACTGAAGATCCTGTCTGGAGTCGAGTCCTCCTCAGCCAGCGAGCGACGCCCCCTCCGCCCAGAACTGCTCAGGTCGCTCTCGACCCGCCTCAGCGAGAGCACCACCGAGCTCTACTCCGGGCAGAAGCACTACCTGGTCAGCTCGCTGCCTCTGGGCCAGGCCGGCCAGGTCTTTTTCCTGCGTGACCTGGGCTGGGTGCGAGCCCAGGTCGCCAGCCTGATGGTCTCGGTGGGAGCGCTGGGCCTGCTGGCTCTGGCCGCCGGGCTTTTCCTCTCGCGCCGCCTGGCGGCCGCCGTGACCGGCCCCATCGAGCGGCTGGCCGACCAGATGGAGAAGGTGGGCAAAGGCGACCTGGAGCAGCAAGCCGTCGTCGAGGGGCAAGATGAAGTGGCCCAGTTGGCGGCGGCCTTCAACCACATGACCGGCGGCCTGCGCCAGCGCGAGGCCTTCCGCAAGCTGGCTCCCGAGGGGGCCCGGCGTGAGATCGAGAAAGACAGCCAGATCAAGCTGGGCGGCGAGTGGATCGAGGCCACCATCATGTTCAGCGACCTGCGCGGCTTCACGTCCATGAGCGAGAAGCTCTCCCCTACCGCGGTGGTGGAGCTGCTCAACGAGTATCTGCAGGACATGTCCCTGGCCCTCAAGGCCCATCACGGCGACATCAACGAGTACATCGGCGACGCCATCCTGGCCGTCTTTCACGACCGCGACGGAGTCAGCTCGAGCGTGCTGGCGGTGCGGGCCGCCCTGGACATGCAGGCCAGCCTGGACCGGCTGCGCCAGAAAACCGAGAACGAAACGCTCAAGAAGATCAAGATGGGGGTGGGGCTGCACACGGGCGACCTGGTGGAGGGCTGGATCGGGGCCGAGGACCGGGTCAAATACGGCGTGGTGGGCGATACCGTCAACCTGGCCGCTCGCATTCAGGATCGCTCACGCGATGGCAAGCATACCTTCATCCTGGTCAGCGGGGCGACCCTCGAGAGGCTGGGGGACCACTTCGAGATGGACTTCTTTGGCGACGAGACCTTCAAGGGCAAGAGCGGCACCACCCCGGTCTGGGAAGTGGTCAGGGAGAAGATTCCACGCGCCGCACCCTGATGCGCACGCCTTCCCCTGGCTCGAGCATCTCCAAGCCCTGAGGCTGGACTCACTCCTCGAGCGAGACCATCCAGTCCAGGCTGGCCAGGGAAAGCCCCGTGTGGCCACGGCCCGCGGCCGGGAGGAGCGAAACCAGCAGGCGCGAACGGCTGGTCCAGCATGAATCTAAGGTTTTTGGACCGCGAAACGACGCAGTCCAGGCAACTGGCCTATTTTGAAACGCTCTTTTCCCATCTTGACGGCGAGACGGCCGTGGCCCTGGCCTTTTCTCGAAATGTACACTGGGGGTTCTGGGAGCACCCGAGACAGGCCTCGAGGAAGGCTGAGGACTTCGCGGCAGCCGCCGAGAGGATGACCGTGGAGGTCTGTCGGACCGCCCGAATTGGCGACCAGCAGGCAGTTCTCGACGTGGGCTGCGGGTTTGGTGGCACCCTCGCGAGCCTGAACGAGCGTTTCTGCCAGATGCGACTGACCGGGCTCAACATCGACCCTCGCCAGATCGCCCGGGCAAGGGCCACGGTGCACCCCCGCCCCGGCAACCAGATCGAATTCGTCGAGGGTAGCGCTTCCAGCCTGCCCTTTCCCAACCAATCCTTTGACGTGGTCGTGGTAGTGGAGGCCATCTTCAACTTTCCAGACCGGGTGAGGTTTTTTGCCGAGGCGCACCGCGTGCTGAGACCGGGGGGCACGCTGGCCATCTCGGACTTCGTTCCCAGCAGCTGGATCTTTCCCATATGGCTGAACGTCGCCACCAGCTACTACGGAAACTGCGACATGCGCTACAGCCTCGGGAAGTATCGTCGCCTGGCGCGAGATTCCGGCTTTCGTCCCGTGGTTGAGCGCGACGTCACCGTCAACACCCTCCCCACCTATGACTTCCTGGAGACCCTCGAGCCAGCCGCCGGGGCCTACCGCGAAGCAGCCAAACTTGAGACCAGAATCCTGGGTTGGATGAGTCGCTGGCGGCTCTTAACCTACATGCTGTTAGCCTTTGAGCGAGTCTAGGTGAGCGACCTTTTTCCCCTCCCTCTGACAGCCTTCGACCAGATGATGCTGCTCGACGGGCCCTCACCAGCCGAGGGCTGGGTTGAAGCGTGCTTTCTCGGCCATCTATCCTTTCCAGCGCTGCAGGAGGCAGTGCGTGTGGTTTCCGAGCGCCACCTTCTGCTGGTCTCCCGAATCGAGTCGTTCCGAGGTCGTCCCTGCTGGGTTCCCGGTGAGAACCCGATCCCACTGGTCAGACTGGGTCCGGGAGAGCCCTGGCGCGAGCAGCCTCTCCGTCCCCGCGAGGGGGTAGGGGCTCGCCTGTATCTGGTCGAGAAACCCACCGGAAGCTCACTCTTCCTCCAGGTTCACCACGCCAACTGCGATGGAGCTGCCGCCCGCCTCATTTTGTATGATCTCTTTGGCGCCTACGCCCGGGCCTGCGAGCCCCATGGGGGCTGGCCTGAGCTTACCAGGCTCGAGCCGAGCCGCCTGAAGAGTCGAGGGCAGATACCCGAGCCTCCCCGCTCTCAGAGCCCCCCCCCAACCCTTCGCGGGCTGCTGGAAGTGGTTCGTTTCCTTTTTCCCTGGCCCGAGGTCCTGGTCGGCCAGAAAGGCTCTCCCGGCGAGCTTCCTTTCTCCAAGCGCGTCTTCAACCGCGAAGAGACCGACCGGGTGCTCGACCGGGCTCGTCGAGGCGAGGGACGGCTCAACGAGCAAGCGATCTCGGACCTTTTCGCCACCCTGGCTGAGTGGCAGCTAGCCCGGGGACGCCCCGGCAACTCCCGATTGCGCGTCTTGATTCCGATGGATCTGCGCACCCTGGAGGATCGCCGAATGCCAGCCGGCAACCGGGTTACCTTCGCGTTTCTCACGCGTCGCCTTGGCGAATGCGGAGGAGACCTGCGGGCGAGCCTTCTGGTCGAACGCGACTACATCCGAGAGCACCGAACCGATCTCGACTTTCTTCGGTCTCTCGAGCTCGTCCGAAAATGGCGGATTCTGCCCGGAATCCTTCGTTTGCCGGTGTCCTTGAGCAGCTCGGTTCTGACCAACCTGGGCGACGCCACGCCCCTGAGGGGCTTTCCGCTCACCGAGGAGGGAGTGAGGGTGGGGGACGTGACCCTTCATCACGCCGCCGGGGGCCCGGTCGTCCGGCGCGGCACAGTCGCTTCGTTCAGTCTGTGTCGGGTCAGGGGCAGGCTGGCGGTGGGTTTGCGCTGCTTGCGGTCGGCCCTCGGCCTGGAAGCCGAGCAGGCCCTGCTCAAGAGCTTTACGGACCGATTGCTGGGCTGAGCCTGAGGGGTCTTGTCCGGTCGTTGTGGCCCGTTGATCGGGTCTGGACCAGCCTCAGCCGCCAGGCTTGAAGGCCCCCTGGCGCACTCCGAGCCGATTGCCGCCGATCAAGAGCACCCGGTCTTGCACTCCGACTCGCTGAGCCTGGGGGCCTTGCAGAGCGATTTCTTTGGGCTGATTGGCGGCGCGCAGCTGCTCCGACTCGGCGCGGTAAAGCCCGGCGCGTCCTCGGAGATCCTCGACAGTGACCGGATATCCCTCGGTCTTGTCCAGCCGGCAGGCTCGTCGGGCGACAAGCGTAGCGGCCAGGGCGGCCCCAAGGCAGACCAGGCCGCTCAAGCAGGCCGCAGTGAGCTCTCCCGCCCGGGCAAGACCAGAGCTCGCCAGACCTGCGCCGGCAGACAGCATGCCAAGCAAGGTGGCGTCACTGGCGAGATCCGACTGCCTGCATCGATGCTCCATTCGCAGGTCGCGTCTGCCCAGCTCCACGGCATCGGCATCCTCACTGGCGTTCTGAGCAAGGGCATCGAGCAATTCCACCTCGGTCTGCCGGTCGGCCAGCTCCAGCCTTCGGGCACGCATCGACCCGGGCTCGGGTTCTGTCCACGAGATCCTCTCCATCCCTCGAAGGCTACTCCCTCGACCTCAAAAGGATTTGAACCTCGGCCCCAAGTGCCCTGGACGGTCGCTGGTCTGCCATCCCTCGGCCCGCGTTTCTGCCCGACCGCTGGGATTGAGTCTACTCGGCCAGAACGTTATTACGGATACCGAAGACGTTGTTGGGGTCGAGCTGCTGCTTGATCTCGCGCATGGTGCCCACGCACACCGGAGAAAAGACGCGCGGCAGGAAGTCCTTGCGCAGCTTTCCTACCCCGTGGTGATGCGAGATCGAGCCACCCGCATCCAGGATGGCCTGGCGCAAGCGCTTCTCCATCAAGGCGAAGGTATGCTCCGGGTCTTTCACGTCTTTGAACGAGGCTCCGTGGGTGAAGTAGATGCACACCCCGGTGTGATAGATCTGAGTGATGCGGGGCGAAATGTAAGGCCGTCCGGGCAGATTGAACTCTTTATGCAGCTCCAGGCCCGTGCGCTCCACCGCCTGGCACACCTCACGGATGCGTGTCCAGGGCACGGTGGTTTCGTAGGTCTCGCCAATCACGTGGTAATCGGCCAGGAAATCTCGGATGTAGGCGATGGCGAAGGTCAGCATGTAGCCACGCTGGCCATTGGTGGCCCCGGCCAGCAACCCCCCGTACCTGGGAGTAAGGCGAGCCACCCGCTGCTCTTGCGCCTTCACCTCGTCGGCGCTGCCCTCGTAGACGAAGGTGGCGGCGCACATCTGGTGGGGATCGAACTTCTTGATCTTGAGCACCACAAACCTCTGAATGGCCTCGAAGATGGCCTTGAGGCCCGAGGGACGGGGTTTGAGGGCCTGCCCGAAGCGGAACTGCACGTTGTCGACCAGTCGAACACTGGCAGGCAGATCGCGGCTTTGAGACAGCTCATAGAGAAAATCGATGCCCCGGTCGAAGTCGGGAAACACGATGGAGCCGTACTTCTTGGCTTCAGGGAGGGGGTGGATGCGAATCACTGCCGAGGTGATCAGGCCCAGGTTGCCCTCGCACCCGAAGAGCGCCTTCTGCAGCTGCATTCCCGGCGCCATGCGGGGCACCGGGCACTCCTGCTCCACGACCCCGCTGGGGGTGACCATGGTGAAGTTCTCGACCAGGTCCTCGATGTTGCCATAGCGGTTCTTCTTCATCCCGCTGGCATTGGTGGCGATCCAGCCGCCCAGCGTGGAGAGCTCGACCGAATCGGGCTCGTGGCCCGAGGTGAAGCCCTCGGCCCTGAGCGCCTCCTCCAGTTGCAGCCCGGTGATGCCGGCCTGCACCGAAGCGCGCCGATTACTTTTTTCGATCCACTCCACCCGGTTCATCAAGCGGGTATCCACCGAAACGATCATCCGCTTTTCGTTCTCGGGCAGGCGCAGGGCACAGCTGACGCTGGTTCCGCCCCCGTAGGGGACCAGGCAGACGTCGTGCTTGGCGGCCAGCTCCACCAGCCGGAGGCAATCCTCGGTGGAGCGGGGCCGAAAGACCATGTCGGCAATGCGGTCGAGCTGGCCGTAGATGACCCGTCCCACCTCGTCGGCCGTGGTCTGTCCGTGGCTGTGCACCAGGCGATCGCGGTCTTCCAGGCAATACTGGTCTGGGAAACGCCGGTCGATCTCGCTCAAAAAGTCGCTGTTGACCTGGGGAGCCGGCACCTTCTTGGGCGACTCCACCCGCGGTTGACTGAAATCGAGCTTGATCTGCAGCATCTCTTCCACGAACGGCAGGAAGTAGGGCATCTTGAACCCGCACAGCGGGTAACGCCCTCCGGTCATGCTGACCGTCTTCTTGTCAGCGTTCAGGACGAAGGCAGAGTCTTTGAATCCCCAGCGGTGTTCCCAGCGTTCATCGGCCACAGTGGCACCCCCATCGGAGTGAAGTTCGCGGCAAGTTCCACTCAGGCCGCTGCACTCCTCTACAGGGCCTGTCCGACAGCCCGAGAATGCTTGCTCGATGCTCAAATGGCTCATGGGTCTCTGGCAGCAAAGGCGCGAGCAAGAGGAGCGCCGTGAGGAGCTGCGCCCCGTGTGCGAGCTGGCCGCCCAGGGCAGCCAGCGCTCGGTAGCCCGCCTGGTTCGGCTCTACGACGAGAGCCCCGACCCCGAGCTCCTCAAAGCTTTGAGCATGCTGGCCGACCCCCGGGCCCGCCTGGAAGTGGCTCGGCTCTGGGCCACCGGCCGCCATCCGACCCTGACCGAGCTGATTCAGCGCTGGCACTACCTGGCTCCCTCGCCTCCCGAGCTGCGTCTGCGCACAGCGCTGCTGCTGGGCGAGCAGAGCGTGCTGCGAGAGTCTCCCGACCCCTACCTGCCGTCTCTACCCGCCCTGGCCGATAAGCTGAGCGGCTGGGTGAGCGAGCAGCTCCCTGCGCCCTGGCGCGATGCCCTCTTTCACCAGATGCTGGTGCAAAAGCTGCCCGCCCCGCTCGAGCAGGCCCTCCTCGCCGCCGGGCTCCTACCCGAGGAGCCCACCCTGCGATCGACCTTCTTGCTCCTGACCGAGCAGGCCGAAGAGCTGGAGGCACTCGACTTCGACGGGTCTTTCCTCAAGCAGGCCTACGAAAGCGCCGGAGCCGGCCTGCGAGCGCGCATGCTGGCCTCGCTGCGACGCCTGGGCAAGGCCGAGCTGGCCGTCCGTCTCACCTCCGGCAGCCGGCTGGAAGGCCAGGACCTCTCCCTCTCGGAGTGGGAGACCCACTTCGAGCTACTGCGCTCCTCGGGCAAACTGGCCGAGCTCTGGGGCCTGGTGGGCCGGCTCCCTCCGCTGTGGGCTGCCCAGGTGCTCGATCTTCTGCGCCAACAGAACTTTCTGCCCGCGCAGGAGGAGGACCGATCCAGCTTCCAACTCTTGCTCGAGCGGCTCCCGCCCAACCTGGTCCTGACTCCTGAAGAGCTGGTTCGAAGCGAGGGCGCGCCCCTCACCTGGCTGACCCCCCGCGAGCTCTTGCTGGGTGGGCCGAAGCTCTGCCGGGTGGACCTCAAGGAGGTGCACCTCCTGGAGATGCCGGTCGGCTTTCAGGGCCGCAACTGGCGCCTCTCCCCGGCCGGCGACCGACTGGCCGTAGTGGAAGGCCTGGAACTGCCCTACGGCTTCGGCCGGACCCAGTATGCCACGCGCCTGCTGGCCCGCCGGCCCGGCAACCCGGTGCTGCTCTCGCGCCCGGTGCTGGACCAGCCCGCCACCCTGGCCTTCTCGCCCGACGGGCGCTGTCTGGCCGTTCTGGAAGGCGACTGCCACCTGCGGCTGCTGAACACGATGCGCGGCCCGGCCGTCCGCGACAACGAGCTCACGCTGCGCCCCAGCCGCAAGTGGCGGCTCTTCTGGCTGGGGTCCGACCAGCTCTTGTGCGCCGGGCTCGAGCACCAGCAGCTGGTGCGGGTCGATCCACCCGAGGTGCTGTGGACCATCCAGGCAACCTGCTCGGGGCGGCTGCGGGTGCGTCCCGGGCGGGGCGAGGCGCTGCTCTTGTTCGACGACAGCCGGCTGCTGCGCGTTGTCGACCGTGAGACCGGGGCCCTGCAGGGGCAGGTGCAGTCCGGCGAGCCCGTTCACGATGCCGTGCTCGGACCCGGCGGAACGGTGCTTTCGGCCGGTCTGACTCACCTGGAGGTGCGCGAGATCGCCAGCGGCCAGGTGGTCTCGCGCTTTGATGCGGCCCACTCCCGCCCGGTCCGCTTTGCCCCGGACGGCTTTCGGCTGGCCCGAGCTCGCAGCCGCGTCCTGGAGCTGATCGACACCCACCGCGGGGTCCGCGCCGGTGTGCTGGGTTTACCCGGACCGATCACCGAGCTGGACTTCTCCCCCGACGGCATGCTGCTGGCGGTGGGGGTGGCCGGCCGCCAGACCCATGTCTTCGCCGTGCCGCCCTGCACCTCGGTGCAGGGCCTCTCAAGCGAAGCCCTGGACGAGCTCGAGCAACTGGCCGAGCAGACCGATAGCCCGGCCTGGGCCTTCCTGGCCGCCCTGGCGCGCTTCCGGCTGCGCCACGCCCTCAGCCTGATGGACCAGGCCGACCTGAGCGCCCAGGACTACTTCCTCATCGAGGTGGAAGGATGATCGAGCTTCCCCTCCCGCCGGGTTATCATTTGAGCTCGACGATGTCGCTCCACCACCTGGGCGGGCACGACCCGGCCGTGCGTCGCGGCCCGGGCCTGTGGCAGAAAGCGGTCTGGACTGAGGAAGGACCGGCCGCAGTCTCGGTCGAGATCGGACCCGACCGGATCGGCTGTTCGACCCACGGGCCTTTCCCGGGCGAGCTGCTGGCCGACATCCTGGGCCTGACCGACGCGCCACCCCCGCTGGACCTTCCCTGGCCCCCCGTACGGCTGGGCCGCTGGCCCTTTGTGCACGAAATCGTCTTGCGCCGCATCCTCGAGCAGCGGGTGGCTTACACCGACGCGGCCCGCTCGCATCGCAAGCTGGTCGAGCGCTTCGGTCAGGAGGCTCCGCTGGGCCTGAAGGTGATGTCGCCCCGGCGCCTGAGGCGCCTGACGGCGGGCGAGCTGGGCTGGGCCGAGGTCGACCCGCGGCGGGGCCGGGCCCTGTGTGAGGTGGGGTTGGTCTGGGCTCGGCTTGACCGCATGCGCGATCCGGTTGCCCTCCGCCGCGCCGTCACTTCTCTCCCGGGCTGCGGCGCCTGGACCGCCGAGTGGACGGCCGGACTGGCCCTGGCAGACCCTGACGCGGTGCCCACCGGCGACTTCGGACTGCCCAACCTGGTGGCCTGGAACCTGGCCAGGGAGGCCCGGGCTGACGATCAGCGCATGCTCGAGCTGCTCGAGCCTTACCGGGGTCAGCGCTTTCGGGTGCTGCGCATGCTTTTGGCGGCGGGCGCCGACGCGCCCCGTTTCGGGCCCCGCATGGACCCACCCGCCAGCCGCCTCGACCGCCAGGAATTGCCTTGAAGGATACGAACTGCCCGACCATCATGCGAAGCAAAACTCTCCTTCTCACTGCCCTCTTGCTGGCCGCTGCGTTTGCGGCCCCGACCATCAAACTCTTGCGCAACGAAACAGAAGTCAAGTTCTTTCACCCGCAGGACCACAGCCTGTTCTTCAAGGCCGACCTGGGCACCATGAAGCTGGGCCAGACCAGGATCAAGTGGAAATTCATCGCCGTCGAGGTTGCCGGTGGCGAGAATGGCCTCATCAAAGAGGTCGAGGCGTCCAGTCTGATGGCCAACCAGGCCACCGGAAGCCTCAGTCTGCCCCGCGACTGGCCCTACGGGAACTACAAGGCCGAGCTCTACGTCGACGACAAGCTGGTGGCCACCCAGCCCTATATCGTCTCGCCCGAGGTCAAGGACCTGAAAGCCACCGCCCATGCACTGTTTGCCGACGACGGCAAGGGTGGCCGCGGAGCCCGGGTCGACAGCTTCAAGCCCGCCAATCACAGGCTGCACTTCGGAGTCCAGGTGAACGGTTTTTTCATGGGCAAGGCCGAGGCCCACTGGACCTTCGTTGCCCTGGATACGGCCGTGGGCAAGAACCAGAAGATCACCGAGATGAAGTCCGACGTGAGCAACACCCCTGGCGATACCCTGACGGCCCAGGTCGAGCTGCCGAACGACTGGCCGGTGGGCACCTACCGGGCCGAGGTCACACTGAACGGGCGCCCACTGGACTCGATCCCCTTCGAGGTGAAACAGTAGCACCCCCCGGCCGGGCTCAGGCGGTCGGGGCGGGTGAGCGCCGGTTTTCCGGGCAAGCGCCCCGGCGGTCTGCCCCTGACAGGGTTTTTCCGGCAGCGCGATGCCCGGTATTTGGAATTGGAATGCAAGCCCGGCCGCCTGCAACACCCTGCGGGGGAGGCAGGGGCGGATTTGCGGCCGAGCTTTCTTCTAATCCTCGATTCCGCGAGCGCGGCGGCGGGCCAGATAGCCGTAGACCCAGCTGCCGTACCAGACCAGTCCGACCGTGGTAAGAATGCCCACCGCGCCCATGATCCACCACAGCTTCTCCGGGCTGTGGATGTCCCAGAGCAGCGCGGTCACCTGCTCGGGGGTCTGGCCCAGAAATTGCACCAGCTTTTCGAACGCCTCCCCCTCAGGGATGGATGTGATGGCCTCGGCGGACATTCCCCTGTCGGCCAGCAGCTCGCGCGAGAAACGCTCCTTGGAGGCGTAGATGCCATAGAGGAAGAGACCCAGCTTGCCCTCGATCGTGGCGCCGATGCCTGGAGCAAGCTGGCACAGTCCGAGATAGGTGCCTTTCTTGTCCTCGGGGGCCAGGTTGCCCACGAACTCCCCGAACTTGGGCGACGAGAGCATCTCTCCCATCGAGAAGCAGATGATGCCGAAGAAGCACATCCAGCCCATGGTCGAGTAGCCGCAGATGAACAGGCCCATGGTGGCCATGGCGGTGCCGATCCAGATACTGGTGGTGATGCGCACCCGCGAGGAGAAGTAGCCGAACAGGAAGCAGGTCAGCATGATCATCCCGGCGTTCACGTTCATCAAGCCCTCAGCCTGAACTCTGGTACCGGTCTTGTCGAGCACCATCACGAAGCCCACGATCTTCTGCAACAGCGTGGGAGCCTCGCTGGAGCCAGGCTGGTGCACCAGGCTGCCTGCGCTCTGCACGATGTCGGAGGTGTTGACCCAGTCATCGATGTAGTTGGGCAGCACGTCGAAGAGGCTGTAAAACATGAAGTAAAATCCGGCGAAGATGCCCACGAACAGGGCCAGATGGGGCTTGGTCAACTCGATCAGAGTCTCTTGCAGCATCGGACGCTGCTTGATGCCGCTGGCCTTCCGATCGGCCTGGCGCCTCTTGCGCTCTTCGATGCCCGGCTCGCGGTAAGTCAGGAGCAGCAGGAAGTTCAGGCAGATGATGCCGGCGCAAGCCAGAAAGACGTAGCGCCACTCCATCTTGCGCATATAGCCGGCCAGCAGGGGCCCGATGAAGGCTCCGATGTTCACCGTCTGGTAGAAGATGCCCCAGGCCATGGAGCTGTTTTGTCGATTTGTGCACTTGACCAGCGTGCCCTGGATGCCAGGCTTGAAGATGGCCGTGCCCATAGCCAGGAAGATGGCTCCTGCAAAGAATCCCCAGTAAGACGAAAAAGCGGCCATGATCAGGTAGCCCATGATCTTGAGCACGGTGGAGAGCGCGATGGCCTGCTTGTAGCCGTAGCGGTCGGCCAGGCCGCCCGTGAAGATGGGCACCCAGCTCTGGAAGAGCATCCACCAGAAGAAGATGGTGCCCATCTCCGAGGGCGTGATCCCAAGTCCACCTCTGGAGACCGGGTCCTTGCCGTAGAGCGTGGCCACCGAGCGCACGCCGTAGAAGGCGAGCCGCTCCACCATCTCCATCGCTCCCACCACCCAGAACACGTAGCCCAGGCTGATGATGGCGGCCACCAGGCCGAGTTGCTTGACGTCCAGCTGGTTGTTGGAGGATTCCTGCTCGCTCATAACCCCTAATCTAGCCCGGTCCGGGTTCGAGCTTGTTTCGAGGGTGTGAACTTACGAGGCAACCCAGGTGTAGAGCCAGGTATCACTGACCGGCTCACCCTGAAAGCCCCCCTCCAAGAGCTCGAGCTTGAAGCCCTCCAACTCGAGCAGAAGGCGCCACTCGCGCCCGTAGATCCAGGCGATCTCGCAGTCGTGGAGCACGTTCTCGAGTTGCTCACCTTCGGGCGAGAAAACCTCGGTGCGCATCAAGACCGAGCGCGTCTGCTCGTGCAGATCGCACTCGAGGGTATAGCTCGACTGGACCACCCGCTCGCCGGAGCGGGCGGTGCGCACGAAATCGACGTGCTCGTAAGGGCTCTTCAGCAGACGCTGGGGATCGGGGCGGAAGAAGCTGCCGGCAAAGAAACCCTTGAGGTGCTTGCGCACCTGGCGCAGACAGGCGCGCTGCTCTTGCTGGGTTCTCAGGTGCAAAAAAGCGCTGAAGGGGACGTAGATCAGGTGGGTCTTCTCTTCCAGCTTGAAATCGGTCATGGAGGCCTGCATGAGGCGTACCCGGTTACGGGTCTCAGGCTTCTCTCGCTCGAGTCGCTGGCGGGCTTGCTCGAGCATCGCCCCGGAGCGATCGACCCCGATCACCTCGTGACCGCAGCGGGCCAGCTCCAGACCCACGCGGCCGCTGCCAAAGCCCAGCTCCACCACCGGACCGACCCCCTGCGTCGCCAGACGTTCGTAGAAATTGAGCTCGCCGGGCATCAGCTCGTCGAAGTGACGCAGGTCGTAGAGGTCGGGGCGGACGGTGTACTCCATGCTCACCAGTTCTGTCGCGGGTGGCCGACTCCCGCCAGGAGCTTGCTTTCGGCGCTCCGAAAGCCGACGTGTGCTGCTCATCCTGCTGCCCTGCGGTTTAGCCCAGGCCGACCCGGTGACCGATCTGAAGGGCTGCCTGGTCAACCTGAATGCTCTGGGCGACGTCCTGGAAGCCCACTTCGCCCGCACCGGAACCTGTCCGGCCAGCCTCGAGGAGCTGAGAATCAGCCTGCCCCCCTGTCCCGCCCGCACTGACTCGAATGGCTATCTGCTCGAGTCCGAGCGCGTCGGCAAACTCAGCCGCACCGGCTCCGGTGGCTCGTTCGAGGGACCGGTGCTCAGCCAGTGAGGCGACCAGGCCTGTTGCTGCTGCTCCTCGTGACGATGGTCGCTGCCCACGCCCAGGGAACCGGTCAGGCCGAGTTCGCCTTTGCCGGATTCAAGATGCGGGCCGAAAGGGTTCGCCTCACCCTCGAGCCCGGCCAACTCAACCTCCACTACGAAGGTTGCAGCGGGGACTCGGTCGGGCCAGCCGCCTACCTGACCTTCGCGACCACCGCCACGAGCCTGCAGGCACTGACCGGCCAGAAGCTCTCCTTGCTGAAAAGAGAGCCGGGGCCGTATCACAACGTACTGATCCCCGACGACGGGCGGACCCGTCTGAAGGTCAGCCAGGCGACTCTGACGGTGGAGAAAGCCGGCTCAGGCATCCTGCAAGCCAACCTGAGCGGCCAGGGGCTGCTGAACGGCAAGTCGGTGACCTTTCAAGGCCGGGTCCAGGGCCCCGTCGGGTCGGGTCGCTGAGCCGTATTGACCGGGGTGGCGAGGAGGCACTATAATTGCCGGGTTCCGCCGGGGTAGCTCAGGGGTAGAGCAGCTCACTCGTAATGAGCAGGTCGGGCGTTCGAATCGCCTCCCCGGCTCCAGATTTATCGCCGTTTTTCGCCTCTCGTTGCAGGGGCGATTTTCGTTTGAGGGTACCGGTCGGGTACCAACTGCCCGGCACTCCGCGGACCGGCGACTGGTCCCCAGTGGGCCGCGGCGCTGAGCTTAGCCGGACAGCGAGGCCCGCACGTCGGCGATAGTGATGAAAAGGTGTTTCGGGTCATCGAGGAGTTCCGAGAATCCGAAGCGCTCTAGATAAAACTTGCGGGCGCTCTCATTGAGAGCATCCACGGTCACCGCGAAGATCCCAAGCCGTTCAGAGATCTCCACCGCCAGTTCTAGTACCATTAAGATGAGTGCGCGACCGATCCCCAGTCCCTGCGCCGAGCGGTCGACTGCTAGCCGAGCTATAAGGAGAGTGGGCAATGGATAGCGCGGCAAGTTAAGTCCTTCGGGCAAAACCTCAAACTGAACTGAACTCGAGCAGACGGTGACATAACCAAGAACGCGCCGAGAGTCGACTGCGGCTGCCACATATGTGGAGCCTAGACCTCGCCGGTCGTTTTCGAGAGCGTACCGTCGGAGGAAGAGGTCCAAAGAGTGCTCTCCGCATCGAAACTTGCCGAACTCGTGCTGATCGGTCAGACGCTCAATCTGCCACCCGCTCACCCTCGACGCCGCGTGCGCTCTTTGTCCATGGCCTGCTTCAAAGCCGGGATAACCTTCCCAGGGCGGTTCAACTCCGCAAGAAAGCGTTTACGATCCCGATTTGACAAGCGCAGAGTGTTTTCCCGATCGAGGACCTCTGAGGCTCGCTCGGAGAGCGTGGCAAGAACAAAGTCGGTCAAGCTAAGGCCTAGCAGCTGGGCCGCAGTCTCGATGCGCTCCTTGAGTTCCGGTTTCATGCGAAAGGCCAGTCGCGGACTGGTGGATGAAGTGTCCATACTGAGTCTCCTTCTGCCCCATGATGCCAGATTCATTATTGTGTGTCAACTGGGCACACAGTGGCGAAGGCCGGCTTCTCTACTCGGGGAACAACGACACGCGCACGCCTTATGAGCAGGTCAGGTCTTGACCACTCACTGCCGTGCAAGCATTCTGGCGTGACCGGTGACCGCTTGGGTACCAGAATGGTACCAAACTTCTCCGAGGTGCATGATTTGCGCAATCCTGGACATTCAGCCCCGGAATAGAAACGTGGTCCCACAACGAGATTTCCGCATGGTTGCTAGAGTCAATGGCAGACATGTTCACTCGTAATGAGCAGGTCGGGCGTTCGAATCGCCTCCCCGGCTCCAATATTGACGCCATTCTTTGGATATTCCAGGACCGGTGATCATCGATTTTGATCACCGGTTGATCACCAAACGCAAGCAAGCGAGCAAACCCTGTGTTTATGGGGAAATGAGAAAGGACCGCGTTTGGAACGCGGTCCTTTCTGGGTTCAGAGGGTGAAGGTGAGGATCACCGAACAGCAGCGAACAACAGGTGACCGAGCTTGTCAGCAGCGACCTCCTGCATTCCCGGGAGCACACTGGCATACACGTCCATGGTGAACGCGGTACTGGAATGACCTAACCTCTCGGAGACAACCTGAACGGGAACGCCTTCCGACAAAAGCAACGAAGCTGAAGAATGGCGTAATGAGTAGAGTGTGAACGTGCTGGGCAACCCTGCCTTCGCAAGAATCGGCTTGAATACACGGGTTGCGAGGTTATCAGCCTGAAGGGGCGTTCCAACCTGCGATGGAAAAACCAAGTTATTGTCTTGCCATTCGGCCCCTAGCTGGAGCCGAATGGCGTTCTGTTGCGATTTGTGGAAGCGTAGCTGTTCCGAGAGGTGAGCAGGGATCGTTACCGTCCTGCGGCTGTTCTTTGTTTTTGGTTCCCAGAACTGCCAGGAGGCTGTTCCATCGCCCTTTCGTGGACGGATGATCGTCCGGTCTACTCTGACGGTGTTCTTAACCAGGTCAACGCGATCCCACGTCAACCCGATATACTCGGAAGGTCGCATGCCGGTCACCAGAGCAAAGGTCAAGATCATCCGGTAAGGATGTCCGTCTAGAGCCTGCAGGAACCTTCCAGCTTGCTCGCTGGTGAAGGACATCACCTTTTCCCTGCGTTCGCCCGTCTTAGGAATCTTGACGTTCGAAGCCGGATTTACTGCCAGCATTCGCATTTCGACGGCGTAGCCTAAGGCACGGTGTAACACGGCATGCGCACGTTTGATCGTGGCCTGTCCAAGAGGCTTACCTTTGACGCCCTTTTCTGCCATTTCGAGATAATGTTTTTGGATCAACAGAGGAGTTAACTTCGACAGGGGTGTTATTCCGAAAACCCCACCAAATCTAAGTTTGATTGTCTCCTCGTAACTCTCTGCGGTTCGCGGAGAGAGTTCCCCCTTCGCGATTTTAAGCCAGTCCTGCAAGAAAGTCTGAACTGGAACGGAACCTGGTTCAACAGCGATTCCTGTCTCATACTCCCGGATTAACGTGCGTAGCCGTTTGTGAGCGTCCTTCTCTGACCCGTGGAACGTTTCCGTTCTATAAATTCGCTTGCCTTCAGCGTTCCTGCCTAGACTGACCCGCAAAAGCCACGTAGTTCCCCGCTTGTCGCGTTTGACCACACTTCCCTTCATTCACTCAGCCTCCAAACTCACAATATCCCTCATTTTTCGAGCCCTCACCACGCCTCCCCTCCTGACTTCCACAAAAAACATTATTAACAGAAACATGCTTTATTAACAAAAAATAATTACATAATCCGAAAAATGGCTAGCCAACAAAAATATAATACAGCACCAGCAGGGACGGAGTAACCTCTCCCGTATATTGCGGATAGTAGCCTTCACGGCTATTCATCAGAAATTCAAACTAGGAGATTTGTTATGAGCTTATGCAGAAAAGACTTGAGAAAATAGACTGGTTAAGGGAAACTCTCGGACTGGAGTCAAACCGAGTCGCGTATAAGGTCGCTGAAACGGTGCCCGGAAGAGTGAAGATCGGCAACAGGCTAAGGTTTGATCGCGAGAAGGTGCTGGAATGGATTGAGGAAGGTTGTCCAGCACCTGAACCAGCACCCGAACCAGAAACAGAATCGGCAACAGCGTAACACGGAAACGGCCCGGTTGGCTTAACCGGGCCGTTTCTACTTTCTCCACACAATTAATAATCCGTGCTATAATTACATTACAAATTATAAAAAAATAAAGCCTGCCGAGGAAAAGCAGGCCTTAGGAATGGAGCTTTGATAATTAAGTATACCATATACTTCGGCCGAATTGCTACTCCTCTGACAGGCCGAGGAGTAAAAGCCAAATGAAAAACATAGACCCCCTAAGTGTCCAAGATAGAAGATTTGTCGCCCTTTTATACCATAACCAGAACTTAATGACCGAATTTAAAGAGTATTTACTACAGAAAGACTCGCACAAATACTTCAGATACCCTGGTGCTGAAATGATCTTTCGAATCATTTCAGCGAAGTATAAAGAACACGGGCAAGTTCCGAGCAAAGAAGAGTTGGAATTTCTATTAGACCAGGAACTAGGCAAAAGAAAGACTGTTCTGATCGATGCTGATTCCTACAAAGAAGATTTGGATGACATTCTAAACCTAGATGTTACAGGTGTAACCGAACAGGAATTTCGCGAATTCCTCATCAGCCACGAAAAATGCAGTCTGGCAACGCTTATACAGGACCCGAAAAAATCGACAGATGAGCAAATCGAAAGCGCCGAAAAAACTCTAGCGAAAATGAGAACCCTGAAAAATGGCGCGGCAGCGCCACTTCAGACCGCGAAACAGGTCCTCGGCGAGGAAGGGGAGATCACCTGGCTAGTCAATAGAATTTTCCAGCGGGGTGCTCTGAGCTTACTGGTCGGAGATCCGAAAGCAGGCAAAACCACCTTCGCCATGGATCTGGCCTGCTCGGTTGCCTCTGGAAGTTCGTTCCTTAACCACGACATCCAAATGGGGAAGGTCCTCTATTATGCTCTTGACGGGCCAAAAACGACTTACCGAAAAAGATTCTCTGACCTAGGAATAATCGATTCTGACAATCTCTTCGTAATTACCGAGTGTCAGCCAAAAAGGCTGGCAAAGGACATAACTGGTTATGTCAGGGAGAACAACCTCTCGTTGGTAATAATTGACGTTTTAGGCAACGTAGCAAATGATTTATCCTTCAATGAGTATAATGAAGTCATGAAGGCGTTTGCTCCCCTCAAAAAGGCTGTCGATGGAACAAATTGTCACTTAATGATTCTTCACCACGCGCGGAAAAATAACGAAAGCAAGGAGATTCACGCTGCTATCGGCTCCAACGCCTTTGGTGGTTCCGTGGATAACGTGCTCGTTCTGAGAGAACGAAGCGGCATAAGGACTCTCAGCGCCAGACCACGCGAAGGAGATGATATCAACGGTCTGGTGATCGAGAGACAGGAGAATGGGAGCCTGCTTGCGGTTGGCACCGTCCAAGAAGCTGCCTATCAGGACCTCTCGAAGAGAATTCTGGAAATGTTAGGAAATTCAGAGCACACCAAAGATGAGATTTTCGAAGCTGTTGGAGGAAGAAAAGAGAATTTCCTGAGAGTGTTTAACGGCATGGTTGAGAGCGGAACTCTCTCTAAAGCAGGAACTGGAAAGAAAGGGGATCCCGTTAGATACGGTCAGACTAAACTCTCTCTGAATAATCCGAAAATAAAACCCTGGCGAACTTCAGAATATGAGGATCTCGGGAACCCGGGAACTAGAAACGGAGAAACTGCGTGGTTAGGCCAGTAATTCTAGTTCCCGGGGTTTGGGAACCCCCGGGAACTAGAAACCGGAATATAAAAATTCTAGTTCCTGGGGGTTCCTGGGGGTTCCCGCGAAGCGGGAACTAGAAATAATCCTTATATATCAATATTTATTACTTTCTAGTTCCCGGTTCCCCAGGATTTGAAGAATCCTGGGGAACACAACTCTCCCCTCTTAAAATTCTAAAAGTCTTAAGGTAACTAATTTCTTCCAGCTTATAAAGCTTTAGCTGGTTAAATTTAGCTCTAATCAATATAACAAGTAAGACCGCTTATTTTGTGAATGCTCTAATTACAAAGACTTCCATGGCGGGTCAGCCGCCATGGAAGTCGGTCTGAAAGGTAAGGAGGTTTTGGGTGTGTTACCTTCTTTCTTCCAGCTTATTTCTAAACGTTGCCTATTTTCGATTGGTGAAATCAGGGAGTAGTATATGACCTTTTCAGCGCGAAAGTCGCTGGAAAGGTCGTTTCGAAAACAGGAAAATAAAAGAGAACAGAACCTCTCCAGCTTCTCTCTTTGAGACAGTTTTCAAATGTAAAACTTGTATCATTATCGGATTATTGTTCTCGACTTGTCTTCGGGTGTAGACCTGAAGACAAGTCGTTTATTGGCAAAACCAGTAAAAAGTTACCATCTTCTTCCAGTTTCAAATTTCCGATTTTCCAGAATTGACTAGACCCTTTGTTTTCATGTCTTCAGTTCGGCTAAGCCAGAAAAACCTTACACTGGTGCGATTCTCAGAGAATTAGGGGTTCGGGCCGAAGGCCCGTGGTTAAGCCATTTCCCGGGCCTTCGCGCCCGGGAAGGTGCGCCCGCATTGACCCGAGGGGCCCTCACAGCCCGCCCCGCCCGCCACAGAGCGGGGCGGGGCACCTGGCATGTCTCTTATAGGGGGTCAGCCGGGGAGGGGGTGAGGGCTCAGCCGGAGGCTATTCTACGGGCCCGGAGGGCCCTGGAGCTAGGCCTACGGGCCCGGAGGGCCCAGGAGCTAGGCCTACGGGCCCGGAGGGCCCAGGAGCCTGATAGACGGGCCCGGAGGGCCCAGGAGCTAGGCCTACGGGCCCG
>QWHO01000547.1 GCA_021404945.1 bacterium CPR1
AAGCCGAACGACTGGAGGCGCTGGTGCGCTACGACACCGAGTGCCGTCGCCTGGTGGGCCTGGAGAACGCGGCCCGCCTGCGCTTCGGGCGGGTGTGCCTGGCGCTCAGGAAGAGCCGGCTGGAGGGCTCGCCCCTCGAGGAGCTGGGCTTCTCCAGCTTTGCCACCTTCTGCCACGTCCGCTTCGGCATCGGCGAGCGCACGGCCCTGCGCTCGATCGAGCTCTACCAGGCCTGTGAGCGCTTTGCCCACCTCAAGGCCGCCTTCATGCAGCGCAAGCTCGAGCAGGAGAAGGTCCTGGTCCTCTTTGCCTATCTCAAGCGCTTCCCCGAGCTCGAGGAGGTCATGGTGGAGCTGGCCGGGCGGATGACCTTGCTGCGCATCAGCGGGCAGGCGGGGGAGCTTCGTTTCGAGCGGGCCGGCGAGGTGCTGCTCGGGGAGATACGCGTGGTGAGCGTTGCGCCGGGCTGAAGGCCCGGAAGCGTGAGTTAACGCAGCACGATCACCCGGATGGCCTCCAGGCCAGCTCTTCCAGTCGATCGAACTCGCTGTCAAGGCTCTCCCGACTTCCGTGGGAGAGGCTTCCAGGGCTCGACTCAGGACCGGGGGAAGCATCTCGACTATCGCTACCGCTGGAACGCAGTTCCGGGGCGTTCGTCAGATTGTGCTAGCTCGAAACCAAAGTAGCGAGCACATTAGCGGAGGCACTGAGCCAGCAGCTCGGCCGGGTGCAGGGCTCGCAAGCCGGCCAGATTTTCAATCTGGGCCCGGCACGAAGCCCCCGCGGCCACCACCACGCCGCCCCGCTCCGCCTCCTGGCGAGCGGCTGGAAGCAAACGGCGCTCGGCCAGGGCCACGCTGAGATCGTAGTGCTCTCGCTCGTAGCCGAACGAGCCAGCCATGCCGCAGCAACCCGAATCCACCTCGCTCACCGGGCAACCGGGCAACTGGCCCAACAGCTTGAGGGCCGGGCCGGTGCCCACCAGCGCTTTCTGGTGGCAGTGGCCGTGCAGCAGCACGCTGCGGGGAGCGCGGCGCAAAGGGAGCTCATGCTCGGATACGAGCTCCTCGAACGTCTGGGAGGGGACCTCGGGGATGCCCAGGGCCGGGAACTCGTCTCGCAGCGTGAGGATGCAGGAGGGCTCCAGGCCCACGATGGGCGGCATTCCTTTGAGCTGGTGGGCGGCTTTGGAAGCCAGATAGCGAGCCCGGCGCACCAGCCCCTTGGAGATGGCCGCCCGCCCGCAGCATACCCGGGGAGCAAGCACCACCTCGTATTCCAGCGCTTCCAGCACCTCCACGGCCGCCCGATTGACCGACTCGGGGCTGAAACAGTCCAACATCAGGGTGACCTGGCGCGAGCGAGCGGGCGAGCGATGGCGGAAAGGCCGCGAGAACTGGAGCGGGGCGCGGCGCGTCTCCACCCCCAGCAGGCCGGCCAGCGGCCAGAGAGTGCGCGAGACCAGGTTGGAGACGGGCCAGAGAGAGGTGCCCAGCCGGTGCAACAGGTCGGCATGACCGAACAGCCAGGTGCGCGGGGACACGGGATGGCGCTGGTGCCAGCGGCCCAGGAACTCGGTCTTGAGGCGAGCCATGTCCACGCTGGAGGGGCACTCGGCCCGGCAGGCCTTGCACTCAAGGCAGAGCTCCAGGGCTCGATGCAGCTCAGGCGAGGTCGGGTGGAGCTCGCCCACCAGGGCCGAGCGCAGCAGGTTGGCCCGTCCCCGGGTGGAGTGCAGCTCGTCTCTGGTAACCATGTAGGAGGGGCACATCGTGCCGTGATCGAGCTTGCGGCACACCCCCGCCCCGTTGCACTGCTCCACGGCCCGGGCGTAGCCTTCGGGCCAGTTCAGCACGGGCAGGTCCACGCGACCCGGGGTCTTGCGCAGGTGCTCGGTCAGCTCGCCCACCCCCACGATCTTGCCCGGGTTCATCAGGCCGCGGGGATCGAAGGCTTGCTTGACCTGGCCGAAGAGCGAATCGATCTCCTCTCCGAACATCTCGCGCAGGCGGCCTCCGCGCGACAGGCCGTCGCCGTGCTCGCCCGAGAACGAGCCGTGGAATTTGCGTACCAGGGCGGCGGTGGCCGCGCTGATGGCGCGCATGCGCTCCAGGTCGCCCGGATCCTGCAGATCGAGCAGGGGTCGGATGTGCAGGCACCCCACGCTGGCGTGGGCATAGTAGGCGGCCGTCGTGCCGTGCTCTCGCATCAGCTCCTGCATGGAGCGCACGAAGCTCAGCAGCGACTCGGGCGGCACGGCGCAGTCTTCCACGAAGGCCACAGGTTTTCGACGTCCCTGCATGCCCATCAGAAGGGGCAGACCGGCCTTGCGGATGCGCCAGACGGACTCCTGACCGGCCTGGTCGTAGAAAGCACGGGAGGGCCCTTTGAGACGGGCGGCGGCCCGCTCGACCCGAGCCGGCAGCTCGGTCGGCTCACCCTCGAACTCCAGCACCAGCATGGCCTCCGGGTCGCCCTGGATGAAGTGGGCGTGGCGGGCCGTCTCGAGCTGCTGGCGAGCCAGGCGCAGGAGCATCTGGTCGAGCAGCTCGATGGCCGAGGGCTCTTCCTGGAGCAGCACCAGGTTGGCCTCCAGCGCCTCCTCCAGCGAGTCGAACTGGAACACCAGCAGAGCCCGGGCCGATGGCAGGGGCACCAGGTTGAGGCGCAGCCGGCTGGCCAGGCCCAGCGTGCCCTCCGCGCCGACCACCAGGGGGGCCAGCGAGAAACCAGCCGGACGGCGGGCCAGCGGAGCGGTCTTGCCTTCCCAGGCGGGCAGGTCCTCACCGATGGCCCGAAGGCCCACCAGCATGGCTTCCAGGTTGTAGCCCGAAACCCGTCGCAACAGTCTGGGGAACCCCTCCGCGATCAACCCGGCATGCTCGCGAGCCAGGGCGGCGATCTGCCGGTGCAGGGGCTCGTCCGGCACGCAGGCGTGCTCGTTCAACTCGCGCTCGGTCCCGTCGCTGGTCAGCAGCGTTACTCCCAGCACATGGTCGACCGTCTTGCCGTAGCGCAGCGAGCGGGCTCCCGAGGAGTTGTTGCCCACCAGCCCGCCCAGCCCGGCGTGGTCGGCCGTCTGAGGATCGATGGGGAAGTGCAGGCCGTGCGGTGCCAGAAATCGGTTCAGCTGGCCCAGCACCAGACCGGGCTCGACTTCGATCTGCCTGGCGTCGGGCTCAAAGGCGAGCACTCGGTGGAGGTATTTGGAGCAGTCCACCACAAGAGCCTGACCGACCGTCTGGCCGGCCAGGCTGGTGCCGCCGGCCCGGGGCAGGAGGGGGATGCCGCGCTGAATGGCGATCTGCACGAGGGCTTTCAGGTCGTCCTGATCGCGGGGCAGCACCACCCCGAGCGGCTCGATCTCGTAAAGGCTGGCGTCGGTAGCGTAAAGGCGACGGTCGATGCGGTCGAAGCGAACCTCGCCTCGCAAACGATCGCGCAACTCGCGCTCGAGGTCGGTCACCTGGGCTGATTCCACATCAAATCGAGGATTGTGTCCTTCGACCTGCCAGTCCTTCCAGGGCAGATCCGTCGCAGGGCCGCGGGCATCAGGAAGGAGAGGAAAGGATGCTCTGTGCCGCGTTGAGCTCCCTGAACCGAATCGAGGAGCGGTTCGCTCGGCTGGGACGGCCCGCTGGCCGCCATCGCGCAG
>QWHO01000548.1 GCA_021404945.1 bacterium CPR1
ACCCGGGATCTGAGCGCGCCCTCGCTGTTCTCCATCTTTCCCAACGCTGACCTGCCCGAGCGGCAGGCCGCTCAGCACTTTCACGTAAAGTTCGTCGGCCATCCCAATCTCGAGTTGTCGGAGGCTGGTCCGTGAAACGTTTCTCGCTCCTGCTGGCGTCGCTGGTTTTGCTGGGAACGGTGGTGGTAGCTCAGGGATCGGTCGTCTCCAAGGCCGACCTCAAGCGAGCTCAGGTCTTTGCGGAGGCGGGAAAGTGGGACGAGGCGCTCAAGGTGACCCAGGCCATGCTCAAGCAGGATCCGCGCCACGTGGACGCTCTCTATCTCCAGGGCCTGTGTTATCTGGGCCTGAAGGACTACCCGAAGGCGCGCGAGTCCCTGCAGCTGGTGATCAGCCTCGAGCCCCAGTTCATGCCCGCCTATCAGCAAGTCGGTTACAGCTATGTGGCTGAGAAGAATTACGAGGAGGCCAAGAAGCACTTCTCCAAGCTTCTGATGGTGCCGGGTGGGCAGGCCACGGCGGAATACAGTCTGGGCGTGGTGGCCTACGCTCAGCAGGATCTCATTGAGGCCCAGAAACGTTGGAAGCAGGCCATCCTCTCCAATCCTGGCATGGCCGCCGCCCACAATAACCTGGGAATCTTGCACCAGCTGGCCGGCAATCAGCCACTGGCCCTGTCCGAGTTTCAAGACGCGGTGCGCCTGCAGCCCGAGTCGCCCAGCTACAAGCTCAACCTTGGCATTCAGCTGGTGGAGATGAACCGCTCCGGCGAAGCCAAACGCTATCTCAACGACGTCATGCAGCAGAACCAGCGCTCTGACCTGGCTCTGGCCGCGGCCGCCTACATGGCCTACCTGGCCAACGAGAACGACAAAGCCGTGAAACTGGCCCGGATGGCCCTGGCCAAGAACGATGAGCTGACCCAGATGATGATGCTGGAAGGCAAGTTGCAAGAAAGGATGAGCAAGCCATCCGAAGCCCGAGCGGCCTACGCCAAAGCACTGGAGTCGGATCCCAACCTGGAGGAGGCCCGCAAGGCCCTGGCGCGGTTGGGGCCCGAGCCCTCGCCATCCCCCCAGCCTGAGGCGTCGCCCCCGCCCCAACAGCCGCTCCAGCGGGGAGGAGACGAGCCCGAGACCGTGCCCGAGAACGTCAAGGGCGGCAAAGGGGATCCGATTCACCCTCAACCCTCGGCCACGCCGCCTCACGACCCATGAGCGAGTTGCGCAAGCTGACGGAGCGCATTCTGGAATTTCGCGACCAGCGCGATTGGAGCCAGTTCCACAATCCGAAGGACCTGGCCATTGCTTTGAGCGTGGAGGCCTCGGAGGTCCTGGAGCTGTTCCGTTTCAAGAGCGTGGAGGAGGCCAGGCTGGAGGGGTTGCCGGACGAGCTGGCCGACGTGCTCTACTTCGTGTTGTTGTTGGCCCACGAAACAGGGGTCGATCTGGTCCGTGCCCTGGACCAGAAGATGGCCCGCAACGAAGAGAAATATCCGGTCTCGCTGAGCCGGGGACGGAACTTGAAATACACCGAGCTTGGCGAGGGGTTGTCAAACTCACACGAATAGGTATAATGACTCCTGAACGCGCCAACTACGGAGCGAACCCACTTTACGTGTCCATGCGGCTTCGAGCCGCTTCGGGCGGAGGCAGAACCGCCGAGAAAAGTTGGGTGAGACTCCAACGGGAGGGCGGGGAACGTCAGATATCTCCCTCCCGGTTGGCGCGTTATCCAGACGCTCGCATGGAGTCTTTGGGCGGGGTCGGGTCAGCCGAGCCAGCGATTCGCTCCACTGGCCCGCGAGCTTCTGTCCAGTCGCGGAACGTCGCCACCTCGCCCCCTTCTCGACGCAGCAGCTCGAGGCGCTGAAGCGGGGCCTGACAGGTGACGAACGCGGCCCGATTCAATTTGCCTCTGGCCAGCACCCCGTCGTCGGGGAATCCGATGTCGGGCGGCACGAAGAATGCCGCCGCGCCCGTGTTGCGATCGATGAACTCGCACAGGGGAAAGCGTCCCACCACGCTGGACTGGACCACCAGCATCTGGTTCTCCAGCGCTCGGGCCCGGCAGGCCAGGCGCACCCGATGATACCCGGTGCGGCCTTCCGTGCAGCTGGGCACCAGCAAAACTTCGGCCCCGGCCCGGGCTTGCTGCCAGGCCAGCATGGGGAACTCGCAGTCGTAGCAGAGGTTGATTGCCAGACATCCGAAGGGAGTCGCAAAGACGCGCAACCCGTGACCGGGGGAGAGCAGGCCGGTGGAGCGCTCCCAGTGGGTCAGAATCAGCTTGTCTTGATAGCCGGAGGAGCCGTCCGGCCAGAACAGGTAAGCCCGGTTGCGATAGCTGCCTCCCTCCGGGGCGGGCACCGAGCCCGCCACCACCACCGCGCCTCGCTCGCGGGCCAGCTCGGCCATCACCTGGCGATAGCGCTCCAGGTCCAGGGCTCTCAGCTGGGCCTCGAGAGGGGCGCTGGGGGCCAGGAAGGCCAGAATCTCAAGACCGGCGTACTCGGGGAACAAGATCACCTCGGCCTGGACACCCTGCAAGCGCACTCGCAGGCTTTCGGCATACTCGTCCCAGCTGCCGGGTCGAGCCAGGGCGTACTGGGCCGCGGCGATCCTCAAAGCGGCTTCAGCCAGAACACGAGACGCTTTTCGGTCTCCTGGAGCTGGTCCACGTCCTGCCAGGCATACTCCATCGCCAACTCGGGTTGGCGCCGGTAGCCGCGCCGTTCCCAGAAGGCGTTCAGGGGCAGGTAGTCGGTCGGGCGGAGCGGGTGGGTGGGGGGGCGCTCCACGGCCGCAAAGCAGGTTTGCTGGAAGCGACCGAGTCGGCGGGCGTGCTCTTCGCGCTCGTGGAAGAAGCGGCCCCCCAGGCCACGACCGCGGTAGGCGGGCAGCAGCACGGACTCACCAAAGTAGAGGAAGTCTTCGGGGCGGTATCCGGCCTGGACAAAGGGCCGGGTGAAGGGCTCGCTCTCGTGGTCGAGGGGCAGCGCGGTCGAGGCGCCCACCACCTGCTCACCGTCGCGAACCAGCACCGTCAAGCTCTCGGGTGAGTTGAGGTAGCTCTTGAGGTAGTCGGCTTCGTACTCGAGGGTGCCGGCATACAGGTAGGGCCAGGCCCGGAAGACCTCGATCCGCAGCCGGGCCACGTCGGGCAGATAGGGCTCGAGCTCCGAGCCGACGATGGTTTGGATGATCAGAACGGATTGGCCGCCAGAGTGGTCGATTGCAGAGCGCCGGTGGGAAGCAGCTTGATCTCCACCGCTCGGCGCTTGCTGCCGAAGATCACCGTGGGAGCATTGACGGCCACCACCGGAGCGCCGGCAGGCAGAGTCACAGGCTGGCCGTTCTGGCCGAACACGATGCACGTGTTGGAGGTGAAGAGCAGCCTGGGGGCGATCTGGAAGATAATGCCCTGAGTGGTCCCTGCATCCGCGTCCAGCGAAACCACGTCTCCGTGAGCCTGGTAACTGAAGCCACGGCCGATCGGATACTCCTTGAGGATCTGGGCGGGTTGGCCCAGCTGCTTGCGAACCACGCGGCAGTAGAGGTCGGTGTCGGGAAACGGGGGCGATGCGCCAGCACCGGTCAGGCCCAGGGGGGGCAAGCCCTGGGTGCGCGCCTCTTGCTGGGCGAACTCG
>QWHO01000056.1 GCA_021404945.1 bacterium CPR1
CTGAGTCAGATTACACGTGGGGGCTGAAAGAAGGCTGAAATGCTCTCTGGAACGCGGTCTGTAGGCCTGCGGGGGGAGGAGGGCGTCTGCGAGGGCAGTGCCTCTCAGGTTGGCTTGGAAGCGTGCTTTGTGACCTCTGAGCGCGCCGGGGGGAGAGCGTATGTTCGAGGGTAGGGGAGCGGGCCTGCCTTACCGCTCCCACCGGACCGGCAGGCGGACAGAGCATGCCCGCCAACCGGCCACGACCAGGCGACCAGAACCCCGAGCGGGCCGACGGGCTCAGGCTGCCAGGCCGATGGGAGGGGCCGGCGGCTCCGGTCGCCGCCGGCGAGCGGGCCAGACCGATGGCAGGCCGGGGTTGCGCGGGCCCACCGGCCAGGCCAGGTCACCAAGACGGCGCGGGAAGCGCAGAGGGGGGCGCTCCTGATCGGGTGGTAGCCGGACCGGTGGACAGGCCGGCGCGGCCGGCGGGGGACGGCGGGGTTGCTGGACTTGGATCGAGGGTCGTGAACGGTGCATTGGGGAGACTCCCTTCCAGAATTGGATGTCTCCAGTCTAACCCCATCCTGGCAGAACTTCAGTGACCCTCGATCACGGACATTTGTTCGCTCAGCTGGGGAGGATCGAGGCTCGCTCCAGGCACTCGAGCACCAGGCTCACGCAATTGTCCACATCCCGGGCCGAGGAGTCGAGCAGCAAGGAGGGCATGGCGGGCGCTTCGTAGGGGGCGGAGACCCCCGTGAAGTGGGGGATCTCTCCCCGCTCGGCCCTAGCGTAGAGTCCCTTGACGTCGCGTTGCTTGCAAACTTCCTGGTCAAAGCCGAGTCGGCTCACCTCGCCCACGCGGCGGATATTCTCCTGGCGGTCTTGCTCGTTGAAGCCGAGATCGCCGCATAGTCCGCCGCGAACGTTGTCGCCGTCGAGATACATCGTCTGGCAGCCGCGCTCGAAGAGGCGACGCTCGACCGCTTTGGCGATGGTGGACTTCCCCGAGCCGGACAGGCCGGTGAACCAGACCACGGCGGCCCGATGGAGATTGCGGGCTTCCCGCTCGGCGCGATCGATCAGGCCGGCCTCGCTGACGATGTTGCTGGAAGCCTGCCGCGCAGTCCTCGGAGAGATGACGTCCGACAGCTCTCGGGCGGGGCCGCGGAACATCCCCGCTCCCACCGTCGTGTTGCTGACCGGGTCGATCAGGATGAAAGAGCCGGTCTCCCGGTTGAGTCGATAGCGGTCGAAGAAGAGCGGCTGGGCGGTGGTCAGCTGAACCCGCCCGATATCGTTCAACTCCAGCGTCTCGCTGGGATCGCGGTGCATGGTATCCACATCGATGCGGTAGGTCAGATCGCTGATTTGAGCCTGCACGGTCCGGGTCGTGTGATGCAGAATATAGCTCTGTTTGCGATTGAGGGGGGTCTCCGACATCCAGCACAGCATGGCGTCCAGAGCCCGTGCACGGCTGGGAAGATTGCGCTTGCGCACCAGCATGTCGCCACGACTGACGTCGATCTCGTCTTGCAGCGTGATCAGCACCGAATCACCGGCGAAAGCTTCCGAGACCTCATCGGTGCCCACCAGAATCGATTTGACCCGGCTGCCGGCTCCCGAGGGGAGGGCCACCACGTCGTCTCCGACCTGGAGGCGGCCCGAGGCGATGCGGCCGCAGAAGCCCCGGAAGTCCTGGTGGGGGCGCACTACGTATTGCACCGGGAAGCGAAAGTCGATCAGATTGCGGTTGGCGCCCGTGTTCACGCTCTCGAGGTGATTGAGCAGCGTACTGCCTCGGTACCATGGCATCTTCAAGCTGCGCTCGATGATGTTGTCGCCGTGCAGGGCCGAGATGGGGATGAAGGCCAGATCCTGCACTTCGATCTTGCTGGCGAAGGAGGTGAAGTCGCTGACGATGTTTTCGAACTCGTTCTGGTCGTAGCCCACCAGGTCCATCTTGTTGACCGCCACCACGATGTGGGGAATGTTGAGCAGGGCGGCCAGGAAGCCGTGCCGGCGAGACTGGGTGACGACCCCCTTGCGGGCGTCCACCAGGACGATGGCCGCCTCGGCCGTGGAGGCCCCGGTCACCATGTTGCGGGTGTACTGGATATGGCCCGGTGTGTCGGCGATGATGAACTTGCGGCGCGGGGTGGCGAAATAGCGATAGGCCACGTCGATGGTGATGCGCTGCTCGCGCTCGGCCCGCAGCCCATCGGTCAGCAGGGCCAGATCCACCGTGGCGTCCCCGCGCTGCAGGCTGGCTTTCTTGACGGCGTCCAACTGGTCTTGAAAGATGGACTTGGAGTCGTAAAGCAGGCGCCCGATCAGCGTGCTCTTGCCGTCGTCCACGCTGCCCGCAGTCGTGAAGCGCAATAGATTCTGGTCGGTCATCGGTTAGAAATACCCATCTTTCTTGCGCTCTTCCATGGCCGCGTCGGAACGTTTGTCGTCGAAGCGCCCCCCTCGCTCGGTCACTCGGGCCGCGGCCACCTCCAGGACGATCTCGTCCACCGTGCTGGCGGTCGAGTCCACCGCCCCGGTGCACGTCATGTCACCGATCGTGCGAAACCGAACCGTGCGCCGCTGGACCGTTTCGCCGTTGACAGGCTGCACCACCGCCGAGAAGGCCAGCAGCACCCCGCTCCGGTCGATGATCTCGCGCTGGTGACTGAAGTAGAGAGTGGGTAGAGGGATCGATTCCTGGCGGATGTACTCCCAGACGTCCATCTCGGTCCAGTTGCTGATGGGGAAGACCCGGAAATGCTCTCCCATCTTCTTGCGCCCGTTGAACAGATTCCACAGCTCAGGCCGCTGGTTCTTGGGGTCCCACTGGCCGGCCTCGTTGCGGTGTGAGAAGAAGCGCTCTTTGGCTCGGGCCTTCTCCTCGTCGCGTCGCGCTCCCCCGATGCAGGCATCGAAACGGTGGGCTGCGATGGTGTCCAGCAGGGTGACCGTCTGCAGGGCGTTGCGGCTGGCGTACGGACCGGTCTCCTCGCTCACCCGACCCGAGTCGATCGACTCCTGCACCGAGCCCACCAGGAGCTTGACCTTCAGGTCGTTCAGGAAACGGTCGCGGTACTCGAGAGTCTCGGGAAAGTTGTGCCCGGTATCGATGTGCACGAACGGGAAGGGGATGGGGGCCGGGAAAAACGCCTTGCGAGCCAGCCAGGCTACGACGATGGAGTCCTTGCCGCCGGAGAAGAGCAGGGCGGGGTTATCGAACTGGCCGGCCACCTCGCGCAGCACGTAGATGGCTTCCGATTCGATCTGTTGCAGGTAAGGTCTGGGGTACTCTTTCATGGTTGGACGGCCGCCTTTGCGGGGTCTCCGCCATTTCCTGCCGAGCAACCATTTCCCAGCCGGAGTTTTTCCAGGGTCGAACCGGCTTCCGAACCGATGGCGCCGGCGCGCAGGACATCCTCGGGGCCCAGTCCCACGGCCTGGCAGCCTTCAGAAGGTCCAGCTCGGCAGCGATCGGGCCTCGAAGGGCTCCTGGACGGACTCGAAAGGCAACTACGGGTATCGCGCTCCCCCAGAACGGCCACCGCCAACAGCGCTTCGGGCGGGAAGGTCAGACGTTTCTGGGTCGCCAGATCGAGCAGATAGCGGAAGGCCACCGCCAGCAGGCCGGCCCCCTCCCTGACCAGACAGGCCAGCAGGTATTACCTACGGCTGGTGAGAGGATGCGCGTACGCCGGGTCTCTCCAGGTGTCCGAGCCGGGCGTCGAAGCTCAGGCCCTGGTCGGCATGCTGCTCGGCATAATGGCGAAGCACCCAGCCTCGAAAGCCTCCCGGGATGGCCACCAGATCGGCCTCGCTGACGATGGGGGAGCCCTCCAGGCATTCCTCCACCAGCTGCTCCCATTCGGGCCAGCCTTCCTCTCGTTGGGCCAGGAGTTGTTCTCGGACAGCCTGCAACCAGGGCTCCAGATCCTGGCCCAGCAGGCTGCGGGGCGGATCCTTTGGCTCGAGCAAGAGCAGGTACTGCTCCACCCCGAGCTCGCCGAGCTTCTCCTCACGCCAGTAGTCAAGCGCGATCAGGAAATGAGTCTCTTCGGCCAGTGCCTCTTCGGGCCTGGCAAACCGGGCCAGGCTGCGCCGAACCGGCCCCATTTCCGGCCAGCGATGGCTCTGGAGCGGCTCACCCGGCTCGAGGTGCCCGAGCAGCAGGGCCTGGGCCAGGGTCAACCAGATCGTCTTGCTGCGAGGCTCCACCACCCGCTCCAGGGAGCGCCAGGCCACATCGTCGCGACTGTGAGCGTTGACGTTTTCCTGGCGCAACTCGTGCAGGTAGGCCTGGTGCAGGGAACTCAACTCGACGGCCCGCAGGGGAAATCCGGTCTGCATTCCCAGCAGCGCCAGGCCCTGGCGTCCCTGGGCCGGCAGCGTCCGGAAACTCGCCAGCTTGCCCCCGACACAGAGGGAGATAGGCTCGTTGGGCCGGTAATGCTCCAGATTCTTGCGTGGCTGCAGAGCGGGGCGGGCCCGGCGCTCGAGCTCAGCCAGGCGCCCCGGGTGGCTGCGGCACAGGTAGTCGACCACATCCACTTCAAGCAGGCTGCCGAGTTGCTCTTCCAGGGCGGTCAACATCGACCGGGCCGCTTCCGCGACCGGCTGGTTGCACGTCAGCTGGCGCACATCACCGTCCTTGAGGATCGCCCGCGAGGTTTGCTCGACCTCGGCCTTGCCCAGGCGACTTCTGAGCAGCTCGACCACATCGGGCGGCTCGAGCCGGGTTTCCTCCGAGAGCTGCTCCAGGGCCCGGGTGCGTGCCCCACGCGCCAGCTCGAGCAGCCCCTCCAGGAACCCGGCCAGCTGATCCACCAGCTTGTGCTGCTTGTCGACCTCTTGCAGCACCTCCGAGAAGACGGTGGCACCGATGCGATGAAATTCCAGCTTCAGACGATTGCTGAAGAAAGCCTCGATCTCCTTGAGGAGAGTGGGAACCTGATCGCTGTGGTCCTTCTTCTTTCCGAAGACCCGGCCTAACAGGCCTGCCTCGGGAGGGCTCATCTCCAAGAGCAGCCGCTCCTTTTCCTGGCCCAGTCGCTCCTCCTCGGATTCCAGTCGCTCCACTTCGCGGGCCAGCCCTTCCATCCGATCCACCAGGACGTTGCGCAGCTGGGTCAGGTAGCTGGCGAAGCCGGGCAGGGTGAAGGCCAGTTTGAGCTCCTCTTTGAGGGCGGCTCGGCAGTGGTCACGTACCTGCTTGGCGTGGTGGCGAGATTGGCCCAGCATTCCGTCGGGGCCGCCCGAGCCGATGGACTGCAAGATGTGAGTCTCCAACTCGCGTACTCTGGCGGCCAGAGCCGGTCCCTGAAGGGGTCTGCGCTCCAACTCGTCAAACAGGGATGAGACCGCGGGGCTCTTCATGAAGCCCTGGGCTCCGCCAGCGGCGTGGCCAAGCTTGATCATCACCTGACGGGGGACCAGCCCGTTCTTGGTGAGGAACTCGTTGGCTCGCGCCTTGAGGTTGGCATCCCCTTCCTCCTCGACCGGGGCGGATCCCAATTGTTGACGCCACTTTTCAATAGCGGCTGCGAACAGGCTGGCCAGCAGGGCTTTGCTCACCAGCCTGGCGGGAACAGGCAGCAGGCTGGCGGCAGGGCTGAAGTAGCCGAGTGGATTTCCGTCTTCATCCTGCTGACCCTGGATGGCCTGGAAAGACTCCCGGGCGGCTTCCCACAGAGGGGCAGCAGCGGGCCAGAGGGACAGCGCCAGGTAGGCCGTCAGGTGAGCGGGCAGACCCTCGCGGTCCAGACTCTCGGTCAGATCGCGGCAAGAGAGCAGTCCCACCCGGTCGACCGGGGGGCTCTGGCTTTCCCAATCCTGGATCTGGTAGGTGGTATCCGAGGCCATGAAGTGATTGAGCTCGGTCAGAGCAGCATAGGCGTTGGCCCCACCTGAGTCCGAGCGGGGCGGCCGGGCCGAGTGCGGGACCAGGGCCTCGAGCTCGAGTTGGGCAGCAGGTTGGAGCTTCAGCGCCACTCGCCGGACGAGATAGGCCATGTCCACCAGCACCGCGCTCCCGGTCCCGCCTGCCAGAGAGGTGACGAGGGTCACATAGAGCGACTCCGAGAGAAGCTTGCTCAGATGGCCTTCCAGCCAGGACTCGACTTGAGCGTACTCCTTGAGGAAGGCCTTGCGCCCGAGCTCTCGGACTCCCCGCGGAGGGGTAGACAGGACAAGTGGGAAAACGTCCAGCGAGAGCGATTCCACTACCGCCGGGTCGGTATCCAGCCCGATGCATACGAAACGATTGCGACCCGCCAGGCGGGTCAATTGTTCCGCCGCGCCGGCGACGACCGCCGTTCCCAGACTGCCCAGGCCGACGATCAGGCGGCCTGCGGAAGAGTTCTCGTCCACCAACGTGGCTGCTTCTTCAGATCAACCTGAGTGCCTCCCTGATGGGTTAACGCTTCCAACAGAGAAACTCCGCGTTGCTCGCGCTCATGGTGGCCTGAATAAAGGCATCATTGTCAAATCCCGGCAACTCTTGCAGGCGCTCGAGGAGCCCGGTTTGCTCCTCCTGGGCGATCACCAGCGACTTCCCGCCCCCCTCGAGTAAGAAATAGAAATCGACCTCGGTGGTGAGGATCTTGACCTGTTGCAGCTCGCTCCAGGCCAGCGTCTGAGGGTCGGCGCCCGGTAGGGGACGGATAACCTGCTCCTGGGTCCAGTGGACCATCAGGGCTTGAGCAAGCTCGGGTCGATCACGCCGTCTTTCACCGGGGCGAGCCAGATCTTGTAGGCCGCGATGCTCATGTCCCAGTCGCGTCCGCCCTGCACCCTCACGATGTCGCCTACTTTGGCCAGCTTGAAGAATTTCTGGGGTGTCAGCTCGAATACTTTACGGCTGCCGTCGTCACGGATGATCTCCTGATAAATCTTGGTTTCGAGCTTGAAGTAGACCCAGTTCTGGGCGTCGTGCGGGTCTCGCTCCTCGACGAGCTGGATGTCGAAGCCGTGCTCATCGGGCTTGAGGGTGACGATACGGTAGTTGGAATCGACCGTAAGCACCTGCGCGCTCGCCGTTCCTACCAGGGCGAAGAGCATCAATGTGAAAAGCAGAAGGTTTCTCATCCCTGCTCCTTTGGGCGTGAAGTCAGAAGATCCTTCAAGTCTGGCCGCGACTCCAACCAGTTGCGGGACCTCTACAATCTGTTGGGGCGTCGCGCAGCCGGAAAACTGTATCAACGGGGTTTCCGGCTGCGCTCCTAGAGCTCGCTCAGGGCTTCTGCCAACTCCGAGCGGGTGTGCGAGTCGCCCTGCCGCGAGGCCAGCTCGATTCCGGCCTGAAAGGTAGCCCGGGCAGACTCCATCTGGCCCTGATCCTGATAGGCTTTGCCCAGCTGGTAATAGGTGGCCAGGTAGTCGGGGTCGCGACGGAGCACTTCCTGGTAAGTCTCGATGGCCCGTTCCAGATCGCCGGCGGAACGGTACTCCAGACCGAGGGCGTAGCGTGAGAAAGAGTCTTCCGGGTCGACGCTCAGAAACTCGAGCAGGGTTTTGATACGGTCCAAGATCGCGCTTAGCTGATCAGCCAGCCTTCGTGCTGGGCCACGGAGCGCTCGGGAGTCGGGGACGAGCTGCCGCTGAGCAGGTGGCTGCCGATGCCGCCCTGGTCGAAGGTGAGGGTTCCGCCGGTCAGGTAGCCGAGGTTGCCGGGATCGGCGGCCTGGGAGGCCTGGGGGGCCTCGAAGCCGACTTCCCTGGCCATCTCAGCCGAGCGACCCAAGGTCTCGGGCGTGGTCTCGGCCTGATTCCAGCGCATCAAGAGCTGCTCGGCGCGCAAGGCCTCGTCGTCAGCCTTGTTCCCGCTGGGGGTGAACTGCTCGCCAACGTGGGCGATGCCGCCATCGGCGGAGGTGGTGGCCGAGCTGGGCACCTGGCGGGTCAAACCGGTATGAACGTTGAACGACTCGTAGCCGACGACGCCGAGGTTGGTTCTTAACGTATTCCCGCTAGCCATCTTTGCTCACCTGCCCTGGCCATTCTACCATAAGTTCACACAAAATTTACAAGGCCGGCCTGAAATTTTTCTGAAAAGATTATCCCAACTTCTGGCTCATTGGTCTAGAGCCGTTTCTACCAGGGCGACCGCTGCGCACGGCGATGATCCGTGCCCGGCTCTTGCGCGCTGCGATCAAAGCTTTCAGTGGAACTGAGCTGCCTCGGTGGACCCGCTCATGGCCGTTGTGGCCGACTGGCCTCCGGTGGCCACCTGGGTTACGTCGTCGAAGTACTCGGTGCCCACGAAGGCCTGGTGGCGAACGGCCTCGTAGCCCAGCTTTTCGGCCTCGAACTCGAGCGCTTGCAGCTCGGCGTAGGCGGCCATGCCGCGTTCCTTGTAGTCGCGGGCCAGCATGTACATCGAGTAGTTGAGGGCGTGGAAGCCCGAAAGAGTCACGAACTGGAACTTGTAGCCCATGGCCCCCAGCTCGCGCTGGAACTTGCCCGCTTCCTCCTTGCTCAGATGCAACGACCAATTGAAGGAGGGCGAGCAGTTGTAGGCCAGCAACTTGCCCGGGAAGTCCTTGTGGACCGCCTCGGAGAACTCGCGGGCCTCTTTCAGGCTGGGCTTTGAGGTCTCGAACCAGAGCAGGTCGGCGTAAGGAGCGTAGGCCTTAGCGCGAGCGATGGCCTGCTCGATGCCCGGCCGCACGTAGAAGAAGCCCTCATGGGAGCGCTCGCCGGTCAGGAAGGGCCTGTCGTAGGGGTCGATGTCGCTGGTCAGCAGGTTGGCCGAATCGGCGTCGGTGCGGGCAATCAGCACGGTAGGTACGCCCGAGACGTCGGAGGCAAGGCGGGCCGCCAGCAACTTGGTGACGAACTCCTCCGTGGGCACGAGTACTTTGCCGCCCAGATGGCCGCACTTCTTCACCGAGGCCAGCTGGTCCTCGAAGTGCACTCCGGAGACGCCCTCATCGATCATGGCTTTCATGATCTCGAAGGCGTGCAGGGCTCCCCCGAAGCCAGCCTCGGCGTCGGCCACGATGGGGGCCAGCCAGTAGGTGGAGTGGTCGCCTTTCATGTGGTGGATCTGGTCGGCCCGCAAGAGCGCGTTGTTGATGCGCTTGATCAGCGTGGGCACGCTGTCGGACGGATACAGGCTCTGGTCGGGGTACATCTGCATGGAGTTGTTGTTGTCCCCGGCCACCTGCCAACCGCTGACGTAGATGGCCTTCAAGCCGGCCTGCACCTCCTGGATGGCCTGATTTCCGGTGATGGCCGAGAGCACATTGACGTAATCCTCGCTGTGCAAGAGCTCCCAGAGTCTTTTGGAGCCCAGTTCGGCCAGCGAGTGCTCGATCCTGAGCGAGCCTCTGAGGCGGTAGACGTCCTCGGCCCTGTAATTGCGCTTGATGCCTTTCCAGCGAGGGTTCTCCTGCCAATCGCGCTCGATCTGGGCAATGAACTGGGCTTTCTCCATGGTTTCCTCCGGCATTTACAGGTAAGGATAGGCTTCCAAAGTCAAGAATTCGGCGCATTCCTCGGCCGTCATCATCTTTTCGAACAGGCGGGCTGCCTGCTCCAGCGTCTCTCCCCCCAGTCGCTCGGCCAGCTTGGTCTTCTCGGCCGCGATGGCCTGGCGAACCAGGTCGGCGGTGATGGTCACCCCCTGGTCGGTTCTGGCCCTGTGGCGCACCCATTGCCACACCTGCGTGCGGGAGATCTCGGCCGTGGCGGCGTCCTCCATCAGGTTGTAGATGGGCACGCAGCCCACTCCGCGCAGCCAGGCCTCCAGATACTGGATGCCCACGTCCACGTTGACGTGCAGGCCGGCTTCGGTGATGCTGCCGCTGTGGACCTCGAGCAGTTGCTGCTGACCGACCGTGACGTCCCCCCGCTTGACCTCCAGCTGGTTGGGCCCGGTCATGTGCTCGTCGAAGATCTCCCTGGCCACGGGAACAAGCCCCGGGTGGGCCACCCAGGTGCCGTCGTGACCCGCCTTTACCTCGCGCAGCTTGTCCTGGCGTACCTTGCTCAGGGCGGCTTCGTTGGCCACCGGGTCGTTCTTGATGGGGATCTGGGCGGCCATGCCGCCCATGGCGTGAATGCCGCGTCGATGGCAGGTCTGAATGAGCAGATCCACATAGGCCCTCAAGAAGGCCCGGTCCATGGTGACCTGGGCCCGGTCGGGCAGAATCTTGTCGGGGCGATTGCGGAACTTCTTGATGAAGCTGAAGATGTAGTCCCAGCGCCCGCAGTTGAGTCCCGAGGAGTGCTCGCGCAGCTCGTGGAGGATCTCGTGCATCTCGAAGGCCGCCAGGATCGTCTCGATCAGCACCGTGGCCCGGATGCTTCCCCGCGGCACCTGGCAGTGCTGCTGGGCGAACACGAAGACATCGCTCCAGAGCCGGGCTTCCTGGTGAGCCTCCAGCTTGGGCAGGTAGAAATAAGGCCGGGTGCCGCGGGCGATCTGCTCGCGCGCGTTGTGGAAGAAGAACAGTCCGAAGTCGAACAGGCTGCCCGAGATGGGCGTGCCGTCCACTCGCAGGTGCTTCTCGTCCAGGTGCCATCCCCGGGGCCTCACCAGCAGCACGGCCGGACGGTCTTTCAGGCGATACTCCTTGCCCTCGGGGCTGGTGAAGGCGATGGAGCGGCGCACGGCGTCGCGCAGATTGACCTGGCCCTCGAGATTGTTCTGCCAGGTGGGAGCGTTGGAATCCTCAAAGTCGGCCATGAAGGTGGAAGCGCCCGAGTTGAGGGCGTTGATGACCATCTTGCGGTCTACCGGACCGGTGATCTCGACGCGTCGGTCCCTGAGATCGTCGGGGATGGAGGCCACCGTCCAGTCCGACTCGCGCACTTCGCGCGTCTCGGCCAGAAAGTCGGGCAGCACGCCCTTATCGAGCTCGGCCTGGCGGTCGCGCCTCCGCACCAGCAGCTCCTGACGGCGGGGCTCGAAACGCCGATGCAACTCGGCCAGGAAGACCTGAGCCTCGGGGGTCAGCACGCTGGCCGCCTCCGCCGATAAAGGTGCCTGCAGCTCGATTCCAGCCTGCACCGTCATAACGACCTCCGCAACGTCACTTTGAGGGCAACGTCCTTCGACGCCTTTCCTGGAAACCTTTTGCGCCGCACGCGGTTGGATGGGGAGTGAAACGTGAGACCAATCAGCAACTGATGACTTTCTGGCTGAACCTGGGTGCCGGAGTGCTGCTGGTGCTTTTCTGCTTTGCCCACCTTACGGCAGCGCAAGCAGAGATGGCTCGAGAAATGTGGTTCGGGCCTCCCACGACAGCAACCGCTCCCGAGGATCAAGACGCTCCTGGCAAGCCTCCCACAAAGCTGAAGCCAGCTTCTCGCTCGGCCCTGGGCCGAACCGGCTGACGACGATCTGCTTCTCGAGACGGCCAGTCCCCAGCAGGAGCCTGTTCCGTCAGGGGCGCCCAGGGAGGAATGCTCTTCACCGGGGTGAGTTTTCTTGACTTGACGAACTAAACTAGATAGACTAACATCTTTCCATGGAAACTGTCAACGTACATGAGGCCAAGACCCATCTTTCCGCCATGCTCGCAGAGGTTGAGAGCCAGGGCAAGTCGTTCGTGGTTTGCCGACACGGAAAACCCGTGGCGGCGCTCGTTCCCTATCGAAAGAAGACCCGCCTCGAGCCCCACCCGGTTATGAGTAGGATTGAGTTACGCTATGACCCAACCGAGCCTTTGACGGAGGACGAGTGGCCGACGGCGCTGTAATTCTTGATACCTGCGCATTGCTTTGGCTCGCTACTTCCGATAGGATGCTATCGGAAGTAGCGCGAGCGCGAATCAACGCAGCGCCAGTCGTGCATGTTTCGGCCATCTCGGGCTTTGAGATCGGAATGAAGCACCGGGGAGGCAAGCTCAGTCTTCCCGCCACTCCAAGCGCATGGTTCGAGGCGATTCTCGAGCATCACGGTCTCACGGTCCTGGCGCTCGACCTCCCGGTCTGTTTACTATCGGTACAACTCCCGCTCGTTCATCGTGATCCCTGTGACCGCCTCATCATTGCAACCGCGCTGGCACGAAAACTGCCTGTCGTGACTGGCGACGCTGTTTTCCAGCAATATGACGTGGAAGTGATTCATTAAAGCAACCGACTTGTCAGCCTGCCCTGGCCCAGGCCGCATTCAGGCCGGTCGTCCCCGGACTTCCGGGCCGGATCCAAGAAAGATGGACAAATCTTCAAGAGCAGGACGCACAGTTTAACGATCTGAATTGTACTCTACCTGGAAGGCTGGTTTCATGGAGGGGGCCCAGCTCATCCGGGAGTCGACCCGGGTCCGGTCGGCGTGTGGTCGCCTTCAGCGCCCAGGAGGGCAACTTGCCCGGAGTGCCTCCGCTATGCGCAGCGGGTTCTCCAGTGGGACCCCTGCTGCCAGGAGTCTTACTTCGCCTGCTCGGGCTTCCGATCAGGGTCGATCGGCGGTCCCCCGAATCTGCCTCGCGGGCTGGCCAGGGCCGCCTGCCCGGGCAGGCGAAGCAGGGCCCATGAGGGATCACCTCCCACGCACGCACTACGCCTTCCTGGCCCGTCACCCACGGCTCACCCCCGTGCAGGAGCAGGGCATCGCCCCTATCGCGGCCGGCCGCCACGTGCTGCTCTCTGCGCCCACCGCCACTGGCAAGACCGAGGCCTATGCCGCTCCCCTGGTCGAGCGCCACCTGGACGACATGAAGAAGTCTCTGTTGAGGCTATTGATCGTCAGTCCCACCCGGGCGCTGGTCAACGACCTGGCCCGCCGCCTGGAGGTGCCCCTGGGCAAAGTGCAGGTTCGTCTGCAGCGGCGCACGGGCGACCATCCCAGGAGCCTGGAGGAGGATCCGGCCGGGGTGCTGCTGACCACTCCCGAATCGCTGGACTCGATCCTGGCCCGCTATCCCCGCTGGCTCAAGGACGTGCGCGCGGTGGTGCTGGACGAGTTGCACGTGCTTGAGGGCACCCCCCGCGGCGATCAGCTGCGCCTGTTGCTCGGCCGCCTCGAGCGCGTGGTGACGGCTCTGGGTGGCCCTCTCCTCCAGCGGGTGGCGGCCACGGCCACCATGGGCCACCCCGACGAGGTCGCCAGACGCTATCTGGGCGAGGAGGCGGTGGTGGTCAAAGTGCCCGGTCAGCGCAAGCTGCAGGCCAAACTGGCTCTGATGGAGAGCACCGAGGACGTGCGAAAGGCCCTTTTGCAGGCGGGCGGGCGCAAAGTGCTGATGTTCACCGGCAGCCGCCGCGAGGCCGAGCAGCTGGGGGCCGACCTGCGCGGCCAGGCCCCCTTTCGCAACCACGTGCTGGTGCACCACGGTAGCCTGTCGCGCCAGGAGCGCGAGCGAGTGGAGAAGGCTTTCCTCAAAGCCCCCACCGCTCTTTGTCTGGCCACCACCACGCTGGAGCTGGGTATCGACATCGGGGATGTCGACCTGGTGGTGCTGGCTGCTCCCCCGGCCGAGGTGGCCGGGGTGCTCCAGCGCATCGGTCGGGGCAACCGCCGCACCGGCGAGACCCGGGTGCTGGCTCTCTACGAGGGCCCGGGACGCAAGGAACGTTTGGAGCATCTGCTCGAGTGCGCCCGGATGGGGCGCTTGCTTGCTCCCCGGGTGCCCTTCAGCCCGGCGGTGCTGGTGCAGCAAGCCTTCTCGTTGACTTACCAGAACCCCAATCGCTTCCTGACCGCCGAGGCCCTGTTTGCCCGCCTGCCCGAAGATTTGGCCCGACGCTACAGCCTGGAGCGCTGCGTCGAGCTGCTCGATCGGTTGACCGAGCGGCAGTATTTCGAGCGCAGCGGCGAGCGCTATCGACCCGCCAGAAGGCTCGAGCGCCTCTTCGAGCTGGGCAAGATCCACCACAATTTCAGCGGCGAGAGCGGGCGCGAGGTGGCCGTCATCGACCGGCAGTCGGGGCGGGTGGTGGGCCACGTGATCCGCCGGGCTGACGGCTCGCTGCCCGAGCGGGTCTCGCTGGGCGGGGTGACCCGTGAGTTGAGCTCGGACTCGGGCGGCCGCGAGGTCTGGGCGGGCCGGGGCGAGGCCTCTCCGGCCGAGCCCTTCCGGGGCCGCAGCGCGCCCGTTTCAGAGCTTCTGGCGGCTGATTTCGCCCGCTACCTGGAGCTGACGGGCAAACCTTTCTGCGTGCAGGGGCGACGCATGATCGTGGGCCACTTCCTGGGCTCGGCCCGGGGCAGCTTGCTGAACGAGCTGCTGCGGGGGAGGGGAGGGGCCAACGGATTCGTGCTCTGGATGGATGAGCGCGAGGAAGCGCCCTTCCCGCTTGACTCGGATCAGCTCGAGTCCATCCTGCGCCGGCGTTGCCTTGCGCTGGCGCGCGAGCTGGCTCTGGGTCACTGGGCCGGCGAGCTGCCGCGCTCGTGGCTGGTGGAAGAGCTGGTGCGCCGGCTGCGCCCTTACGACTGGGCCGAGCAGAGCCGCGATTACAAGCTGGAGCCGGCCGGGGCGGATCTGGGGGCGATCCTGGCCGGCCTGGCGGCGCCCGAGGAAGACAGCTGACCCAGGGCAAGCAACGGTTAAGGCAGGTCGAAGACAGGAAATCCGAGCGCGCGAGCCGCTCTGAGCATTCTCTCGTCGTAAGTCGCCAAGCTAACGTTCTGGCGAGCACCAATCAAGAATTGGATTGTGGCCAGGTGAAGGGCATCCAAAGTTCGCACTTCAGTGGGAAAGGCTTCCAGGGCTCGACTCAGGACCGGGGGAAGCATCTCGACCATCGCTACCCGAGCAAGAAGCTCGGTCGCGGCCCCTCCGTGCGTTTCGGCCAGTCCGCGCGCGTTCAGACGCGTCCAGGTCTCGTATTCCAGAAGCCGGCTGGCTATCAATGAGTCTCCCCAGAGGACTTCAGGAGGTCGCCGGTCCTCGACCAGAAGCTGAGCGAGCACCACCGAGGTATCGAGGTAAATCACCGCTCTTGGCGGTCGCCCGCCAGCTCATCGAGAAGGGTTTCGAGCCTGGCGACGGGGTAGCCCGTCGGAGGCTCTTTGGATACGATGGCCGGAGGAACGATCAAGCCCCTGCGCACCGCGTCTGCCAGCAAAGCGTCGGCCAGGAGAGGGCTACGGCCTGGTCTCGGGGGGACCAACTCGGCCACGACCTGGTCACGGTCGGTCACCAGCACGGTCTCTCCACTGGCCGCCAGGCGGACGTACTCGGCCAGGCGATTCTTGAGCACTTTGAGCCCGACGGACCTCATAGAGCCATGGTAGCTTCCAGAAGCTACCATGTCAAACACCTGGAGATTGCTGCCGAAAGCAAACGACCCGGGCGAGCTCTGTGGTTGTCTCTTGCTGGCTGATCAACGAGAGGGCAGAACCTGCACGGCTCAGCCTGACGAAACCGAGCGAGCTTTACCGTGGACAGCCTGCCCCGCTGCTGGCCGTGCCCGTGCTGCACGCCCTGCATGACCGCGACCGCTACCTTTCCGACGAGGCCTTGCGCGAGGTCTTCCATGACGGGCGCCAGGCGTTCTTCGCCCACGAGTCCTGCGGCAAGTGCTTCGCCTGCCGCATCGGCACCCCAGTTGCTAGAAGTCCGGCCGCAAACCCCCATGTGGTGTCGGAGGGGCTACGCCCTCGGGGGCCCCTACCCCCGCTTCCGCCACCACAAGATATTGTAGGCGACCGGACTTCTAGCACGATATGTTGGGCGTCGCGCAGCCGGAAAACCATGTTAAGGGGGGGGTCCGGCCGCACACCTGGGCGCGTTGGACCAAAGGCACGGGCTCTTTCGATCAGGAAGCTTTCTTGCCTTCCAGGACGTCCAGTCGGCGGACGCACTCTGCCAGTGTCTGCCGGATCTCCACCTGGCCTTCAGCAAACGACTTCATGATACCGACCGAGTCTTCCAGTCGCTCGGCCGTTTGATCGCTTTTTTCGGCCAGGCCCGACAGTCCCTGGGCGACTTCGCTCAGCCCTCCGGCCAGACCACTGACTTTCTCGGCCAGTCGGCGGAGCACTGTGGTCGTCTCTCGCTGGCTGATTAACGAGAGGCGAAAGTTGGTCTCAATCCGATCAAGCTCGCTCATCCGAGTTGGTTCTTCGACGATACCCGGTTCGGTGCCTCCGGGCCTGGCCGCAGACACGCTTGTGTACCTCGAGCCTCCTCCCAGCGCTGGGAGATCTTGCCGAACGCCGATTGTAGACTTACTGACTTGCTGAAGAGGATGGTGAGGGCAGAGCCCGCCCGAGGAAGATGGCTCTGCCTGACGAACTCCCACGGCCCGTGGAAACCCGTGACCTGATCGAGCTCTTCCGTCACCAGCCGGCGCCCCTTCTGGCCGTGCTGCACGCCCTCCATGACCGCGACGGCTACCTTTCCGACGAGGTCCTGGGCGAGGTGTCCAAAGGCCTGCGCATCCCGCTGGCCGATCTGTTCGGCACGGTCACCTTCTACCACCACTTTGCCAGAAAGCCCGGCGGCAAGGCCGCTCCCCGGGTGTGCACAGGGCCGGTCTGCTGCCAGCACGGCGCCCTCGACCTGGTGCAAAAGCTCGGGGCTACCGAGATGCCCTGCGCCGGCCGCTGCGATCAGCCCGTGCCGGTGCTGGCGGGCGACCAGGTGCTGGACCCGCACGGTCAGCCACTCCTCTCGCCCCTACCCGTCCCCAATCCGGGCGGCTGCGAGGAGTGCGTCTTCGCCCACATCCGCGAGCCGGGCCGCTCCAACCTGGCCGGCTATGGCTACGAGGCCCTGCAGAAGGCCCTCACCATGACCTCGCAGCAGGTGCTGGATCTGGTCTCCGAAAGCGGGCTGGCCGGGCGCGGCGGGGCTGGCTTTCCCACCGGCACCAAGTGGAAGCTGGTTGCCCAGGCCCAGGGGTATCCCAAGACCGTGGTTTGCAATGCCGACGAGGGCGAGCCAGGCTGCTTCAAGGACCGGGCCCTGCTCGACCACGATCCCCACGCCGTGCTCGAGGGTATGCTGATCGCCGCCCACGCCACCGGGGCCAGCCGAGCTTTTCTCTACCTGCGCTATGAGTATCCCCACACCCTGAGAATTCTCGAGCGCGCCCTGGAGGAAGCCCGCGCCGCCGGCCTGCTGGGCACCTGCGAGATCTACCTGCGCCGCGGGGCCGGGGCCTACATCTGTGGGGAGGAGGGCGCCCTGCTCAACAGCCTGGAGGGCCGCCACCCCTTCCCTCGCTACCGTCCCCCCTTCCCGGTCACCCACGGTTTTGAGAACCTGCCCACGGCCGTCAACAACGTCGAGACGCTGGCCTCAGTGCCCCCCATCCTGCGCAATGGAGCCGCCTGGTACCGTTCGCTAGGGCGCAACGGACAGGCCGGCACCAAGCTGATCAGCCTTTCGGGCGACATCCAGAAGCCCGGCAATTACGAGGTGCCGCTCGGCTTGCCCTTGCGCACCTTGCTCGAAGAGTGGGCCGGCGGCGCCCCCGAAGGGCACACCATCCGGGCCGTCACCATGGCCGGCCTCTCGGGGGGCTTCCTGGGAGGGGCCGATCTGGAGGTCACCCTGGACGAGCCCTCCATCCGCTCCCGGGGCAGCTTCCTGGGGGCCGGGGGCATCATCGTTTTCCACGACGGGCGCAACATGGTGGAGGCGGCCCGTCAGGCCATGGAGTTCTTTGCCCACGAGTCCTGCGGCAAGTGCTTCCCCTGCCGCATCGGCACCCAACGGCTGGTGGAGCGGCTCTCGGGAGAGGCCGGGCCAGGGGAGAAGGAGCGCTGGGTGGAAGAAGTCGAGGATCTGGGACATACCATGAAAGCCCTCAGCGCTTGCGGGCTGGGCATGGCCGCCCCCCTGGTCACCGAGAGCCTCAACCGCTACTTCCCCGAGGACGTTGCGGCCCACGTCGGGAGGAACGCATGACCGAGAGCAAGCTGACCCTGGACGGCCAGCAGGTCGAGTTCACGCCCGGCGAGACCCTGTACGAGCTGGCCAGCCGGCACGGCAAGACCATCCCCACCCTCTGCTACGACCCCCGCCTGGAGCCCTTCGGCGGCTGTCGCCTGTGCGCCGTCGAGCTGGAGGGCACCAAAGCTCCGGTGGCCTCCTGTACCATGAGGGCTACCCCTGGCATGGTGGTGCGCACCGACTCTCAATCCCTGGACAAGCTTCGCCGCACGCTGCTGGAGATGGTGGCCTCGGAGAATCGCGAGCTGGAGGTGGACCCGTTGCGCGGCTATGCCTCCCAGCAGCTCAAGGAGCTGGTGGACCGTTACGGCGCACGCACCGGGCGCTTCAAGGGGCGCACTTCCGGAAAGAGCCACGCCGACGACAATCCCTTCATCTTGCGCGACTATGACCTGTGCATCTCGTGCTATCGATGCGTGCGGGTGTGTGCCGAGCAGGAAGGCGATTACGCCATCTCCATCATGAACCGTGGCTTTGAGACCCGCATCACCACCGAGTTCGAGGGCAAACTGAAGGATTCGCAGTGCACTTTCTGCGGCCAGTGCGTGCAGACTTGTCCGACCGGAGCCCTGGCCGACCGCAAAGCTCTGGCCAATGCGAAGATTCCCGGGGAGACCAGGAAGACCCGCACCACCTGCGCTTATTGCGGCGTGGGTTGCTCGCTGGACGTATTGTCCAGGGGCGATCGCATCGTGGGGGTGCACCCGGCCATGGACGGCCCCGCCAACGAGGGAGCCCTCTGCATCAAGGGCCAGTTCGCCTTCGACTTCGTCCACCACCCCGATCGTCTGAAGAGCCCGCTGGTGAGGGGCGAGGACGGAGAGCTGCATGAAGCCAGCTGGGATGAGGCCCTGGACCGGGCCGCCCGGGGACTGGGCCAGGTGATCGAGGAGCACGGCCGGCACAGCGTCTACTGCATCGCCTCCGGCCGCACCCCCAGCGAGGCTTGCTACCTGATGGGCAAGTTCGTGCGCGCCGGGCTGGGCACGAGCTACATCGACAACTGTAGCCGAGCTTGACACGCTCCCACGGTTGCCGGTCTGGCAGCCACCATCGGACGGGGCGCGATGTCCAACCCGCTGGCGGATATGGACAAGCCCGACGTGATCTTCACGATCGGCACCAACATGACCGAGTGCCATCCGGTGGCGGCTACCCGCATCAAGCGCGCGCTGGCCCGCGGGGCCAAATTGATCAACGCCGACCCGCGGCGCATCCGGCTGGCCGAGCTGGCCGACCTTTACCTGCCCATCCGGGTGGGATCGGATGCGGCCCTGCTGCTGGCCATGGCCCACGTGATCGCGCGCGAGGGCCTGGTGGACGAGACGTTCATCGCCGAGCGCACGGTGGGTTGGGAAGACTTCCGCGAGCACGTCAAGCAGTTCACGCCCGAGTGGGCCGCTTCCATCTGTCAGGTTCCGGCCGCTGACATCGAGCGGGCCGCGCTGCTCTACGGCCGAGCCGAGCGGGGCGCCATCTACTACACGCTGGGCATCACCGAGCACATCTGCGGGGTGGACAACGTCCAGGCCCTGTGCAACCTGGCCCTGATGACCGGCAACCTGGGCCGGGAGGGCACCGGCATCAACCCCATGCGCGGCCAGAACAACATCCAGGGGGCCGGCGACGCGGGCGCAATCCCCAACAACTACCCTGGATTCCAGGCCGTCACTGACCCGGCCCACCAGGCCAAGTTTCTTCAGGCTTACGGCCGAGAGGTTGACCTCGAGCGCGGGATCACCAAGGTGAGCGCGCTGGACGCCTGCGGCGACAAGATCCGGGCCATGTTCATCGACGGCGAGAACACTCTGATCTCCGACCCTGATCGCCATCACGGCGAGAAGGCGCTGAGGAGCCTCGATTTCCTGGTGGTGGCCGACATCTTCCTGACCGAGACCGCGGCTCTGGCCGATGTGGTCTTCCCGGCCACCTCCTGGGGAGAGACCGATGGGGTGTGCACCAACACCGAGCGTCGCGTGCAGCGCCTGCGCCAGGTGGTGCCCCCTCCGGGGCAGGCCCGGCCGGACTGGTGGATCATCAGCCAACTGGCCACCCGCCTGGGTTTTCCCGGCTTTGTCTACCAGCACCCCCGCGAGGTCTTCAACGAGCTGTGCTCGCTCTCGCCCATCTATCAGGGGCTCGACTGGGAGAGGCTGGAGGAAGGCTCATTCCAGTGGCCCGTGCCCAACCGGGAGCACCCCGGCACCCCGCGGTTGCACGAGGATGGCTTTCTCAACGGTCGAGGCAAGTTCACCCTGATGGGCTACCGCGACCCGGCCGAGACCATCAGCTCCGAGTACCCGGTCTGGCTGACCACGGGCCGCCGGCTGGAGGCCTATCACACGCGCACCCAGACGGGCCGCTCG
>QWHO01000549.1 GCA_021404945.1 bacterium CPR1
CCACCCCGGTTTACCGCCAGCTGAAGATCTTCGAGCGCCTCGTGGAGCCCGAGCGGGTCATCCTCTTCCGGGTGGCCTGGATGGACGACCAGGGGACCGTGCAGGTCAACAGGGGCTATCGCATCCAGATGAACAGCGCCATCGGCCCCTACAAAGGGGGATTGCGCTTCCACCCCAGCGTCACCCTGAGCGTGCTCAAGTTCCTGGCCTTTGAGCAGGTCTTCAAGAACTCCCTCACCACCCTCCCCATGGGGGGCGGCAAGGGTGGCTCGGACTTCAACCCCAAAGGCAAGTCCGACCACTAGGTCATGCGCTTCTGCCAGGCCTTCATGAACGAGCTCTTCCGCCACATCGGAGCGGAGACCGACGTTCCGGCCGGTGACATCGGCGTGGGCGGGCGCGAGATCGGCTTTCTGTTCGGGCAGTACCGCAAGCTGACCAACTGCTACAACGGTGTTTTGACTGGCAAAGGCATCAACTGGGGCGGGTCCCACGTCCGCCCCGAGGCCACCGGCTACGGCTGCGTCTACTTTGCCCAGGAAATGCTGGCCACCCGCAAGGACACGATGGAAGGCAAGCGAGTGCTCATCTCCGGCTCGGGCAATGCGGCCCAGTACACGGCCGAGAAATGCCTGGCGCTGGGAGCGAAGGTGCTCACCCTGTCCGACTCGGACGGCACCATCGTGGACGAGAGCGGCATCGACGCCGAGAAGCTCGAATGGGTGAAGCACCTCAAGAACGTCAAACGCGGACGCATCCGCGAGTATGCCGACAAATTCAAGGGCTCCAGCTACCTCGAGGGCAAGCGCCCCTGGGCGGTCGCCTGCGATGCCGCCTTCCCCTGCGCCACCCAGAACGAGCTCGACGGCGAGGACGCCAGGACCCTGGTGGCCAACGGCTGCACGCTGGTGGGCGAAGCCGCCAACATGCCCTGTACCCCGGAGGCGGTCGACCTGTTCCTGGAGAAAAAGCTGCTCTTTGCCCCTGGCAAGGCGGCCAACGCCGGAGGAGTGGCCACCTCGGGACTGGAGATGACCCAGAACGCCATGCACCTGACCTGGACCCACCAGGAGGTGGACGATCGGCTCAAGCTCATCATGAAGAGCATCCACACGTCCTGCGTCGAGCACGGGCGCGAGTCGCCCACTTACGTGAACTACGTGAAGGGGGCCAACGTGGCCGGCTTCATCAAGGTGGCCGAGGCCATGGTCGACCAGGGAGTGATCTGAGGAAAGGTGACTTCCGGGCGCAGCCAGTCGTGGAGCCTTCGGTTCCACGACCTCATGCCCCACCAGATCCACTACGTGCTGCTCGTCTCCTCCGACTATGACGCCTTTGTCATCGAGGAGGACGGGCGGCTCACCGAGCGGCTCTTCGCCGACGCCAGCGAGCTGGACATGCCGGCCATCCCCCGCATCGTGCACGTCTCCACCGCAACCGAAGCCTTGCAGCAGCTCGAGCGGCGTCGCTTCGACCTGGTGCTCACCACCATGCGACTGGAAGACCCGGGCATGCTGCGCTTTTCGGTGCGAGTCAAGTCGCGCTTTCCCAACCTGCCGGTGGTCCTGCTGGTGCTCGACGAGTTTGAGCTGCGCCGACTCTACACCGCCCCGCTCCCCACGGTGGACTTCGTCTTCCTGTGGACAGGCGACTCGCGCATTCTGCTGGCCATCGTCAAGCTGATCGAGGACCAGCTCAACGTCGAGGCTGACACCCGGGTCGGAGTGCAGGTCATCATCGTGGTGGAGGACTCGGTGCGCCGCTACTCCACCTTCCTGGCCCTGCTCTACAACGAGCTGATCACTCAGTCGCAGACCCTGGCGGCGGAAGGGGTGAACTCCCTGCACAAAATGCTGCGAGTGCGCTGCCGCCCCAAGATCCTGCTGGCCACCAACTACGAGGAGGCCTGGCAGCACTACCAGGAGCACCAGCAGCACACCCTGGCCCTGATCGCCGACCTGCAGTTCCCCCGCGAGGGGAAGATGGATGACGAAGCGGGCTTTCGTCTGGCCCGGGCCATCCAGGCCCGTCAGCCCAGCATGCCCATCTTCTTGCAGTCGGCCAACCCCGATGTGCAGGCCCGGGCCTGGGAGCTGGGGGCCCACTACGCCGACAAGAACTCCCCCACCCTGCTCAAGGAGATCCGCTCCTTCGTCAAGGAGACGCTGGGCTTCGGCGAGTTCGTCTTCCGCCTGCCCGACCGCACCGAGCTGGCCAGGGCCAAGGACATGTACGAGCTGGAGCGGGTGCTGCGCACGGTGGACGGCCGCTCGCTCTACTACCACGCCTCCAACAACCACTTCAATGTCTGGCTCAGAGCGCGCAGCATGTTCGACCTGGCCGACTACGTGCAGACCATCAAAGCCTCCGACTTTCCGCAGGTGGAGGACCTGCGCAACCTGCTGGTGGAGCTGATCCGTCTGGCCGGCCAGGAAGAGCAAAAGGGTGTGGTGGCCGACTTCATCTCGCAGGAGGACGGTTACTCGCGCCCCTTCGTCAAGCTGGGGCAGGGCTCGCTGGGTGGTAAGGGGCGCGGCCTGGCCTACCTCAACTCTCTGCTGGTGCGCGAGAGCCTGGCCGAGGAGCTGCCCGATCTCTTCGTCCAGATCCCCCGCACCATCGTGCTGGCCACCAGCGAATTCGACCGCTACCTGGAGAGCTGCGGTCTCGACCCCGTCCGCACCACACCCGCGCAAATACGTGAGCAGTTGCAGCGCTGCGAGCTGCCGGAAGAGTTGCTGGGCCAGTTGCGCCTGGCCTTGCGCAACTTCACCGCCCCCCTGGCCGTGCGCTCCTCCAGCTTGCTCGAGGACAGCCAGCACCAGAGCTGCGCCGGCATCTACGAGACGGTCTTGCTGCCCAACACCCATCCTGACCCCGAGCAGCGCCTGGCGGCTCTCAGCCGGGGGATCCGTCGGGTCTACGCCTCCATGTTCAGCGACCGGGCCAAGAGCTATCTCGAGGGCACTCCTTTCTCACTGGAGCAAGAGAAGATGGCCATCGTGCTGCAAGAGCTGGTGGGCGACCGGCACGGGCAGCTGTTCTATCCCCATTTCTCCGGGGTGGCGCTGTCCTACAACTACTACCCGATCGGTCCCCAGGAGCCCGAGGACGGGGTGGCCCTGCTGGCCCTGGGGCTGGGGCACACGGTAGCCGAAGGGGGGCGCTCGGTGCGTTTTTGCCCCCGCTACCCTCAGATTTTGCCTCACCTGGCCTCGCCCAGCGAGTTTTTGCGCTATGCCCAGTCCGAGTTCTACGCCCTGAGCCTGAGCGCCGACGAGGATGCCCTCACCCTGGCTCCCCTCCACCAGGCCGAAATCGACGGCACTCTGCAGCAGGTGGGCAGCGTCTACTCGCCAGACGACGATCAGCTGCGCGAGAACTTTCGGCTGAGCGGGGCCCGGGTGGTCACCTTCAACAACAGCCTCAAGTGGAAGTCCCTGCCGCTGGCTCGCGCCCTGGAGCGACTCCTGGAGGTGCTGCGACGGGGCATCGGCTCGCCAGTCGAGATCGAGTTTGCGGTGAGCCTGTCGCACCCGGCCACGCTCTACCTGCTGCAGGTGCGCCCCCTGAGCGAGTTTCAGCTGGATACCACCGTCGATCTGGAAGGCATCCAGGCCCGGGACGTGGTGGCCCGC
>QWHO01000550.1 GCA_021404945.1 bacterium CPR1
TGTTGAGGCAGATTCAAAGTCCCCCATCGACGTACCTGTTAACAAAATGTTACACGCCGGCCACCGAGCCATCTTTTAGTGCCGTTTGCTCGCCTGGGTCTGGCACATTAGCACAATCTGACGAACGCGCCGGAACTGCGTTCCAGCGTGCAAGACCAAAGGCCTTGCACTTTAGAATGGGGGTGCGCAAGAGCCTGCCCTGGCTGCTCGGACTGCTGGCCCTGATCGCCGGCCTGGCGCTCGCGCCCGAGACGGCCGAGGACCAGGTTGGCGACCTGGTCGAGCTGCGCATCGGGCCGGTGCTTTACGACCGCCAGGTGGAGCGGATCTGGCGACGGGAAGGGGATACCTTTCGCGCCCAGGGCGCGCCCGACCTGACCCTGGCCGAGGTGAAGAAATTGCACTGGCTTAACCGAATGCACGTGGTGGAGGGAGAGCAACCCGTCCTCCAGGAACCACCCGGATAGAGGTTGTCCTTGAGGGAATGACCTGCCCGACGCGGAATGCGCCAGGGCAAGCATGGTCGTGACCCCCCACCCCGAGCTCGATGACTTTCCCCGCCTGACGGGCCAGGAGGCCCTCTGGCCCTATCTGCTGGCGTCAGCCTTGCTGTTCGTGCTGGGGCTCTACCTGATCATCACGCCGGGCACGACCGGGCCGCGGGCTGCGCGAGATCGCGCCCCCGTCGAGCGACTCGGGCTGAACGCTCCCCAGCCCGGGGCAAAAGGCAAAAGGACGCTTCGCCTCGGCTTTCTGCCCGGAGCCACCTTCGAGCGCACGCTGCAAGAGCTGGCGGCTGACCTCGAGCAGCGCACCGAGGGGCGGATCGAGCTGCTCCCCATGCCAGGCTTCAGCCTGGAGGGACGCACGCTGGGCGAGCTCGAGCTGGTCAACCTGGTCTCGCTGGGCCGCCTCGAGATGGCACTGTGCACCACCGCCCCCCTGTCGAATTACAACTCCCGTTTCGAGGTGCTGGAGCTGCCCTTCTTGCTGGAGACCTACGAGCAGGCCGATCGTCTGCTTGACGGTCCCCTGGCTGAGCGCCTCAACCAGGGCCTGGAGCGCCACCAGCTCAGGGGACTGGGTTATCTGGAGATCGGCTTTCGCATCATCTCCAGCCGGGTTCCCATGCCCGGCGTGGACGACTTTCGCGGCCAGCGGTTGCGCGTGATGGAGAGCCGGACCAGCCTGCACCTGGCCCGCGCCCTGGGAGCCGAGGGAGTCGCCTGTCCGCCCGACCGGGTCTACGCCATGAGCCGGGACAAGACCATCGAGGGCTCGGATCGAACCCTGCCCAGCTACTGGGCCTCGCGGCTCTACGAGGTGCAGCCCTACATCACCGAGACCCGCCACATGTACTCGGCCAAGGCCATCCTGATCAACGAGCTGGCTTACGACAGCTTGACTCCCGAGGACCAGACCTCCCTCTCTCAGGCCGTGGAGCAGGCCGAAAAAGGCCATCGCCAGCGGCAGCGAGCCGAGGAAGAGGAGGTCCGACGACGCTGCCAGGAGCGCGGCATCACCCTGTTCACCCTCAGCCCGGCCGAGCGCGAGAAGTTTCGCCAGCTGTGCCAGCCCCTCTACGAGGAGTTCGAGCAGAGCGGAGAAACCGGGCTACTGCAAGAGATCCGGGCGCTCACCGGGAACGGTACCGTGCGTCACTGAACGACCCGGCCGATCATGATGAATCTTGAAAGAGCAGATCGCCGATGACTTCCAGATGACCTGGAAGATTCTGAGGAGACGGCAGACAGGCGCGACCAGCGGATACAGTCGCTCAGCGGCGACCTCAGGAAGCTGGGGGGCGAGATGTCCGAAGGTCCAGGGCCCCATGCGCCTGCTCGGGGAGCGCTTCGGCACGTTCGTGGGAGTGCTCGAGCAGGAGGCCAGCAGGGGCAGCTGGTGGGTTTCGTGCAGCCCGGCAGGAAGGTTCCCGCCGCCATCAACCCCATGAACGCCAACTGGTCAGGGGCCGTCAGCCACCAACTGGTGGACCGCAAAGACCGCAAGACGGATGCCCCCTGGGAATCCACCGCATCCTGGGCGGCATCGCCAGTGCACCATGAAAGGCCTGCTCTTGCGCCACTACCCGGCCCTGGCCGCCCTGCGCCAGGTCTCGCAGGAAGAGCTCGAGCGCCTGAGCCGTCTGGTGCCAGAGCCACGCGTGGACCTGCCCGCCGTCTTGACCGGACAGCAGCCCGGACCCGACTCCGAAGCCAAGGCCTTCCTGACGGAAAAGCTCATCGGCTATCGGGAGTTCGCCAACAATGTCAACGGCCGCACCCTGCTCCAGAAGCAGGCCAATGTGCAGGCCTTCGTCGATACCGGACTGCTGTTGCCCTACGCCCTGGAGGAGGTCACCGACCTGTGGGGTGCCGGCAACCTGCCCGCGGGCTACGACATGGATAAGGCTCATGCCCTGATCCGCAACCACATCGCCGCAGTGAGCTATGACAAGCTGGGCAACTCGTATTTCCAGGGCCTGGTCTACTCCAACGGCAACATCACGGCCAGCAACCAGATCAGCGTGGTGGGCGCGATGGTTTGCAACGGCCAGCTCACGCTGGGCAACGGCACGAGCGTGGTCTACGTGGAGGATTTCTTCGGCGGAGCCAACCCGCTGGTCGTGGCGGGAGGCACGTCGCTCAGGACATGGGTCCCTCGCTGAGGTCGCGCGGTGTCAGCCTGGTCGAGCTGATCCTGGCGCTGGCCATCGTGGCCATCGCCATCATCGCCCTGGTCACGCTCTTCATCTCGGGCCTCAAGCTGCTGAATCGGTCGGCCGACGTGCAGCGATCGTCGGAGATCGCCCGCGAGACCGTGGAGGCCATCGTGGACATGGGGCACGCCCAGGCCCCGAGCGCAGCCGTCACCTTCGACGGGGCCAACAACGACCCGCGGGACGCCAACGGCTTCCCCCCACCCCCCTACCCCGCCGCCAACGTAGAGGGCAAGCTCTATCCCATCACGGTCTCGGTGGAGCCGCTGGGGAACCTGAAGGTGGTGCAGGTGCGCGTCCACTATGCCGCAGGCGGGAATCTCTGGCTGGAGCGCTACCTCCACCCGTGAGGAGAGCCCGCGGAGCCACCCTGATCGAGCTGATGCTGGGCATCGCCCTCCTGGGCATGCTCCTCACGCTGCTCTTCTTGATCTTTCACATGGGCTGGAACGCCTGGCGCTCGGCCAACCTGCGCAGCGACCTCAACGACCAGTCCCGGCTCGTGGTGCAGAGCCTGTCGCGCGACCTGGAGGCCAGCGTCTACGCCAGCCTCAGCCTGCAGGGGGAAGCGGTGAGCTTCCTGAGCGCCCGGGACGATGCCGGCGTCTTCACCCTGGATGCCAATGGCGACCCGGTCTGGCAGCGCTACGTCATCTTTCACCGCGACCCGGCTCGAGCCGAGGTGGTGCGCGCCGAGCTGCCCCTGGCCGCGCCCCTGAGCGCGCCCGAGCCGATCGAGGTCAACACGGGGCAGCCCCTGGCCAGCCTCCTGGGGCCGGGGCGGGTGATCGCTCGGGGGGTCAAGCGGCTGGCCCTGAGCGTGCCGCTCAACGGGCGCCGGCTGCGCATGGAGGTGGATGTGGAGCAGCCCCAGCGCGGCGGATTGCCGCCGGCGCGGATGACGCTGAGCTCGGCGGTGCATTTGCGCAACGACTGAGATATCAGGTTCCCATGCGTTGCAGCGACAACCATGGGGCGCCCGACCCTGACGCTGCCGTGCACCGCCCCGCCCGCCTGAACGGTCAGGCTCGAGCTGCCGCCCGCCATCACGCCTGGACTCCCTGGCGCAGGTCCTTCAAAGCCTCGGCCAGCTTGGCGCTGGCGTGGAACATGCGCGACTTGATCGTGCCCACCGGCACGTCCATGATTTCGGCCGCCTCCAGGTAGCTCATGTTCTGATACTGCACCAGGATGAACACCTCTCGGTGCTTGTCGGGCAGGCTCATGACCGCCTGACGCACCCGCTCGGCCGTAAGCTTCTGGAGGGACTGCTCCTCGGGCCCCCGGGCCGGGTCGGCCACCACCAGATCCTCCAGGTCCGACTCGGGACGACGCGAACGCTGGCGCAGCTGATCGCGGCATAAATTCAGGCAGATCTGGTAGAGCCAGGGGCGCACCCGCGAGCCCTGGCGGAACTGGTGGCGAAAGCGCAGGGCGCGCAAAAAGGTCTCCTGCACCGCATCCTCGGCCTCGGGGCGACGGTGCAAGAGGCGAAGGGCCAGCGAGTGCAGCTGTCGTTGGTAGCGCTCGACCAGCTCGCCGAGCCGCTCGGTCTGGCCTGCCGCCACCTGCTGGAAAAGCTGCTCGTCCGAGTCCACCCGAGCTGCTTCGAACCAGATTGAACCTTCCCCCTGTCGGCGGCGTATCCGGGATATGCAATACACTGACAAGGCCTCCGCGGCCGAAATGCGCTTCGCTGGACTGGGGCTCAACCTGGTCGGCGGCTTGATGCTCCTGATCGGGATGGTCAGCTGGCTCAACCTTCGTGGCGCCGTCCAGAGCGGCTGGCTGCCCAGCCTGGGCGGCCTGGTGCTGGGGCTGACGCTGCTCTTCCTCGGCGATCGGTGCTGGCGGGGTGGCCTGCCGGCCTACGCCCAGCCACTGCTGGCAACAGGCTCGACCGTCTTGCTGTTCACGGTCTGCGCCGCCCACTACCTCTTCCACCTGCTGCCCACGGCCGGGCTGGTGGCCAGCGTCATGCTGCTGGTCACCTGGGGCGGTCTGGCAGTGTTTCGCTACCAGTGCTCCTCCCTCGGGCACGGCATGCTGGCAGCTCTCTTCCTGGCCCCGTTCTTCTTGCGGATGCCGGGAGTCGCGCTGGTGGGCTATCTGCTCGCCATCCACCTGGGCACGACCCTGCTGGCCTGGTACCGACGCTACCCGACCTATCTGCTGGTCGGTTTTCTGGGCAGCTACGTCCTGTTCTTCGCCCGGTTCCAGCTGAGCCAGCCGGGGCTGACCCTGGCCTTCCTGGCCAGCACTTATGCCCTCTTCTTGCTGGGTAACTACCTGTTCTGCTTCGTGCGGGGAGAGCAAGACGAGCTGGGCCTGCTCCTGGGGCTGGCGCAGCCCACCGCCTTCGCTCTGCTCTCCTACCTGGTGCTCTTCTTGTTGCCCAACGCGGTGGCCGTCTGTCTCTACCTGGTGCTGGCCGCCGTGCACCTGATCCTCACGCTGGCTGCCCGGCGCCACTCGTTCGGGTTGCTGCAGAGCATCAACCTGATCCTCACCCTGCTTTTCGCCAACGCCGCCATCAGCTTCGTCCCTTACTTCGCCAGCGACACCAGTTTCTTCGCCCTGACCTCGGTGCTCTGGCTGGGCGAGGCCTTCCTCCTGCTGGCCCTGGCCAGGAGGCTCGAATCCGCCATCTTGAGCCGCTTCTCCTACCTGGCTCTGGTGTTGGTAGCGGTGCAACTGTGCTACGTGTTGCCCGAGATGCCCCAGAGCAGCGCCACCGAGGTGCTCCACCAGATGCTGCTCTCGTTGCTGTGCGTGGGGGCTCTGACGGCCTACGGCGTGTCCATCCTCAATCGTCCCCAGGACCTGCCCGGGGCCGACCTGATGGCCCGGGCCGCCCTGGCCACGGCAGTGCTGCGCACCGGAGCCATGGTGCTCAAGGACGGCACTCCCTCACTGGCCCTGCTGGCCGCCGCTTCGCTGGCCCTCTTGCTGGCCGTGCTGGG
>QWHO01000057.1 GCA_021404945.1 bacterium CPR1
CGCTCGAGGGTGGCCCGCTCGCCGGCCGGCAGACCTTCGATGCTGTCGTAGGCGCGATAGAGCTCGTAAAGCTTGCGGGCCCGCACCGGGAACATGGTGCCCCACTTGAGCACCTGCACCCTGACGCCCATCTCGAACATGTCCGCGGCCGGCGCCATGTTGACGTCGGCCTGAGAGGCTTGAGCGAGCATCTGCTTGACCACCGGCGAGGTACCCGCCTCCACGCAGCCCTGGTTCACCGAGCCGGTGAGAATATAGTCAGCTCCCATGGCAAAGGCCGCGGCCGCCGAACGGGGGGTGGCGATGCCACCCGCGGCGCCCACCCGCAGGGGACGCTGGTAGCGGAACTGCTCCTGCAATTCGTCGCGCAGGCCAAGCAGCGAGGGGAGGAGGGTGACCAGAGCCCGGTTGTCGGTATGCCCACCCGAGTCGGCTTCACCGGTCAGGTCCTCGGCTATCGGCACCCGGGCGGCCAGCTCGGCCTGCTCAGGGGTGAGGGCGCCCTGCTCGACCAGGGTTCGCAGCATGGCATCGGGAGCGGGGGAGAGGAGCTTGCGTGCCACCTCCATCCGAGAAACCTTCCCCAGCACATGCTGAGGGGTGTGGATGGAGCCGTCCGAGGCCCGGTTGATGCCGCTCAGCCGGTAGCGCACCAGTGGCAGCGTCAGGGTCAGGAAGGCCGATGCGCAGACCCGGCGCACACCATGCTTGAGGTAGAGGTCGACGATGGCATCTTCCAACCCGGTCTCATTGGGACTGTGGATCAGGTTGAAGCCGTAGGGGGCGTCCCCCAGGGCCTTGAGGCGGACGATGGTCTCCTCCACTCGACGCGGCGACAGGCCGGCTGCCCCGAACATGGCCAGCAAGCCGTCGCGGGCCATGGCCTCCACGAGCTCGGCCGAGGCGATGCCGTTGGCCATGGCCCCGGCCACGTAGGCGTAGCGCACCCCGTGGGTGCTCAGGAAGCTGGGGTCGCCCAGCTGCTCGGGACGCAGCGCGTTGACCCAGCCTGCCAGGGGAAGGCTGCCGGGAACCTGGTTCGCATGCATCTGGCCGGGACCGGCCACGGCCAGTCCGTGCTCACCGCGCACGAGGGCACAGGGCTCGTGCAGGCGCAGCAATTGCTCGCGCAAAGCCGCCTCACCAGAGCGAGGGGCTTCGGAGGCTGACCACCAGGCCTGCCGGGTAGGGATGACGGAGTTCGATACCATGATCAATCCTGAAAGTAGTTTAAGTCCAGTTCCGGCGATTCTATCACGAGAACGCAAGAGTTGCGGACCAAACCCTCTTATGCCCATCCGCTCGGGTTTCGGACGCGTTCCTGACACTTGCTCCGGGCAAGCACCGATGGTTCGTTGTCGGGCGGGGATCTCCTTGAGGGATTTCCCTTATCTGCTTGAGGGAGCCTGACTCTGGGGGCGCGGCCAGTGTTCTTCAGGGCTCAGAACCGGCTGCGGGCCCGGACGGACGGCCTGCCAGTGGATCCAAGCGAACTGGTGCTCGGTGCGGGAGTTGTTCGCTGCAGGGAGAATCCCGGGCAGCATGAGCCGGTCAGCGCGGTCCTGGAGCCATGGAGCCTGAGGAGCAGGCCAGTTGGGATGCCATCATGGCCGCCTTTCGGGAGGGCGAAGTCGCCCACTGGGTGGCCCTGTGCAGACGTCATCTGGCCAGCTGGGTCCAGGAGCCCGGTCCCTGGCTGATGCTGGGCCACGGGTTGGCCAGTGTGGGCCGCTATCGCGAAGCCCGGAGAATTTTTCGCAACCTCGAGATCGAGCCACTTTTGTGCGAGTTTCAGGCCGAGATGAACGAGACGCGGGGACGACTGAGGACGGCCGCTCTCTGGTGGAGGAGGGCGGCCCGGCTGCAGCCCCACAAGACCGGGCTGCACGTCAACAGGGGGCGGGTCTGGTTTCGCCTGGGACGCTGGCAAAGGGCCAGGAGGGCGTTCTGGCAAGCCGGTCGCGATTCCCATGCCAGTTTCTGGTTGGGCCAGGTGGCCCGCGCCGAGGAAAACTTTCTGGAGGCTGCCAGCCATTTCAATGAGGCAGCCGACTGGCCGGGGGCGCTGGAGGCCCGCGATGACGTGCTCCGAGCGGCTGGGTTCAGTGGGATTCCCGACGAGCTGGAGGTACTGCTCGAGCCGGGCCTGTCCACCTCGGTGGTGATGGCGCGCAATTTCCTGTGCAAGCACCCCGGGAGCCTGGATGTGCGTTTGCGACTGGCCAGCTCTCTGGTCAGCATGGGTTGTTTTCGCAAAGCCCTGCAGACCTACTGGGCGCTGGGCCGGGAGCTGGGCCCCGGTCACCCGCTCTGCTGCACCGAGCTTGGTTTACTCTATCATTCCAAGGGACGCTATGAGGAAGCTATCCGCTGGTTCGCCCGCCTGACAAGGGCCGAGCCCGATGACTCCGCCAGCTGGGTCTTTCTGGGTAGCTCGCAGGCCCGCCGGGGGAAGATGCGCCAGGCCGAGGAGTGCCACCGTCGGGGCACCCGCTGCCCCCGGGGCAATCTGGAGGAGGCCTGGCTCAACCTGGGCCTGGTGTTACGGGCCATGGAGCGGCTGGGGGAGGCACGCGAAGCGTTCGGGAACGCTCTTTCCTTTGACCCCGAGTATACCAAGGCTCAGCAGGGCCTGATGGACGTGGAGAAGGCGCTGCTGGTTTAAACTGGACCTGGGTCAGCCTTATGGCGGCTGAGAACGTCACGCCCGGCACCATGGGGACCGGCCACGAAGACCAGGGTGGGAGCCAGGAGCTTCTTCTAAGAGGGAGGCTTGGGATCGAGCCACGTGCTGGCGGCCATGATGGCCCCCAGAAGAACCGTCCAGGTGACAACCCAGAAGTAAGCTGTTGCGATGCTGCCCCCTTCGAATGACGGGCCCATAAAAGTTGACTCTCCTTGACCGTGATTGTGTGGCTCTTGTTCAGACCGGCTCAGGTTTCCTGCCGGTTGCGAAAGTTTTCACAAACTCCTCCGCGTGGGCGGGTCTTGTGAATGCTCAGAAGCTTGGAGCGCTCCCAGCTCCGGGGCTGACTCAAAGGCCTCTGTCAAGCTCCTCCAGCACCTCGCCGGCGCTCGTCTCCTCGGCTCGCTCTCGGGCCTGCCGGGCCAAGCGTCGTGCCCCGCTCTGGAGGCCCGACAGGGCGAAGATTCGGGCGCGCTCGAGCAGGGCACGTGCATGAGCCGGGCAGGCAGGCTGCTGCATCAGGATGAAGTCGGCGTCGTTGAGCGTGTCGTGGGCATCATCCCAGCGTTGCTGCGCACCCTGGGCCCGAGCAGTCCAGCTCAGAATCTCGGCCACCAGCAGGCCGTCGCCGGTGGCCTTGGCGCCCACCACCAGGGCTTTGAGGGCCTGCTCGCTGACCTGCGGGTCGTCTTCTTTCCACAGCTCTCGCCAGGCGTAGGGGTCACGGGCAAGCATCAGATGTCGTTGGAAACTGCCTTCACAATCAACATGAAGACTCCGCCCATGAGTGCAGCTGCTGGAATGGTGAGTACCCAGGCTGTGAGGATGTTGCCGGCCACTCCCCAGCGCACGGCCGAGATGCGTTTGCTGGCCCCTACCCCCATGATGGCGCCGGTAATCACGTGGGTCGTGGAGACCGGGAAGCCCAGCTTGGCGGTAGTCATAAGGATGATGCCCGAAGTCAGCTCGGCTGCAAAGCCATTGATGGGTTGCAGTTTGACCACCTTGCCACCCATGGTCTTGATGATGCGCCAGCCCCCGGCCGAGGTCCCCAGAGCGATGGCAGTAGCACAGGAAAGCTTGACCCACCAGGCCACGTAGAACGGCTCCTCGTCTTGCACTTTCGCCGTGATGAGAGCCATGGTGATGATGCCCATCACTTTTTGGGCATCGTTACTGCCGTGGCTGAGGGCCATCAAAGTGGCCGAGATCATCTGCAGTTTCTTGAAGCGCTTCTGGATGCGGAACGGATTGGCGTTGCGGAAGGCCCACATCAAGGTGACCATGATCCAGAAACCCACGAAGATCCCCAGCAGGGGTGCCACCAGGCCGGGCACCACGACTTTCTTGACCACGCCGGCCCACTGGACGAACGCCGTGCCTTTCCAGAACAATACAGCCCCGACCAGGCCGCCGACCAGGGCGTGGGAGGAGGAGCTTGGTAGTCCCCAGTACCAGGTGAGAAGGTTCCAGGCGATGGCTCCCAGGAGGGCGGCCAGAATGACTTCCTGGTGGTGAATCGAATCTGAGTCCACCAATCCCTTGCCGATGGTGTAGGCGACGGCTCCTCCCATGAAGGCTCCCGCGAAGTTGGCGAAAGCAGCCAGAATGAGAGCCGCCCTGGGGGCCATGGCTCTGGTCGAGACCACGGTGGCGATAGCGTTGGCGGCGTCATGGAAGCCGTTTACGTAATCGAATGCCAGGGCGATGATGATGACCAGGGCGAGGAGCCAGATGATTGTTTCCATGGCTTCAGCGATACTTGATGATGATTCCCTGGATGATGTCGAAAACGTCCTCGAACTTGTCGATGCCGTTTTCGAGCCGGTCGAGAATGTCGGTCCACTTGATCAAGTTGACGATGTCGGCCACCGTTTCGTTGTTCTGGTGCAACTGCGAGATTGCGCCCCGATAGATCCGGTCGCCCTCGTGCTCGAGCCGGTGCATGGAGCGGCGCAGCTCATTGATGTCGGTGAACGTGGGAAGCTTTTCGACGCCCTGCTCGAGAAGCTCAGAGGCCTGCACCAGAATGTCGGCGAGCAGGGCTACCTCGGCTCGCGGCTCGCCCACCTCGAGCATCAGCAGACGAACGGCCGCACCCTGGACACGATCGAGAATGTCGTCCATGTGAGCTGAAAGCTCGTGGATGTCCTCCCGGTCGAGGGGCGTTACGAAGGTCCTGGCCAGGCGCACGGCCGTCTGGTGGCGCAGCTCGTCGCCTTCGTGCTCGGTCTTTTGGATGGCCGCCACCAGCTCTTGCAGGCGGCTCCAATTCTGCGAGAGATCGCGGAACTGCCGGCAGATCTTGTCGATGGCTGCCGCTTGCTGCAAGAACAGCTCGAAGAACTTCTCGTCCTTAGGGAAGAGGCGTAGTTTCATCGCTTTGTCCAGGGTTTGCGTCCGAGGGCGCGGCTTCGCAGTCTCCTTCCGGGATCCTGCCGAAAAGTGTCAGCAGGTTGACCTGACCGGGGTTGGACCCGAACAGTCGCCCCCTGGCTGGCCAGCAAACCCCGCAGGACTCGGCGTCAGCCCGGTCCGGGCCGGTGCGTCGGCGCCGGGAATGCGCAGGGATTCCCAGCCAGAGGCTCGGCACTGGTCGGGCCAGCCAGACAGAAAACAGACGAGAGCCGTGGCGTTGCCAACCTTCGGCCCTCGTCCCCGGAAAGGCCGTGGGGCAGGCCCCGGGGGAAGGAGGTCAGCCGCCCGGCCGGGAACGGAGAAGCCCTCCATGCTTCGTTCGCTCTTCAAAGAACGCCCCAAACTCGAGCGCTATAAGGAACTCATTGAGGACATTCTCAGTGGCCTTGGTATCGATCCCGATCGCAACCGTGAGGAGACCGGCCGGGACAAAGAATACTCGTGGCTGTTGCAGCGCGGATCCGCGGTGGTCTATGTCGAGTTGCTTGGCGAAGAGGAAGAGGGCTATTTCATGGTGGATTGTCCCATCCTGACCCTTCCTAGCACCAATCAGGAGGGCTTTTTTCGGCATCTACTGGAGCTGAATGACCAGCTGGTGGAGGCCACCTTGACGCTGCGCGGCTCTGAGGTTCATCTGCTGGGTATTCGTCCGCTGCGCGGCATGGATGCCGGCGAGGCCGAGGAGATGATCGATCGCATCTCGGGTTACGCAGACAATCTCGATAACCAGCTCAGCTCCGAGTTCGGGGCACCGCTCTGGGTCGGCAGAAACGATGCCTGGCCTCAGGCGGTCGACTAGTATAAGGGAGAAGCAAATGACAACACAGGTTGCCACGGCCAGGCTGAGCCTGGAGGGAGTCGAGTACGAGTTCCCCATTGTGGAAGGAACCGAAGGCGAGAAGGCCATCGACATCTCCCAGTTGCGGGCCAAAACCGGCCATATTACGATCGACCCCGGCTACGGCAATACGGGGGCCTGTAAGAGCTCGATCACCTTCATCGACGGAGAGAAAGGCATTCTCTCCTATCGAGGCTATCCCATCGATGAGCTGGCGGCCCGGGTGGACTTCATCGAGGTCTGCCACCTTCTTATCTTCGGTCACCTGCCCGACAGGGCCGAGCTGGACCATTTCAAGCACGACCTGATGCACCACAGCCTGATCCACGAGGAGATGAAAAAGTTCTTCGAAGGCTACCCGCCTTCGGCCCACCCGATGGCCATTTTGAGCGCCATGGTGGCCTCGCTTTCGGCCTACTATCCCGAGCGCAACGATGACCGCGACGAGAAGCTCAACATCATCCGACTGCTGGCCAAGCTCAAGACCATCGCTGCCTTCAGCTACAAGAAGTCGATCGGGCAGCCCTACGTTTACCCGCGCAACGACCTGAGCTATTGCGGCGACTTTCTGCACATGATGTTCGCCGTGCCCGCCGAGCCCTACAAAGTGAGCCCCGTGCTCGAGCATGCTCTTAACCTGTTACTGGTGCTGCACGCTGACCATGAGCAGAATTGCAGCACCTCGACCGTGCGCATGGTCGGCAGCTCGGGGGCAAACCTGTTTGCCTCCATCGCGGCCGGTCTTTGCGCCCTGTGGGGACCGCTTCACGGCGGGGCGAACCAGGAGGTGCTCGAGATGCTCGAGGCCATTCACCGGGACGGCTCGGACTACCAGAAATACGTCGAGATGGCCAAGAGAAAGGACTCAGGCTTTCGTCTCTTCGGCTTTGGGCATCGTGTCTACAAGTCGCTCGACCCGCGAGCCAACATTCTCAAGCACACCGCTGATCGGGTTTTGGATGAGCTGGGCCACAAGGACCCGCTGCTCGATATCGCCCGCGAGCTGGAGGCGGTCGCCCTCAACGACAGCTACTTCATCGAGCGCAAGCTCTATCCCAACGTGGACTTTTACAGCGGCATCATCTATCGGGCCATGGGCATCCCCACCAACATGTTCACCGTTATGTTCGCGCTCGGGCGGCTGCCCGGCTGGCTGGCCCAGTGGAAAGAGATGAAGCGCGATCCCGCCAACCGTATCAACCGTCCGCGGCAGATCTATACGGGTGAGAACCGGCGGGCCATTCCGACTTTCGAACAGCGCTGAGCATGCGCTTTGGAGTCTTCATTCCCCAGGGCTGGCGCCTGGATCTGGTGGGTGTGGAGCCGGGTCACCCCCAGTGGCAGGCCATGAAGCGCGTGGCCCGTCGGGCCGAGGCCGCCGGTTACGATTCGCTCTGGCTCTACGACCACTTTCACACTATCCCCCAGGCCCTGCCCGAGGCCACCTTCGAGGCCTGGACCGCCCTCACCGGCCTGGCCGAAGCCACCGAGAGCATCCGCCTGGGTCACATGTGTGGTTGCAACATCTACCGGTCCCCTGCCCTGATGGCCAAGATCTCGGCCAACGTGGACGTGATCTCCAACGGTCGGCTCGAGTTCGCCTACGGGGCCGGCTGGTATGAGCACGAGACGGTAGCTTACGGTTATCCCTTCGAGCGTCCGGCGGCTCGAATCGGTGCCCTGGCTGAGGCCCTTCAGATCATCAAAGGCCTCTGGAAGGGCGGTCCCTATCAGTTCCATGGCAAGTACTACAGGGTCGGCCATGGCCGGGTGAAGGATTTTCGAGGCCGCGAGATCGAGTTGGAAGGTGCCCTCAACTACCCGGTGCCGGTCCAGAAGCCCCATCCCCCCGTTTGGGTGGCCGGCGGAGGCGAGCAGCTGACCCTGCGGGTGGTGGCTCGCCACGCCAACCTGTCCAACTTCTTTGGCGACGCCGAGATTTTCGAGCGCAAGAACCGCCTGCTCGATCACTACTGCGAGGAGATCGGGCGCGACCCGGCTGACATCGAGCGCACCCTCAACATCAACGTCTTTGTGGGGCCTGGGTCAGAGGTGGATCGGGTCTTGGCTGCCGCGGGTCGCAGCCCGGCCGCCATCGCCGACTGGAAGCAAGGGGCTTACATCGGGGAGCCGGCCTCCATCGCCGAGCGTTTGGCGCACCTGCGCGATCAGGCCCGGGTGCGCTACTTCATCGCCTACTTCCCCGAGGCGGTGAGCGGCGAGTCGCTCGAGCGCTTTGCCTCCGAGGTCATCCCTCTGGTCCGCTGAAACCTGCCTGGCGGCGTGCTCGTGGCGGCACCCGTCGGGGCTGAGAAGGCGAGTGCCCACTCATGGCGAAACCTTCTCGATGCGAAGCCTCCTCCTCGTCACCGCCGTTTTCGCCACTCTCGCTCTGACAAGCTCCACCGCGGTAGCGCAGGCTCCCTGCGGTCCTTGCGGCCCGTCCGGCCCCTCAGGCCCCTGCGGCCCGAGCGCGCCGGTTGGCCCGAGCGGTCCGGGCATGCTCCACAATGTGGATACCCGCAGCGTGGGTCCAATGGACGACACCGTCGACCCGGACAGGGCCCGTCCTGACCTGGATCCGCCCGAGCTGAGCCCGCTCGACCAGAGAGCTGAGGCCGATCCGGCCCTGCGCGACGCTCTCAATCGGCTGACTCCAGCCGAGCGTGCCTCCCTGGACCAGCTCCTGACCACCTACCGGGAGACCACTGATCGTTACATCAACTCCAATCCCCGCTGGAACGACTTCTTGGGCCTCCAGAACGGGATGACCCAGAACGTCGAGGAGACCCTCGGTCGCATCCTTGGGGGAGGAATGGAGCGCGGTTGCGATGTGATGCCCGATCGGATCGGGCACACTCTGGCCAACCACACCAACGTTCCCGGCTCGGACTGGACGGTGCACCCGTATTCCTATGTTCCCCAGCCCGATGCGGATGAGGCTGACCACGCAATGAGGCTGGGCGGCTACGTGGCCGCGGGCAGCGGCGCGGGATTTCTGGCCGGCGGCCCTTACGGAGCCGCCGCGGGCGCGATCGGCGGGGCTGGCGGCTGGTTCATCAACAGCTTCGAGCACAACATGCTGGTGCTGCAGAGCACCCGCGACCCGAACATCCGCATCGTGCTCGACCCGCAGGGCACCCAGAGCGGCGGCGCGGACTCGGTCTTCGGCACGGGCCACTATCAGGGAGGCGAGGTCAAACCCCCGATCCAGCCAACCGTGCGCGCTGCCGCACCGTGACTCGCCTGGGGCTGCTGCTCGCCGCTCTCCTGCTGATCGGGGCCGGTCCCGCCGAGCGCTTCCAGATCCGCTGCCGGATCCCCGTAGGGACGGCCTGGGTTACCACCGGCTCCTCCGCTGTCAAGACGACCATCACCTCGGGTCCCAGTTCGACGACCCGGGAGGAGAGCCAGTCGTTCAGGTGGGACGAGAAGGTTCTCAGCGCCGATACCGTGCGCGGAATTGTCAAGCAGGTGCAAGTGATCGACTCCCAGCCGGCGTTTCTCAAGGGCCAGGTGGCAGACTTCTCGGTTTCGCCGCGCTGTGAGCAAAAGATGGTTAGCTTCGACGGCAAGCCCCTGGTGCACTTCAACCCCCTCTATCAGCAACCCGCCATCTTTCCACTCTCGACCGTAGCCGTGGGAGACAGTTGGGAGGTGGCCCAGACCGCCAGGACGACCGTGCGGGGGGCTCAAGCCGTAATTCCAGCCGAATCGGTGGTCCAGGGCAGGGGAACGCTGGCCCGGGCGGAGGACTCCCTGGTCGTCGTCGAGCTCGATCTCAACTCCGTCCTGCGCTCGAGTCAGCCCGTTAGCGCACCTTACTTTCTCGAGTCGCGCTCGCACACGGTCTGGAGCCTTGGCGTGGAGCCTCAGACCGGTTGGATCGCCTGGCAAAAAATGCACACCGTTGCCGAGGAATACCTGGTCAACGGTGAGGAGAAGGTTGCCCCGACCGTACGCATCGAGACGACCGCCACGATGACGAGCGAGAAGCGCTCCCAGGCTGGGGAGAGCCGGGGACCCGGTCCGCAAGTGTGAACAACACCACCGGGTGCACTCGTCACGTCTCATGAAGATCAACCAGGAGGCGGGAACGATTCCCTCCCGATCGCCTCAGGTCACTCAGGGGGTGCCGCTTTCCGCTCCGCTTGCTTCTTCGCCTCGTCGATGTTCTTGAGCAGCTGCGGATACTTCTCGGGGTGAGTCTTCAGCTCGCGCTTGCCAAACCCGAATGCGCTCAGGCCGAAGGCCATCGGGCCCAGGCTCAATGCGCTCGCGGCCGCGCCCGCCAGCCCTCCCTGGTAGCCGGCGTAGGCGCCCGCCACCAGTCCCGCATAGTGACCGCCCGCAATGCCCACGCTTGCCCCCACCGCCGAGGTCAACACGATGATGAGCAGACCCAACCCGCCCTTGTTCTCACCCAGCTTCATCCCGAGCTTGAAGCCCAGGTAACCTCCGATGGCGCCGCCCACCAGAGGCCCGGTGACATAGGCCGCCGTGGCGCCCGCGAGCCCTCCCACCCACCCGCCCATCCTGCCAAGCGCGCTGGCCGCAACCGTGCAGGCCGCGGTGGCGACCAGCGTGGGGTTCTTAATGGCCTTCCAGAGCTCCGTGCGCTCGAGCGAGATCTGGTCTTTGGGGTCGGACGCTGGAGTTGCCGTCGTTGGTGTGGAGGAGGAAAGGCTGGGGCGGGCCGGTGACGTCCGCAGGCCGGTAACAATCATCGTGAACCTCCCGGGCATTGGGATGCCTCTTGTTCAGAACCTGAGCGGGGCGGGCAGACAAGCGCCTGAATTTTGTCCGATGCGTCAAGGCAAGTCCTGCGTCCGTGTGCAAGCTGCCACCCTCGATCTCCAGTCCTCAAAGGACGGGGGAAGAGGGCCTGCCCGGTTCATGTCGCCCTTCTCTTTCAGGGTTTGTCTCTCTGGACCACGTTAGCGGACACGGCGCAAGCACGCGTGAAGCCGAGTCACCTTCTGTAACGCGTGTGTATCCGAATTGTTACGGTTTTGTTTTGGCGGAGGTTCCCTCCGACACCACATGGGGGGTTGCGGCTGGACCTCTAAAGTGCGAGCACATTAGCGAGCAAGTCCCACCACCGGTAGCTCGCAGAACACCCCCGCCAGCTCAGGATGATACTGCTTACCCGCCGCTCGCAAAATGCGCTCGCGAGCCTCTGCCGGGGCCAGCGCGTCACGATACGGCAGGGTATGGGTCATCACGTCCCAGCTCTCGGCCAGGCTGATCATGAACGAGGCCAGCGGGATGCTCTCGCCCTTCAATCCGCTCGGATAGCCCGAGCCATCCCAGCGCTCGTGGTGGTGCAGAACCGCCAGGGCCACGGTCTGGGGCAGGGTTTGCAGCCTGTCGAGGATCTGATAGCCCAACTCGGGATGGCGGCGCACCTCGACGATCTCGGGCTCGGTCAGGCTGCCCGGAATGGTCAACACGCTCTCACTCACTCCCAGCATGCCCAGGTCATGCAGGTAGCCGGCGCAGGCCACCTCCTCGGCGAACTCGCGTCCCAGGTTGAGCGTCTCGGCCAGCAACTTGGCCAGACAGGAAACGCGCAGGCTGTGCTCCGCCAGCCAGGTATCGCGCACCTCTTGAACCCGGATCAGGGCCGTGACCAGATCGCTCATGACCATGCGGGCTCATTCCGGCCCGATCGGTCAGTGCCTGCCCAGCCCCAGGCTCCAGTCGATGCGATCGACCCACTCGGGATGGTCGATCAGAGGGTTGCGGTTGCCCTGTTTGCCTTCGATGGCAGCATTCCGGTGGCGCTCATAGTCGCTCACCGGGTCCTCGCGGTGCCACTTGAGCAGGGTGGGGATGTCGGCCTGTCGATATTCGCCGCCCTCGTCGCCTACCTGGCCCGGGTAGCGCAGAAGAAAGTAGAGCGTGGCCCGGGCCACTGCGCCTTTGCCAGCGGCCGGCTCGAAGCGGTTCTGGTCGTCGGCCTTCTTGCCGCAGTCGCCTCCGACCTTCTCGGGAAAGTCGGTGTAGAGCGAGTTCCCCCGTAGCGAGTTGCAGTCGACATCGCAGGCAAAGAGGTGATGGAGGTCCCCGCGCATGGGAGAGCGCTTGTCGAACCACGACTGGGGTACTACGTGCTCGCAGTTGAGGTGGAAGCCCTGGTAAGCGTCCTTGACAGCCTGCTCAGGGTCGCGCCCCTCCTTCAGGGCGGCCTCGCGGGCTTCTTTCAAAGCCTTGTCGAGCTCGGCCTGGCGGCGCTTATCGTCTTCGATCAGCGAGGCGGCATCGGTCCGAGAGCCCGAGTAGATGCTGTGCAATTGGCCATCCGGACGCAGGTCGACCCAGGGGTAAAGGGTCTCGGATGGATTGTAGGGGAGCTCGGTGGTGTGAGTGCGCCCCACGAGCGTACTGAGCTCTCGATAGGTTTCCTGCGGGGTGAGCCGTTCGATGCGGGAAGCCAGATCGCCGTAGTAGGTCCTTTGCCTCTCCCGGTCGGCGCTGGCGTCGTAGTAAGGCCGCTGGGCCGCCATCTGACGCAGCGACTTGAACAGGGCCGCGTCATCCGCTCTGGAGGGCTCGAAGCGGTCGACGGGTTGCCAGGGTGCTGCCGAAGTTTGAGGACGCAACAGCGAGAGCGTGGGAGACATCGAAAGCGTATTCACTTGCACGCTTCAAAGGGTAACCCGGGGATGGGGGTCGAGATGCTACCAAAATGTAAAGTGAAGTGATACTGGCGATGGATTACCTGCTCTGCCCGATCAGCCAGTAGGGGGTAGCGTTCTGAAGGCCACCCTGGGCGCGCAGTTTGCCTTCTTGCTCAGGGATCAGCCCCAGCACTGCCCGGGCCCCCAGCAGTGACTCTCCGTGACCCATCACGCAGACGGTGCGGCCCGGGTAGAGCAAAGCCAGGCTATCCAGGAAGCTGGTCATCCGGTTCATCACATCCGAGCGGCTCTCGCCGCCCGGGAAGCGGTGGCGGAAGTCGGTGCCCAGCCCTTCGGGGGGGCGCCAGTGGGCGATAAAGTCGGGGTACTCTCGCTCCACCTCACTGAGGGGTCGGGTCTCGAAGCGCCCGAAGTGGCTCTCCAGGAGGCGCGGGTCGGTATGGACCTGCAGCCAGGGTGCCAGGCGCGAGGCAGCCTCCGGCCCCCCCAGAACTTTGACCCGCTCCTTGAGGTGATCGACGAGCAACTCGGCGCTCTCGGAGGCCCGGCTGACGGGGCTGGAGACAAAAACCGGCAACTGGCGTGGATCCGCCATCGCTTGCTGCAACCAGGAGTCGCCTCCCAGCTGCCGGTAGAGCTCGGACGCGCAATCTCGAGCTTGCTCTCGGCCCAATGGCGTCAACGGGCTTTCGCTCTGGCCGTAAAGCAAGATCTGGCCTTGCTGCTCGGAGTCGGCGTTGGACTGCGACTGGCCGTGGCGCATCACCACCAGGCGCACCTGGTTGGCCTCCAGTCGCCGCTTGACCAGCGAGGGACCGGAGTAGGCCAGCGAGCCGTCGCTCGGGTCCACGGCCACAAAGCCGCGGGGCACCGGGCCCAGGGTCAGCTCACGGCTGGAGGGAGCGGTGCGCAGCCTCTGGGGCCAGGAAAGCGGGACCGCGCTGACGCTGCTGATCATGGCCACAGTCTGACACACCAGCGCGATCCAGGTTGTAAACCAGAAGATCCACTTTGGCAAAATTCAGGGCCTCCAGGAGGGCGCGAAGGATTCCTCCGCGCCCCCTGGCAGAGTTGATGCGAACAGCTCCTCCAATCAGCCTGACCGGATCAGAGTTTCTTGAGGGCTTCCCTGACGGGAGCCAGATCCGGCTTCTCACCGGCCTTCTCGTTCATCCAGCTGTAGCGGATCGTTCCCTGCTTGTCGACCACGAAGAGCGAGCGCTTGTGCACGCCCTTCATGCCCAGGAAGTCTTCATAGAGCACTCCGTAGGCCTGACCGACCTCCTTGTTGAAGTCGGACAGGAGCGGGAACTGCAGCTCGTTCTTCTGGGCAAAGGCGTCCAGAGCGAAGCGGCTGTCGACGCTGAGCCCGAAGACCTGGGCGCCCAGGCTGTTCAGGTCGCTCATCATGTCCCGGAGCTCGCACATCTCGGTGGTGCAAACCCCGGTGAAGGCGAGCGGGAAGAAGGCCAGCACCACCGGCCCTCTGGTCAGATGCTCGGAAAGGCGGACTTTGTCGCCCTTGTTGGAAACCAGCTCGAAATCGGGAGCTTTTACATTGGTTGCAAGAGTCATAAGGCACCTCCAGGCGCCACCAGTTCCACGCCCTGGCGCCTCCCCCTTCCCATGAGCCCGCGCTGCCTTGAGCGGGCGCTGGCGGCGGGCGGGCCCGAATCGGTCGAAGCGCTCTCCCCCTGCCGCGCCGTCGAGGCCAGTTTGCTGCAATTCTACGCCGATCAAGCCCTGAATTGGCTGGTGCGCGAGGTGCCTGGCCGGGAATGGCGCGCTCGCATCCGCACCCATCGCGTGACCCTGGAGGGGGGGAGTCGAGGCTATCAACTGCGCCTGGTCCCCGACCGGTGCCGCTGGTTACTCCTGGTGGGTACCCCCCGGCGCTGGGAGGTGCCCACCCTGGCGGGGCTCAGCCTCTCGCTGGTCGACTGGCTTCGTCAGATCCGTCAGCTGGAGGGCCGTCAGGCAGGAAGTCGCGACTTTCGAACGGAACCGAGCTTGTGCTTGGGGTGAGTGTCTGTCTCCTCCCAAAGCTTGCCGGAAGAGGCGGAACGCCAACCGATAATGTTTGGTCTGTTCGGTCCCCCACTCGTCGAGTTTGTCGACTCTGAGGGCAAGACCATCAGTTTCCTCATGAAGAGGGCCCAGCAGCCGGGTCGGGTGATCTCCATCCGGCTCGACGTTCCCTTGCCGGACAAGCCCGGCCAGATGCAAAAGGTCAATATGAACGCAAAGATCATCACCAGCCGGCCCAATCCGGGAGGTGGCTTCCTGTGTGTCGGCGAGACCGGGCTGACCGAGGAGGCGCTGGGCGAGATCAAAAAGCGACTCAAGTCGGCTCCCCGGAGCAATCATTCTGGCACGGCCGGCCGGCGCAGCCGCCGCTATGTCACCAGCATTCGGGTGCTCAGCCCCGAGCTGCCTGGCTACCGAGCCCTGACGGTGGACTTCAGCATGCACGGCATGCAACTCGAAGCCGAGGGGAGCCTGCAGGTGGGTAAGCAGGTCAACATTACCCTTGAGCTCGATTCGAGCACGATGCCCGAGCTGAATCTGGACGCCAAGGTGGTCTGGTGTCGCGAGAAGGATCGCCGCAAGGTGCTGATCGGTCTTGAATATCTCAACGTCGACGAGGACCGGCGCAAGGGCTTGATCCGCTATGACGCCTTCCTGGCTGCTCGCGAGGGTGGCGATATCCAGCAAAAGCAGCTGGCTGACGCGGACATGTTCTTGAAAGGCAGAGAGGCCACCAACTGACGCGAAGAGGGATGTCCCGCGGTTGAGGAGAAAACGCGCTTCCGCCAAACGACTCCCTTTGGCCCGAGCCGCGCTGAGGCGCGGGCCTGCGATCCCTGGAGAACGTCGTGTCTGAAGTCCGTCTGGTCAACGTCAATAAGGTTTTTCAGGGCAAGACCCCCCTTAAGAAGGCGTGGTTTGAGTTTTGGCGCCCTGGCCATACCCCCAGTGAGGTCCACGTGGTCAAGAACGCCAACCTGCAGATCAAAGACGGCGAGTTCCTGGTGCTGGTCGGCCCCTCGGGGTGCGGGAAGTCCACGACCTTGCGCATGATCGCCGGGCTGGAAGAGGCCTCCAGCGGGGACATTTTCATTGGCGAGCGACGTGTCAACGACGTGTCCCCCAAAGACCGCGACATCGCCATGGTATTCCAGAATTATGCCCTCTACCCGCACATGAACGTGTACGAGAACATGGCCTTCGGATTGCGACTGCGAAAGTTCGCCCCGGACGAGATCGACAAGCGGGTCAAGAACGCAGCCGAGTTGCTCAGTATCGCTCACTTGTTGCAGCGAAAGCCCAAGGAGCTCTCGGGCGGCCAGCGTCAGCGAGTGGCCATGGGTCGGGCCATCGTGCGCCGGCCTCAAGTCTACTTGATGGACGAGCCGCTCAGCAACCTCGATGCCAAGCTGCGGGTGCAGATGCGGGCCGAGCTTCAGAAGCTGCACCGCACGCTGGGAGTCACCACGGTCTACGTGACCCACGATCAGGTCGAGGCCATGACGCTGGGCGATCGCATCGTCTTGATGAAGGACGGGGTGATTCAGCAGATGGACACTCCTCTGGCTCTCTACGAGCACCCGGCCAACAAGTACGTGGCCGGTTTCATCGGTAGCCCCGGGATGAACTTCTTTCCCGGCAAGCTTGCTCAAAACGACGGGCGCATCGAGGTGGTCGCCTCGGGCTTCACCCTGGAGGTACCGGCCGAGCGGCGCGACGGGCTGGAGAGCGCGGTCGGAACCGAAGTGGTGCTGGGCATGCGCGCGCAGGACATCCACGAGAGCACCTTTCCCAGCGACGGGCCTGCCTCGGCGGTATCGGCCACGGTGGAGGTGGTCGAGCCGCTCGGATCGGAGATCTACCTGTACGCCGCCAGTGGGCAGGATCAGTTCGTGGCCCGGGTGGATGCCCATTCGGTCGTGAGAGTGGGGGAGACGGTACAGCTACTTTTTGATACGCGCAAGATGCATCTCTTCGCGGCCAGCACCGAGCAGTCGCTGCTGCGGGCTCCCCAGCCCGAGCCCGCGCGAGCGTAGGTGGGCAGTTGAGCGTGGCCTCCTCCCAAGCCCGAGCCGATACCCGTTCGGCAGAGATGGTCGAGCCCACCGACTTTTTTCAGGTCGGTCAGGAGGCCGGCACCGAGCCGCGCATCTACCTGCGTTACGACCTGTTCCGGGCCGTGGAGCAGTTCGCCCTCAAGGACACTTCCCGTGAGCTGGCCGGCCTCTTGCTCGGCCGGATGGCTCGAGACGGCAAGTATGTCCTGGTGGAGGAAGCGGTGGAGTGCGGCATCAGCGAAGAGGCTGGCCGCTTCACCTCGCGGGTCTTCCAGTATGCCCGTCGGATCGCCCGTCACCGCTATCCCGACCTGCAAATTCTGGGCTGGTTCCACACCCATCCCGGCACGGGCCTCGAGCTCTCCAGCGAGGAGCGCGAGGTCCACAAAGCCCAGTTTCGCGACTCCTGGCAGATGCTTTACGTGGAAGACCCCACCCAGCGCGACCGGAGCTTCTATACGGAGGCAGGTGGCCAGCTGGCCGCCTGCCCTGGTTTTCGCATTTACGGCAAGGAGACTTTCAAGGAAGTGACCCAGGAGTCCGTCCCCGTCCGTGCCGACGAGCACCTCAAGGAACGTTATCTGGAGCGCTCGCTGGAGAAGATCCAGCGCATGCTGCGGCGCCCGACCTGGCAGCCGCGCGATACCCTGGTGGTGCTGCTCTTGCTGGCCAACCTGCTGGCCCTGATCATTTTCCGGCCGGGGGCTACGGTGGTGCAATCAGGCGGCTCGGGCTCCGGCGACAAGGAAGTGATCAAGCGACTTGATGCTCTCTCCAAGCGGCTGACCGACCTCGAGCAGCATCTGGCTGCCATGCAGGTCATCGACCAGGAGCTGATGAGCTCCCCTACACCCGAGCCCACGCCGTTGGCGGCCCCCTCGCCGCCACCACCGTCGACTCCTGGCAAGGCTCGCAGTCACAAGGTCAAGGCGGGCGACACGCTCGGGCGCATCGCCGAGAAGTACTATGGCAGCAGCGACCCCAAGATTCTCAAAGCCCTGGCTCGCGCCAACGGGCTGAAAGGTCCCAATTACGATCTGTTCCAGGGCGAGATGTTGAAGATTCCCGACAAGAAGGACTTGAAATGACCCGGCACACTCTGCTCTTTGCCTGGATCTCCCTGCTCGGGTGCCTGACCGTGCAGGTGCAGGCCGCCCGGGGGCAGGAAGCCCGCGTGGCGGTCAGCGTGGCCAGCGTGCACGGCTCTCCCTCGCACGGCGCCGAGCGGGTGACCCAGGTCTTCATGTGGGATCGGGTGTTGATCCTCAAGACCTCGGGCGAGTGGGCTCGGGTCCTGGTGACCGAGCAATACCGCACCCCCGAGGGCTACCCGGGCTGGATGTTGCGCAAGCACCTGGTCACCGGCACCCAGAGCGATCTGCCCGCGGCGGTCACCGTGCGGGCGGCCAAGACGGCGCTGCGCGATGAGCCCGGTCCCCAGGGCGAGGTCGTCAGCTGGGCCTACCTGGGCACCCGCCTGGTCAAAGCCCCCACCGAAGATCCGGCGGCCGAGTGGCTGCCCGTGCTCCTCCCTGGCCGGAGCGAGCCGGTCTACGTCAAGGCTGTGACCGTGGCGCTGGACGGCGTGGCCCCCGCCCCGGACGGGCGCGCCGTGGTGGACAGCGCTGCTCAGCTGACCGGCACCCCCTACCTCTGGGGTGGCATGTCCAGCCAGGGGATCGACTGCTCGGGGCTGGTCTACGCCGTCTACCGCCTGCACGGCTACGAGCTGCCTCGCGATGCCGACCAGCAGTATGAAATCGGCGCTCCCGTGGGTCGCAAGGAGCTGGCCCCCGGCGATCTGCTCTTCTTCGGCAAGAGCCAGAGCGATATCACCCACGTGGGCATCTCCATGGGGCAGGGCAAGATGCTGCACGCCTCGGGCAGCCTGGGGGTGGACACCAGCCCGCTGACCGACTATGACTACAAGTTCCAGGGTGCCCGCCGGGTGCTGGGCGCTCCCCAGGCAGACCGGCTGAGGATTTCCGCCCCATGACACCTTCCATGCCCCCCACCTTTGCCGAGAAAGACCTCAACTATTACCTGCGCATGATCCGCGGGGACTTCGCCGAGCTCGAGGAGACCCAGACTGCCAAGGTCTCACCCGCCAGCTCTCAGAAGAATATCGTGGTCTTGTTGGGCTCCAGGGTGCTCGGCCACGGCAATCCCGAGCTGGGCGAGCGGCTGCTCAAGTTCTTGCTGCAGGCCATGGTGCACAATCGGGTCAAGCCTCGCTCGCTCGTCTTGATCAACGAGGCCGTCCACCTGGCCGCCGAGGGGTCCTCGGTGCTGAGCGATCTCATGGTGCTCAGCGAGCAGGGCGTGCGCGTCATGGTGTGCGTGCTCTCGGTCGACGAATACAAGATTGAGGAATCCATCAAAGTGGGCGCCATCGCCGACATGGACAACATCTGCGAGCACTTGCTGACGGCCTGGAAGGTCATCACCTTGTGAAGATCTCGCTGGTCATCCCCACCTACAACGAGCGCGAGGGCTTGAGAGCGATGGTGGAAGGCCTCAGTGGCGTGCTTGCGCGCACCGGCATCGACTACGAGCTGGTCATCGTGGACGACAGTTCTCCGGACGGCACCGGAGAGCTGGCCGACGAGCTGGCCCGCGAGCACAAGGTGCTTCCGGTGCCCACGATTGGAACATCCTGCCTACCATGGTGCGGATGGTGGCCGAGGGTGGCGCCGACGTGGCCGTGGGCTCGCGCTACGTGCCCGGCGGGGGGATGGGAGACTGGCCGCTGCGCCGCCAGATCATCTCGAGGGTGGCTTGCTTTCTGGGTCAGGCCATCTGCCCGGTGCGCGATGTCACCTCGGGCTATCTGGTCTTCCGCCGCCAGGTGATCGACGGGGTTACGCTCGACCCGATTGGTTTCAAGATCGGCCTGGAGGTGCTGGTGCGCGGTCATTACCGTACCTTCGTGGAGGTGCCTTACGTCTTCACCGACCGCAAGGCGGGTCAAAGCAAGCTCGACTTCAAGGTGATCCGCCAGTACCTGGTGCAACTCGGTCGGCTCGTGGCTTACAGCCTGCGCCGTCCGGCCGAGCGGGTGCGCATCAGTTTAACCTGAGGGCTCAGGCATCTGGTATAGTGTGGGCATGGTGCCCCGCTACATCCCTCACTACAAAGTCAATGATTATCAGCTCTGGGAAGGGCAATGGGAGCTCTGGTCCGGGGTTCCCATCGCCATGAGCCCGTCGGCGGATCGCCTTCACCAGCGCATCAGCGGCAGGCTGTTCCAGCGGCTCGACGAGGCCCTGAGAGCGGGGGGATGCCGACGTTGTGAAGTTCTTTACGAAATCGACTGGGTGGCGGCCGAGGACACGGTTTTCCGCCCGGACCTCCTGGTCACCTGCGACGAGGGTTCCTCGAAATTCATCACCCGGGCTCCGGCCCTGGTGGTAGAAATCCTTTCCCCGTCCACGCGCTCCAAGGACCTTCTCTACAAACGGGAAGCCTATGAAGGGCTCGGGGTTGCCTACTATCTGATCGTCGATCCCGAAGCCCATCAGGTGAGTCTTCTCGTGCGAGACGAGGGAAGATATGTGGAGCGCCGGGAGGCGCGCTTGAGTCTCCACCGCGATTGCCAGATTGAGCTCAGGCTGGACGGGCTCTTCGATTGAGCTGCGAGATCGTGTCAGCCGGCAAGCTTAAGGCGCAAGAGGCAGAGAGCCTCGATGTGCGGGGTCTGAGGGAAGAAGTCGAAGCACTGCAGGCGCTCCAGTCGATAGCGCTGGCCCAGCACGCGCATTTCCTCGGCCAGCCGGGCCGGGTTGCACGAGACGTAGAGCAGGGTTTGCGGGCCTTCCGCGGCCAGCCGTTTGATCAGCTTCGGATGGCACCCTGAGCGGGGCGGATCGAGCACCAGCAGATCGCAGTCGAGGTCGGTCCACTCCTCGGCCGCGGCTACCTCGAAGCTCCCCGAGCGCTGGTTCCGCAGGGCGTTGGCCCGGGCGTTCTCGATGGCCTCGGGAACCGATTCCACCCCGGTCAGCTGGTTCGGCTCGAGAAAGAGGCCGATGGTGCCGATTCCGCAGTAGAGGTCGAGCAGGCGCTCCACCGGGCCCGCCCATTCCCTGGCGGTCTGGAGCAGGCGCAGGTACGCCGGGGGATTGGCCTGATAGAACGAGCGCCAGGAGAGCTCAAAGCTGAGCTCGCCCAGCCGCTCGATCAGCTCGTCCTGGCCGGACAGCAGCTCGACACTGTCCGGCTTCACCGCTCCGGCTGTGGAGCTCTGGCGGGCCAGCAGCACCCCCGTGGCGCCCCGCTCGGTGAGTCTTCCTGCCAGCTCGGCCGCCGGCACCTCGCCTTGCGCCACCAGCACGGCCAGCCACTGGCCGGTCGTGCTGGAGTGGCGCAGGACCAGCCAGCGCAAGAGGCCGGTCTGGGCCCGAGCGTCCCAGCCCGGCAGGGCGTGGCGCTTCTGCCACTCGCGCGTGGCCTGCAGGGCGGCCTGGTTGCAGGGCGGGCCGATCAGGCAACCGTCCACCGGGCACACCTGGTTCCAGCGCCCCTGGCGCATGAAGCCCAGCTCTCCGCAGGGTCCGAAGCTGAGCTCGACCTTGGTTCGGTAGAGCCAGGGGCTGGGCGAGGCCACCGGGGGGAGCGCGCTCTCGGCCGCCAGCAGGCGGTGGACAGTCTCGGCTTTGTAGGCGAGCTGGGCCGGGTAGCTCAGGTGCTGCCACGAGCATCCCCCGCAGTGGCCATAGTGGGGACAGGGGGGCTCGACTCGAGCCGGGTCAGGGTGGTGCACCTCGAGTAGCCAGCCTCGGCCGCGCTTGCCCACGAAGCCTCGGGCCCGGTCGCCGGGGGCCATCAGGCGGGCGTCGGTCTGGCCGCAGGTGATCTCGCACAGACGGGCAGGTTTCATGTTAGGCGGGTTCGGCGCGCGCGGGCGAGGTTCCTCAGACTGTCTAGCACGCCAGTTCCTGGAATCGGGTCGCAGCCACTATACGCGAAGTTTTAATTTGCTAAGAGAGGACCATTGCTAGCCGCTTACGCAGGGCAAACTGGCCAGGTGCGAGACTGCTGCTCTATTGCCGGGAAGGCCACCACTCGAAAGGGCCAGTATCCTGGAAGGCCTCCTGCGATCTTGACGGCAGTATGGGGGGAATGATACATCTAGATGGATGAAGACAACCGTGGAGATTCCAGATTCGCTTCTCGAGCAGGTGCGCAGACAGGCTGCCAGTGAGGGCAGTACTGTGAGGGCTCTGGTCGAGGAGGGCCTGCGCAGAGTGCTTGAGGAGCGCCAGAGGAAGGCCGGGAGCTTTTCCAATTGCGCAAGGTCACATTCAGGGGAGAGGGGCTCCACCCTGACCTCGCGGACGGCTCCTGGGATACGGTTCGCGGCCTGATTTATGATGGGCACGGAGCTTGATTGCCGTCGACACGAACCTTCTCGTGTACTCCCATCGAGAGGATTCTGGCTACAAACTCATGCAAACACGGCCATGGAATCGCCCAGGCTGACGAACGAGCTCGAAGCCAACGCGCAGATCTGCCGGGACGCGCTTTCGTTGTCACCCATCCTCGTATCTACAACCCTCCCACACCCCTGACCATCGCTCTTGATGCAGTCGATGCCTGGCTCGAGTCACCAGGCCTGGTGTTACTCTCCGAGGGACCAACCTGCTTTGCAGAGCTCAAACGCCTCCTGCAGGCCGGACGGATTGCCGGATCCAGGGTTCACGATGGGCGAATCGCAGCGCTCTGTCTCTTCTCGGGAGTGCGCGAGCTGTGGAGTGCCGATCGAGATTTCAGTCGATTTCCCTGCCTGAAGGTTCGCAACCCCCTCTGATCTGATTCCGAGGCCTCAGGAGGCTCGCGGTCCCTGAGCAAGAACGTCGGTCCATGCTCGCTTCGGCTGGTGTCATCCCGGTGCGCTCGGGTCGCGTCTTCTTGCTCGAGCGTAGCCCTTCGCTGCGCTTTCTGCCGGGCTTTCACTCCTTCCCGGGCGGAGTCTTGGAAGACTGCGACCGGGCCACCCTCGTCGACAGTGGCGACGAGCTGGCGGCCTGTGCCGCTCGGGAGCTGCTGGAGGAGGTTGGCCTTTTGCCCGACCGCCCGGCCTCGCCCGAGCTTCGCCGGGCGGTGCTCGACCGGAGCGCCAGGCTGGAGAGGCTGGACGCCTCGCGCTTCATCAAGGCCGGGGTGCGCATCACGCCGCCCTACATGCCGCGTCGTTTTCGTACTCAGTTCTTTCTGCTCGAGCTGACCGACGAGGAGGAGCCCGAGGTCTGGCCGGGTGAGGCCAGCGGGGGGCGCTGGTGGGCCGTGGAGGAGGCGCTGCAGGCCTGGCGGGAAGGCTCCATCTTTCTGGTGGCCCCCACGCTGTCGGCCCTGGAGACCTTGTTGGCGCGGTCTCCCCGAGAGGCGGCGGCGCTGTTGGAGCAGATGCCTCACGGCACGGGCGTCCAGGGCCCTACCATCCCGCTCTCACCGGTGTTGCGCTGTCTGACGCAGGGGAGCGCCACGCTGCCCCCGGCCCGGGCCACCATGACGTGCCTGGCGGGGTCGGTGCTGGTCGACCCGGGATCGGCCCTGTCGGGCGAGTTGGAGCGCCTGCGCCAGGCCCTGGACGAGTTCCCGGTGAGCGAGGTATTGCTCACCCATCACCACCCTGACCATGTGGCCGGCGCCCTGGCGGCGCGTAGCTGGGGATTGCCCCTGGCGGCCCACCCGGAGACGGCTCGCCGCCTCAGTTTTGCGGTGGACCGGCTGGTGGAGGAGGGCGAACGCTGGGGTGACTGGGTGGCTCTGCACACTCCGGGTCACGCCCCCGGGCACCTCAGCCTCTGGCACCAGGGGCGCGGCCTTTTGCTGGCGGGGGATCTGACGGCGGGTTACGGGACCATCCTGATTGACCCCGAGGACGGGGGCGACATGGCCGTCTACCTGACCAGCCTGGAGCGGATTCGGGCCCTGTCGCCACGCCTGATCGTCAGTGCCCACGGCCCGCCCTTCGGCCCCGGCTCGGACCTGCCGGGCAAACTCCTGGCTCACCGCCTGGAGCGCGAGCGCAAGGTGCTGCAGGCCCTGCCGGGCTCGCTGCCCGAGCTTCTAGGGCGGGCCTACGCCGACGTGCAGGGACCGGCGGCGGAGCTGGCCCGCAGGTCCCTGCTGGCTCATCTGCTCAAGCTCGAGCGCGAGGGTCGGGCGGTTCGCCAGGGCAATGCCTGGAGGACAGGCGAGTAAGTCGCGAGCCCGGCTGGCTGCCAACCCCTCTCAATCCTCTAAGCCCGCTGGGCTAACTGGCTGGCGACCGCCACCGCTTTCTGAGCGTTCAGCACGCCGGCGCCCTGATCGTTGGCCCGCACACCCGGCAGCCGGTCGGAGGTCTTCATCAGGATCGTCTTGACCTGGTCTGGGCTCAAATTGGGATTGGCTTCCAGCACGGCGGCGCAGACGCCGGCCACGATGGGAGAGGCCATCGAGGTGCCGTCCATGGCCATGTAGGCCGCACCGCCCTCGTTGCGGCCGTGGGTGGCGTGGGTCTGCATGCCCTCGAGCATGGACTCGCGCAGATCTTCGGGGTGAACGCGCAAGAGCTCGGGCGGAGCCATGCCCGCGCGCACCAGCTTGTAGGCCATCATCTGCAGCTGGCGGGCGCTCATGGATTCGACTTCCTGGCGGATCATGGCGATCTGCTCGTTCTGCTGCTCGATGATGCTGCCCGGCGAGTTGGCCGCCATGATGTTGACGCCCGGGGCCAGGATGTCCGGCTTGACGCGCCCGTCGGGGGTGGGTCCGCGGCTGGAGAAATCGGCCACCCGGTCGTCGGAGCGGTCGCGGGTGTTCTGGGTATCCAGCGCGCCCACCGTGATCACGTTGTCGTTGATGGCCGGGGAAGCGTTGATGGTGCCCGGGTCGCTGCCGTCATTGCCGGCCGCGACCACCACCGTGATACCTGCTTCCACGGCCCGGTTGATGGCGGCGCCGATGGGGTCATACAGGGTGGAGGGCCCAAACCAGCTGCGCTGATACTCTACCAGGGGCAGGCCCAGCGAGAGGTTGGCCACCTTGATGTTATACTGCTCTTTGTTCTCCACCATCCAGTTGACGCCCGCGGTCAGGTTCTCGATCACTTCCGACATCGAGCCCTCGCCCTCGCCATTGAGCACCTGGATACCCACCAGGTGAGCGTCCGGGGCCGGGCCCTTGAAGCGGCCGCCCGAAAGCTTGCCGCTGCCGGCCGCGTCGGCGGCCACGTGGGTGCCGTGGCCCATGGCGTCGGGATGGAAGCGGGCCTCCCCGGTGGCGCTGACCAGAGTCAGCACGCGATCCTCAAAGTCGGGGTGGGGATAGAGCCCGGTGTCCAGCACGGCGATGGTGACCCCCTTGCCGGTGGTGGGCAGCTGGCCCACGAAGTCGCTGGGTCCTTCGCCCTGCACCGTGCGCTCGCGACGGATGAAGGGCTGGAAAGGGCGGAAGCCGGGCTGCTCGTCGAGATCCCAGCGGATGGGGGACTCGGCCGTGGAGAGGCCCTCCGGCTGGCTGCAGGTCAGCGGCTCGGACATGTCCACCTTGCCCTCGAGGGCAGCCCTGGAGGCTTCCTGGGCAGCGTCCAGCCCGTTGAGGAGCCAGCCCGGGGCCAGGGGAGCCTTCGGAGTCGGGCGCTGGGGGAAGGCTTTGACGGTGGGGTCTTCCACCACGCGGAACCCGGCTTCCTGCAGCTTCTCGCGGGCGGCCCCGTCAAGCCGGGCCTTGACCGCGCCGGTGGCGGGCAGGTCGCGGGTAACGCGGCCGCCCAGCTCCTTCATCAGGGCGCGGGCTTTGTCGATCTCCTGGCGGGCCTCCTCCAGCGAGCGGGCGTTGGCGGGCAGAACCACCACGTCCTGGGCCTGCGAGCTGGCCGCTTCCTTGCGAGACTTGCTGGCGGCCGCCTGAGGCAGGCTGGTGAGGCTGGAGATGGTCGACATCGGGTTTCCTCCTGCTTGGTGTCCCGGGCATCCTATCAGGTCGGGTGCGGGGCGATGTGTCCGGGGTGTAAAGGCCTGTAACCGATGTGTGTACAACAAGACAGACGATGTGGGGTGAGTTCTCGCAGGAGGGGTTGGAGGCGCTGCGCGGTCTGCTCGACCGGCACGACTACCTGGCCACGGCCAGTCTTCCCCTCTTTCGCACCCGCCGGGTGTACCCGCTGCGGGATCTGGCGCACGCCTATGGCAGGTGGAGGGGATGCCCGGCCAGCCTGGCGGCGGTCAGCTATCCGCGGTTGGCTTCGGCCCCTGTGTCTGCTGGTGCTCTGGCCCTGCGTGAGGTCTTTCTGGGCCACCGGCCGCTCCCGGCCGGATTGCTGAGCGATTCCGAGCAAGAGCTCTTGACCCGAGCCGGGCTGCTGGGTCCAGAGGGAGCCATGGTCCAGGTGGC
>QWHO01000058.1 GCA_021404945.1 bacterium CPR1
CTTTTTCTCGGTTGAATCCTTGATGGGGGTTGTACGGATGGTGCTCGATGGCCACGCGGGAGTTTCCGTCGTGGCTGAGTATATCTGGAACAGGCTGCCGATGGTCCTGGTCTACACCTTTCCCATGGCGGTGCTGCTGGCTTCCCTGTTGACCTTTGGCCGACTTTCCGGCGAATCGGAGCTGGTGGCGATGAAGGCTGGCGGGATAGGATTCCTGCGCGTGGCCTTTCCGGGTCTCGTTTTTGCCCTGTTGATGTCGGGTGTGGCCGCATGGATGAATGAGTACGTCGTGCCCCCCACCATGAAGCGGGCAATGAACCTCTTCATGCTGCACCGTCAGCCTGATGAGATGGAGCAGTCGCTCTTCACCACACCCCGCAAGCTGGCCAATGGCCAGGAGCAGGTGGTCTACGCCCACAGCCTCAATACCAGGCAGCGCGAGATGCGGGGCGTGTTTATCCACTTTTTCTACCAGGGACAACGACGTCGCGAGATCTACGCCGAGGTGGCCCACTGGAACGGACAGGTATGGCTGCTGAGGAACCTGCGCGAGGTCGAGTTTGGAAGTCAGCAAGAGGCCATTTTCGAAGTGCGCGGTGACGAAGGCTGGACTCCGATGAGTCTCGCCGAGGCTCCCCCCGGGCCCGAGGAGCTCTCTCGCCGTAAGTTTCGGCCTGAGGAGATGAGTCGAGCCGAGATATTACGGCGCCTGGCCGAGTTCCCCAAACCCGTCACGGGCCCCGAGGGGGACACTCAGACCGAGAAAGTCAAGAATCGGCTCTGGGTGGCCTACCATCAAAAGCTCTCCATTGCCTGGTGCTGTCTGGTGTTCGGGGCCTTTGCCATTCCACTCGGGGTGCGGCCTCATCGGACCAGCACCTCCATGGGCATGGGCTTGTCGGTTTTTTTCATTCTGGTCTATCATGTGATGATGACGCTGGGAATGGTGATGGGCGAGTCGGGGGCGATCTCGCCTCTGCTCGGTGCCTGGTTTCCGAATCTCATTTTTGGGGCTCTGGGAATCTTTTTTCTCATCGACGCGTCACGGAAGTAGAGTTCTCGGAACGCGTTCTTGGAGTAGTCAGGTGACAACGATCCTGAGGGTAATGCTGGTTTATTTTTTTGTGGCGGCCCTCTCGGGGGGGATCGCCTACCTTGGCAACCAGCTTGGACGCCACGTGGGACGCAAGAAGATGAGTGTTTTCGGGATGCGTCCCCGCCACACGTCCATTTTCGTGACCACCGTCACCGGTATGATGATCGCTCTGGGAACCCTGACGCTCGCAGCCGTCCTCGCCAAGGATGTGCGCCAGTTGCTTGCCGGCACCGAGGAGCTCGAGCGGCGTCAGCGAGAGCTCTCCGAGCAGGTCTCCCGTTTGACCGATACGCTGGAGAGCGGCAATCTGATCTGGGGAATTGACCAACCGATTTTCCTGGGCACGCTCCCCCCTGGCATCCCGGCTGAGAATGTCGAAGCTCAGCTGCGCAACGCAGTGGCTCGGGCCAATCTGGGCACCATTCTCAAATACAACGAGATGGCTCGACTGAAAGGCAAGCCTGGAGTTCCAGCTGACGAGGTGCTCTTGTCTTTTGATTCCCGTCTCCTGAGAGAGCTGGCTGACCGGGTGCGCAACAGCCCCGAGGTGTTCGGCTTGCGCGTCGTGGCCGGACGGAACTATCTGCTCGGCGATACGGAGCCTCTGGCTGTGCATTTCAGCCTGTTTCCCGTCAAGCGGGTGTTCCGATCTGGCCAGGTCGTGGCCAGCAAAATCGTGGACCCTCACCATCCGACCTTCCTCATGGAGTGGTATCAGTTTCTTGAGGAGATCAAGCAAGCAGCTCTCCGAGCGGGCATGATGAACGGTCCTGACGGCGGACTTGGATTTGAGCTCGACTCGGAAACCATGAATTCTTTGATTCAGAGCATCGAGGTGGAGCCCGGGCTGGCGACGCTCGAGGCAATTGCCCGAAAGGATATGTATCAGTCGAGTAGTCTGGAATTGAAGATTGTCGTTCGACCGGCGGGGGATGATGCCGCTCGCAACGGTCGCTCGGCCAGGGCGCAAGTGCGATGATCGTGTTGGCCGTCGACCCTGGTCGGCGCAAGTGCGGGTTGGCGGTGGTTTCTTCCGCCGGGGTGATGGAGCGCAGCATCGTTGCGACCGAGCAACTTGAGACTGCCATCGAGCAGATGTTTGGTCGCCATTCTCCGGGAGCCCTGGTGGTAGGAGGCAGCACCGGGTCCAAAGAAGTCATTAAACGTCTGAAACGAGTCCTCTCTTTGAGTCCGCGGGTGGTGGACGAGCGATACACCACCGAGCGAGCTCGCAAACGTTATTTTGTCGACCATCCGCCCCGCGGAATCTGGAAACTGATTCCGCTGGGCCTGCAAGTACCCCCTGAGCCCTACGATGATTATGCCGCGGTCGTGATGGCCGAGGAGTTCCTGGTCGCCGAAGCGGGGAAGAAAACCGGCTCGATTGCGTCGGAGGATTTAAATGCGAAGATTCGTGGTCATTTTGCTGTTGCTGGCCCTGACCCCGGCCCTTCCGGCCAGGGAGAAGAAGGATAAGAAGCAGTCCAAGATGCCGTCACTGGCCGGCATCATCATGAAGGGCACCGGCGGAAACAACCCTCTTGGTTACGAGCCGGTCGCTGGAGCCGAGGTTTCCCTTCAGGGCACCGATCGCAAGACGGTCACCAACGAGGGTGGCTATTACGAATTTTATGAGCTGGAGGGGGGGGACTACACGGTCAACGTGATGGCCGCCCACTACGCCCCCGTCCAGAAGACCGTGCGCGTCACCAACGGGCCGACGCCGACTCTGGCGAACGTGAGCATGCTCCCCGAGGGAACCATGCTGATCAGCAATACTCCGGTCGGTCCGGGTACAGCCTACGTGGCCTTCGCGGCCCGCCAGATCAATCAGGCCACGACCATGACGGGGGTCATGAGCCAGGGTTTTCCGCTGCAAACCCAGGAAGCTTACCGTGGTGCCATCGCAGCCGGGGCTGATCCGCTTGGCTTGAGCGGCAATCCGGTGGTTTCACCCAGCATCGGTCCCGGATTTGCTGACCAGCATGCGATCGATGTCAACCCGAATTCGTTGATGATGATTCCCAGTGGGAACTTGAGCCAGACGGGTTATCATACCCTGGGCGTGCAGCCTTATTGGCTCTGCTTCAACGTCAGCGGCACTCGCCTGTACATGAGCGACTCCTCCCAGCAGGTTCAAGTACTGGATACCGTCAACAAGAACGTGGTGATCGCCGCCCTGCCAGCCCAGGGAATCGTGACCGACCTGCGCCTTTCGGGCGATGGCAACTACCTGCTCGTTTCCGTCATGTCGGGCTCGCCCGGAGTGATGATGATCGATACCCGCACCAACCAGCCGACTCGCTACCTTCCTCTGCCTCCCATGCGGAGCGGCGGAGTGGGATACCCGATGGGAGCCGTGATGAGTCGGGAAGGGGGACGCGTGTTCGTGGTGCAGGGAAACCCTCAATCGGGTGAGGTGGTGGCCCTGGACGGCTATACCGGGCAACCGGTGGGAGCGTGCCCGGTGGGAGCGAGCCCGACCGGGATCGCCCAGTCGGTCGATGGTCGGTTCGTGTACACGGCCAATTCGGCCTCGGGGGACATGTCGGTGGTGGATGCCACCTCCCTGGGAGAGCTCGGTCGCGTCAGAGTGGGGGTCAGTCCCCAGAAGGTTGCGGTAAGCCCCAACGGAATGCGGATCTGGGTCACCAATAAGGGCTCCAATTCGGTCACCATGGTGGATGGGCGAAGTCATGCCGTCCTGGCCACGGTGCCGACCGGCGGAGGTCCGATAGGCGTAGCCTGTAGCCCGGACAGCTCACGGACCTTCGTCACCTGCAAGGACGCAGGGACGGTCGTCATTCTTGACGGTGCCACCGGCGGCACGCTGAAAACCACCAGCCCCCTGCCCAACTCTTCGCCTTATGGGATCGCCATCAAGCCTTGATGGGTGCAGGTCCGAAAGAGGAGAAGCGACTCCTTCGCATAAGTTAAGGCGCTTAACTTTGACTTTGCGCGCCCTGCGGCGCGCGTTTCGGTGAGAACATGCTCGGTTTATTGAAAGGGATCTTCGATTCCAACGCTCGTGAGATCAAGAAGATCCGAACTATCGTCGATAAAATCAACGCTCTTGAGAAGTCGGTCGAGAACATCTCCGAGACCGAGATGAAGGGACGCACCAGCAACTTCCGAGAGCGTTTGTCCAAAGGGGAGACCCTGGATCAGCTATTGCCCGAGGCCTTTGCCCTGGTGCGTGAAGTCAGCCGACAAAAGATGAGCATGCGTCACTTTGACGTGCAGATGATCGGCGGGATCGTTCTCCATCAAGGCCGCATTGCGGAGATGCGAACCGGTGAAGGCAAGACCCTGGTAGCCACCTGTCCGCTCTATTTGAATGCGCTGGAGGGCAAGGGAGCCCACCTCATCACCGTGAACGATTACCTGGCCAAGCGCGACGGGCGCTGGATGGCCCCCGTCTATCACGCCCTCGGTCTGAGCGTGGGGATCATCAACCACGATGTCGCTTATCTCTACGACCCGACCGTGGAGATCGAAGACGAGGGGCTGCGCCACCTGCGTCCGGTCTCGCGACGCGAAGCCTACCAGGCAGACATCACCTACGGAACCAATAATGAGTATGGTTTCGATTATTTGCGCGACAATATGGTCTGGGCGCTCGACCAGAAGGTGCAGCGCGGCCTTCAGTTCGCAATCGTGGACGAGGTGGACTCGATTTTGATCGACGAGGCCCGCACCCCGCTCATTATCTCGGGCAGAGGACGCAAGTCGACCGATCAGTACCAAAAGTTCGCCAAAATCGCTTCCCAACTCCAGCGCGATCGCGATTACACGGTCGAGGAGAAGGCCAAGACCGCTCCCCTGACCGAGGAGGGTGTCGAGCGCGTGGAGGGTATTCTCAGCATTGAAAACCTCTATGACTTTGAGAATTCGGAATTGGCCCACTATATCAATAACGCGCTGCGAGCCAAGGAGTGCTATCGCAACGAGATTGAGTACGTCATCAAGGATGGCGAGATCGTGATCGTGGACGAGTTCACCGGTCGCCTGATGTTCGGTCGTCGCTATTCGGACGGTCTGCACCAGGCCATTGAGGCCAAAGAGGGCGTCAAGGTTCGCCAGGAGGATCAGACACTGGCCTCCATTACCTTCCAGAACTACTTCAAAATGTACAAGAAGCTCGCCGGGATGACCGGCACGGCGGCCACAGAGGAGCGGGAGTTCCGCGAGATTTACAACGTGGATGTGGTCGTGATTCCAACCAATCGTGCAATTTCGCGTAAGGACTACTCGGATCTGGTCTACAAGAACGAGGCCATCAAGTTCAAAGCAGCCGTGGAAGAGATCGTGCAGATGCACGAGAAGGGCCGCCCGGTGCTGGTCGGTACGCGCTCGATTGAAAAGTCCGAGCAACTCTCCCAACTTCTCAAGCGGCGTGGCATCAAGCATGAGGTGTTGAACGCCAAGTACCACGAAAAGGAAGCGCAAATTATCGCCCAGGCCGGGCGCCCCGGCGCGGTGACCATTGCCACCAACATGGCCGGTCGCGGAGTGGACATCATTCTTGGGGGCAACCCCCCGGTGAGCGAAGACGCCCAAAAGGTGCGCGAGGCAGGTGGACTGCACATCCTTGGTACTGAGCGTCATGAGTCACGACGGATCGATAACCAGTTGCGAGGTCGGGCGGGCCGTCAAGGGGACCCGGGCAGCTCGCGCTTTTACGTGGGGCTAGACGACGAGTTAATGCGTTTGTTTGGGTCCGACCGCATCAAGACGGCCATGGAGTGGCTCAAGGTGGAGGAGGACGTCCCTATCGAGAGCGGCCTTGTCACCAAGGGCATCGAGAACGCCCAGCAGAAGGTCGAGAGTCACCATTTCGACATCCGCAAGAACGTGCTCAAGTATGACGATACCATGAACGAGCAGCGGCGGATCATCTATGAAGAGCGTGACCGGATTCTCAAGGGAGAGTCGCTGCGCCCCCAGGTTCTGCACTTCGTGGATCAGATCGTGGAGAGCGAGATGCGTCAGTCGTTGCCACTGGAGGCCCCCCCCGAGGACTGGGACCTGGACAGTGTGTTTGACAATCTTAAGGACATGCTCGATTTCCCCGATGAAGCCTCGGTGGACGGGCTTGAGGGGCTGGCCCGAGATGCGATCAGCGAGAAACTGGCCAGCTGGGCCAAGAGTTTCTACAATGCCAAGGCCGAGCGCCTGGGTCCCGATTTGATGCAGGCCTTCGAGAAGCACATTCTGTTGACGACACTGGACGAGAAGTGGATCGATCACCTGGAGTCGATCGACATGCTGCGCGAGGGCATCGGTCTGCGCGGCTACGGCCAGAAGGACCCTCAGATCGAGTTCATCCGCGAGGCATTTCAGGAGTTCGAGGCCCTCAAGCAGCGTATCATGGAAGACACCGTGAGGCTGCTCTTCAAGCTGGAGGTCAAGCAGGGCGCGGAAGTGCAGGAAGAAAAGACCATGCAGGCCACCCGAACCAACCGGGACGAAGCCGGGCGCGGTCACACTGTGCGCCGGGTGGTGCAGAAGATGGGTCGCAACGACCCGTGCTGGTGTGGGAGCGGCAAGAAATGGAAGAAGTGCCACTATCCGGCCGAGAACTGAGCTTGGTCGCCTGGACCGCGCCAGGTACAGCTCGTTTTTTAGCCTTCCCAGGGGAAGGTGGCCCGGGGGGTGCGACCGGCCACTGTCAATCAAGGAGTATGCGATGTTAGCTCAGTACACAACCAACCTGGAACAGTTGCGCGCCCGGATGAGCCGGATGCGCGACTACCTTTGACCTGGACCAGCATCGCGTCAAGGCCGAAGAGCTCGAGCGAAGGCTTTCCTCGGAGGGTGTTTGGGATCGTCCCAGCGAGGCCCGCATTCTCGTCGCCGAGCTGAATCACCACAAGCAAGCCATCGAGACCTGGGAAGCCCTGGAGAAGCAGGTCCGGGATCTGGAAGAGTGGCTCGAATTGGCCAGCGAGGAAAGGCCCGAGGAGGTGGCCGAGGTCGAGCGCGTCGCGCGCGAGCTGGAGGCCAATCTGGACAGGGCGGAAACGCGCTCGCTCCTTTCTGGCGATCATGACCAGGCATCGGCAATCCTGTCGGTGCACGCCGGCTCGGGTGGAACGGACGCGCAGGACTGGGCCGACATGTTGTTACGTATGTACATCAGATGGGGAGAAGATGCCGGCTTCAAGGTGGAGCTGGCCGATCGCTCCCCCGGGGATGAGGCAGGGATTCACTCGGGCACGATTTTCGTGACCGGGCCACAGGCCTACGGCCTGCTCCAGGGAGAGCGGGGAGTGCATCGCCTGGTGCGCATCTCTCCTTTCGATCAGGCGCGACGTCGCCATACTGCCTTTGCCCGGGTCGAGGTCCCTCCCGAGATCGATGACGAGCATGAGGTGGAGATTCGGCCCGAGGATCTCAAGGTGGATACCTACCGATCTTCGGGAGCGGGCGGGCAGCACGTGAACAAGACCGATTCAGCCATCCGTATCACCCATCTGGCGACCGGCATCGTGGTGGCCTGCCAGAACGAGCGCTCCCAGCACTCCAATCGGGCGACCGCCATGCGCATCCTGAAGTCCAAACTCTATGAGCTGCAGCAGTCCGAGCGGATGGAGAGGCTTGCGGCCATCAAGGGAGAGCATCGCGAGGCGGCCTGGGCCAACCAGATTCGAAGCTACGTGCTGCAGCCTTATACTCAGGTCAAGGACCGCAGAACCGGCGTGGACACTGCGGATGTTCAGGGGGTGCTCGACGGGGACCTGAACGCCTTTTTGCGCGGTTGGCTGGAGGCTCGGCGCCGACTGGGGCGCGAGCCGACGACAAGCGACGGGGGCTCGGCTGCTGAGGAAGACTGAATCTTTTGTGGGAGGAGAACGTTTGATGTTCGGAAGGAGTCTTCGCATGGGAAGCGAAGCAGGGGCACCGAATTGAATTCTACTCCGAGTCTCGCCTTCAAAAAGCCGACCTTCGGTGGGCAAAGAGAATGGGTTTTCGACTCGAAGAAGGATCTACGATGGGCATCGTCGAAGGGGCGGATGCTTGAGAAAAACTAAAGAAACTTGATGGGCGAAGGACGGGGGCGTCGGGAGGCCGACTCCACTGCTTCGCTTGTAATGTATAAGGATTTGGTTTGCGGTCGATACGGGTTGACTGGAGGTGTGAGGGGATCCGGGCCGCAATCGGAGAAAAGGTTAGTCGCGAGGATAATGCTCGAGACGGGGCTCAAGGGACGAATTTTGAGGAAACTTCTAGGAAGCTCAGACGGTACTCCCTCGGGTCCTTGTTGAGGCTGGCTCCTCGCCAGACTCAATAAAACAAGGAGGAAGACAAGCGATGAACAAGCGCATTCAGTCGGCTATCGCCTCGCTGGTCGTTACGGCCACGTTGACACTGCCGGCGATGTCTGCGCCCTTGTTCCCGGACGTGCCCGACAACCACTGGGCCAAGGACGCCGTTGCGGCGTTGGCGGCCAAGGGTCTTGTCGAGGGTTACCCGGACGGGACATTCAAGGGAGATCGTGCGGCAACTCGTTGGGAAGTTGCCATGATTGTTGCGCGCCTGCTCGCCAAGATGGAGCAGGAGCACGCTACGTTTGCTACCAAAGCTGAGCTGGAGGAGTTGCGTAAGCTCGTCAATGCTCTGCGTGAAGAGCTCGACGCCCTCGGCGTTCGCGTCACCAATCTCGAGGAGAACGTCAGTCGTCTCGATAAGCGCGTGAGCGAGCTCGAGCGGATCACTTTCTATGGTTACATGGAAGCTCGCGGGACTGCTCAGAGCTTCAAGACGGCGAACAGCCGCCTGCGCAACGGCTTGACTGCCGGTGCTGTGGTGGTTAACCCGGCTACCCTGGTTCCGGGGGCCGTGTTCGGGCCTGTGGGCGTGAACTACGGTGGGGCTGCTATCGCTGGCGTGCCGGCCAATGCCATCGGCTCGGCCACAGGCGCGTTCCTGCGGCCCGAGGTGCACGGCGTGATGCCAGCGGTCGATCTGCGGAACGGCCGTCCCCTGACCAACGGAACCGGCTTCACCATGCGTGGGGTGCTGGGCCTGCGGATTCGCGTGTCCGACGATATCGACGCCGGCGCCGAGTTCTCTGCCTTCACCTCGCAGGGTGATGCTCTGGTCGACGCTTATTATGGCGTCACCGCGCCGTTCTTGAACAACCAGTTCCAGGGCAATTTCGCTGCCGCTGCCGCGGGCGCGACCGGGCTGAGCAATCAGCCGTTCACCCGCATGAATCTAGATAACTTCTGGGTGCTGCACAACCCGTCGCAGACCAAGTTGATCCTGGGCTCGTTCGGCGAGACCAACATGGATCGGACGATGTATGTGGGTACCTGGAACCCGAACGCTTTCGGAAACACCTACCTGGATAGCTATGGCTTTGATGTTCAGGGCCGGGTGGATGTCAGCGATACGGGTGTGCTGCGCTGGGAAGCCATGGGAACTCGCCTGGGTGATGGAAACATCTCCGGTGTCGTGCCTGGCAACTACCAGAACTGGCTGCTCGGTGCCAACCTTGGCTTTGAGTTCGAGGGTGGTCATGTGAAGGTCAACTTCGCGCGCGCCGCTCAGGAGCAGAGCGCCGGTGGTCCTCTTGTGGTGGGTGCGACGGGTAGCGGCGGCCTTGCTGCCGCTGGCCTGGCTCCGGGCTTTGCCGGCGTTGCCGTCGGTGGGCAGATGCTGAACGTCCCGGCTGGGGGCGTCACGATCCCGATCGGTGGAATCCCGCTGGCGGGCAGTGCGGCCTACAGCGGTGGCGCCACCTGGAGTCCTCTGCAGTGGGTCAACCCGGCGGGTTTCTTCGTGAATCAGCTGGGCGCCGGCTCGGCTCTTACGGCTGGCCCTGGCTCGACGACCGATACCCGTCCGGTTCCTGGTTGGAATCCCGCGCTGGATAACTCCCTCGGGATGCTGACCGGCATGGCCGGTGCTTTCGGTCCCCAGTCGCAGAACATGTATGGCGCTTCGGCTGCTTATACGTGGGACATCGGTGACGGCGACGCTGGGATTTACGTTAGCGGCGAGTATGCCCACACCGATTATAAGTCGAACAAGAACAGCGCTTTCGAGCGCGGCGGTGATCTCGGCCACCTCGAGGTCGGCGCCAACTTGCTCGACGGCGATCTGGATCTGTCGCTGGGTTATCTGACGGTGGATCCGACCTACGACCCGTTCGTGCTCCAGTACCCGGCTGGCGTCGGTGGAGCGTTCCGCATCCCGGACCTGAATTACTTCAGCGGGCTGTATTCGCTGCACGACACCAAACTCTACCCTCACAACCGGGAAGGCTTCCGGTTCAACGGGCAGTGGCGCTTCAACGAGCGCAGGGGTCTGGCCTATGCTCACGCGCAGTTCCTGAACCAGAAGCGCACCAGCCTCTATGACGTGTTGATTCCGAATAGCAGCATTGCGGCTCTGGTTCCGACCAACGACGTCGTGGGCTTCGCTCCCGGTTGGATGGATCCGGTTTTCATGGGCTTTGCCCACCCGAACGTGTATGGCGCTCAGTCGGCCAACTCGTTCGCACCGGGCTCACTGGCCCCGCTTGAGAACAACCGTGGCCGTCAGACGGGTTGGGGCCTGGGCATCAGCTACAAGTTTGATGACCCGCGCATCAAGATCGACCTGGGCTACGAGCAGAACGACTTCTTCCGCGCTTCCGGCCTGGCGGCCGGTCTGGGCGGGAGCCAGAACCACGTGGACATCACCGTCCAGCAATTGCACGGTCAGATTGGCTGGGAAGCCAGCGACCAGTGGAGTCTGCGAGCCGGTGCGGATTGGTCTGCCTACGGTGGTCACTATGACCCCGCCGGCGTTTACAATCACTTTGCGTTTAACACGGGGAGCACGACGTTCCGCAACCTCGATACCGAGCAGATCTCGCCCTTCATCGGGACGACCTTCGACGTGTCGGCCAACACCAGTTGGGATCTGGACCTGCGGTTCTTTGACACGAGCGACAACGTTGCGGCTCAGCCGCTGTTTGTGGGCGGAGCAGTGGCTCCGGGCGCGGCTCCGGTCGGAACGAACAACATCGGTACGAGGAGCCACCCGCTTCGGTGGACCGGCTATCAGGTCACGACTGCCTTCAAGGTCCGCTTCTAAGAACGAAGCTGCCTGACGGCTAGAAAGAGGACCCGCCCGCGAGGGCGGGTCTTTTTTCTAGCACCCGAAGGCCTGGTCGGAAATCCCTCGGGGCAGGGCAGGAAGTTTCGTTCGAGCGGTGAAGGAGATGGGGCCTCAGTTTGAGGGAAAATCAAGCTCGGGACTGTTCGATTCCAGGGTCACGTTGGATAAAGACGTTGACGGGCCTGGTTTTTGGCGTGTTCGAAGAGTAGGACTTTCTTCAAGCGTGTGGGGAGGACCGCTGTGGATAGACCCCGGTATCTCGGCGTCGTGCGAGGAAACGTCAGACACTCGTTTTGGTGGATGAGGCATCGGGACTATCGCGCAGCAGTTCAAGACTATGAGTGGAGGGCGAACGTCCATGAGACGTCAGCTATGTGGGCTGGTAGCGCTTTTGTCGCTCACAGCGCCGGCACTGTCTGCGCCTTTGTTCCCGGACGTGCCCGATAATCACTGGGCCAAGGATGCGGTGGCAGCACTGGCAGCCAAAGGTCTGGTGGAAGGGTATCCCGACGGGACATTCAAAGGTGATCGGGCTGCTTCTCGGTGGGAAGTGGCGATGATCGTCGCTCGGCTCCTGGCCAAAATGGAGCAAGAGCACGCGACCTTCGCGACCAAGGCTGAGCTCGATGAGCTTCGCAAACTGGTCGAAGCGTTGAGAGAAGAGTTGAACGCTCTCGGCGTCAGGGTCACGAATCTGGAAGAGAACGTGGAGCGGCTCGATAAACGGGTCACCGAGCTCGAGCGGATCACGTTCTACGGTGAGATCAATACGCGCGTGGTGGCGCAGCAGTTCAAGAATACGGGTTCGGCGGGTCAGGTCAGTACTGTCCCGGGAACAACGGTTCCGACCCTGAGCTACCAACAGGCGGTTGGGGCCGCAACCGGTGCGGGAGGTATCATTCCGGCGGGTAACTTGGCCGCCGGTTTGCCGTTCAACCCCTTCATCTTCGGCGTATTGACCGCGACCGATTGGCGAGGGGGTCGGCCCTTGACGACCGGAACCGGTTTCTCGACTGCGGCTCTGCTTGGGGTACGCGTCAAAGTCAGCGATGATATTGACGCGAATGCCGAGTTCGTGGCCTACAGCAGCCAGGGGGACCAGGCGGTGGACGCTTACTATGGGGTGACCGCACCCTATCTGTCCAACGCCTTCAACGGAAATACCACTGCCTCGAATGGTACGGTTGGTATCCAGTCGGCGAACCAGACTCCGTACACCCGGATGACATTGGATAATGTGTGGTTGCGGCATAACCCGAGCAAGACCGAGCTGCGCCTCGGGGCTCTCAAGGACACTCGCTACGACTCGATCACTTACGTGCAGCAGCTGAATCCCAACTATTACGGACCAAAGTTCCTGAACGGTTTTGGGATGCAGGTGCGGGGCGACGTGGCGCTCGATGAGGAAGAGGATATCATTCTCAAGTGGGAAGCGATGGGCACGCGGATTGCCGATGGCAACGCCGGTATTAACCCGTTGTTTGCTCCCATCGTCAATGGCGGGACTGTCGGTCAGGGTTACTTCACCCACGCTGAGGGTGCCAACGTGGCCGTGGCCTTTGACGAGGACCGGGGAATCGGGCGGGTCAATTTCCTGCACATCGCCAACGAGGCATCGGGTGGTGCGGCCTTGCAGGTCGGATTGATTCAGGTTCCCAACTTCACCCTGAACTGGGTAAACCCGAGCGGGTACTACGTAGGTCAACTCGGGGGGGCAGCCAGTCCGAACGTGGCCGGTATCGGGAGCGTGACCGACATCAGGCCTGTCCCGGGAATCAACCTCCCCGGGTTGCGGCCGGACGGAACGCTGGCCGCCTTTGCCGCCCTGGGCTTGCCGATTGCTGGCATTCCCAACGTCGGCGCTCTCGGTCCTCAAGACCAGACGAGCTACGGCGTGACATTCAACTATACGTTCGATCACGAGTACGTGCCGTGGATTCGGGCCGAGTATTCTCACAGTGACTACAAGCCACAGAAGAACTCGGCTTTTAAGACCAGCGGAAACGCCTTCCGCGTCGGGGTGGGCGCCTCGTTCCTGGACGAGTCGCTCGATGTTGAAGCCAACTACCTCTCCGTGGATTCGCGCTACGACCCGTTCATCATCCAGATTCCTCAGGTTGAGGGAATCTCGACGCCTCTGTGGCGCTCGCCCGACTTCAACTACTTCAACAGCATGTACTCTTTGCATGACACTCAGGTCTACCCGCACAATCGCGAGGGCATTCGTGCCGCGGTGACCTGGCGATTCCTGCCGACGGGCCGGATCAGCTTCGACTACGGGAACCTGAGCCAGAAACAGTCCTCTCTGCAGGATGTGCGGTTCTCTGTCGGCTCTATCGCTCCCGGCACGCCGAATGTGAATGTTCTCGGGTATACGCCCGGGTTCATTGAGCCGGTGTTTGGTGGCTACCATCCGTTGACGTTTGCGCCTGCGGGTGGGAACGCTCTGGCCGTTCCTCTCGAGGATAACAAGGGCCGGATGGAGCATTTCGGCATCGTCGGCGGTTACAAGTATCTCTTCGACGAGGAGAGCTCCAACAGAGGCGTCCTCTTCTCGGGTGGATTCCGTAACTACAACTGGTTCCGCAACTCGGGCATGTCCGGCATCCTTGGTGGGGCTGCCGGTTTGGCTGCCGAAAACCAGAACTTTGTGGACGTCACCAATCGTGGTTATCGCCTGGCGGTCGACTACGACGTGACCGACGATTTCACCGCTGGTATCGGGTTTACCAATGTCGACATCTTCGGTCACCTCGATCCTCTGGGTGTCTACAATGGTTTTGCCGCGGCCTCAGGGAACTCTCGCTACACCGTGATCGATATCAACCAGAAGTATCCGGATCTCCGGCTGGTCTGGAATATCGAGGAGAACATGACCTGGGGTCTGGATGCTCGTTACATCTGGATGCAGGACAACGTGGACCCGCGCGTGTTTGCGAGCCCGGGCAATCCGAACGCCAACATCGCATTCGGTCCCCAATTTGGCACCCACCCGTACAACTGGAGCGGGTTCCAAATCTCTTCCTCGTTCAGCTTCAAGTTCTAAACAAGAGCTCGTCGCTGCGAGACAAAGAAGGCCTCCGCTCGAATGCGGAGGCCTTCTTCTTGCTGGTGAGGGGACCTAAAGAAAGACCGTCGTTTCACAGTAACGACGGTCTCTCTTGCGATAACCCGGGTTGAAAATCAGCGGATGATAAACTGCTCCTCGGGCCCGGAGAAGCCACCGCCGCTGCCGCCGCTGGCCTCAAGCAAGACCACGTTGACCCGAATTCGAGTGGAGACGGTGGTTCCAGGAGCGGTGATCTCGGTGCTGGTTTCGACCTTCGAGGCCACCAGGCGCCCCTGACGGTAGCCAAAATTGGTGGTGCCAGTTGCGTTGATCTTCTGCTCCACCCCCTCTTGCAGTTGGATGGTCGTCGAGGGGCAGGATACCTTGATGACGGCCGTGTCATATCCGCTGACGTGCTCGAAGCCACCCAGCGTGTAGGTGTAGTGGAGTGTCACGTCCTTCTTTCCGGCGGGGTTCCCGTCGTTGTCATAGAGCGGAATTTCCATCTTGCTCTCGCCCGTCCAGTTGTCATTGACTTTCAGCTGGTTCTCGGGGAAAGCAGGCTGTGAGAAGGGGAACTCGACGCTGGTGCGCACGATGTCACCGTTCTTCTTCATGACGATCTGGATCGTCTGGCCCACCGAGGGCAACGGGGCGGTCTGATTGTCTTTGCTGATGGTGCCTTCTTGGATGGTGACGTCCACGGTCATGAGGCCGTCTGGCGAGACCCCTTTCACAGCCTGGATCATAGTCATTTCAAGCACCGAGCGGCCTGATTCGGGAGGCTTGCCGTCTTCTTTGATGGTCTGCTCGGAGATCACCTCCGTCTTATAACGGAGAGTCTCTCCCTCAAGCATCTTGTACTCTAGCGTGATGGTCTCACCGACCATGTCGTACCTCCCTCTTAACGCCCAAATGGCGCAGTTTACCGCAAAGTCGGCTCTATGTTCTCGTTGCTGCTTCTTTCTCCTTTGAGTCTCTGGCTCACCGGCTCAAGAGGATTCGGTCACGCACAAGAGTAAACTACTGGCCGGGTTGACCCTGCGGCAGACTTGCCAGGGCGCAGGCCGCCGCAAAATGCGCGCCGAGCTAGTGGCGGTGAGGTTGACCTGGCCGCGCCGGGCGCGGTACGAACCTCACGAGGGCGAGGCTCCTTGAGCGATTCCGAAGTTCAACTCGTGGAGAGATGCCTGGCGGGCGAGCAGTCTGCCTGGGAGGAGCTGTACCGAGCTTATCAGGGTCGGGTCCGCCAGATCATCGGTTGGAAACGCTGGGGTTTTTCAGCCATTGAGGTAGAGGACGGCGTCCAGGAAGTCTTTTTGGAGTTGATTCGGTCGCTGCCCCGATTCCGTGGCGAAGCCACCCTCTCGACCTATCTGACCCGGCTGGCGCGCAACCGTTGCATCTCTCATCTGCGGCGCAAGACAGCGCTCAAGCGTGGGAAGGAGGAGCTCGGATACGCTCTCGAGGAGCGTCACAGCGATGAGGATACTCCCACGGCTCTGGCTATCGAGGAGGGCATGGGCCCGGAAGAGGCCTTGATATCCAAGGAGTCTGCCGGTCACGTGGGGCGGGCGCTGGCGGCGCTGGGGGGCGAATGTCGCGAGATTCTTCGGCTGCGCTACTACCGTCAATTGTCTTACACCGAGATCTGCGCTTCGCTTGATCTGCCCTTGGGAACGGTTTGCTCACGCCTCAAGCGTTGCCTCGGGAAGCTCAAGAATCTGCTGGAAGAGAAGGAACGAGTTTGAGGCTCGCTTGCGGGTGGAAGGCCGGGATGAAACGGTTTTTCCTGGGGGAGAATGAGATCTTGCTGGGCGGGGAATTTTTTCCTGGCCCGTTGCGACAGAACAAACAATTAACTTGCTCAGGTGACCGCCGTGAATTGTGATCGCCCCGACATATCCGAAAAACTTGTTCCCTACGTGGAGGGTGCCCTGGGTGAGCCCGACCGCACCGAGGTCGCGGGACACCTTCGACGCTGCCTTCCCTGTCAGGACGACGCTCGTCAGGTGAAAGAGTCAATTTTGACTCTGAAGGCGGCCGTTCGAACGGGTGTCTGGAAAGAGCCTCGCGAGCACACATCCAGCGAATGGCTGGCCATGCACTTTGAGGATGAGCGGGCTCGAGAGGCGGGTTTTCTCCCTTCCTCCGGGTTGACCGATGAGCAGGCTCGTCAGGTGCGCGTGCATCTCGCTGAGTGCCAGGAGTGTCGCGAAGAGCTTGTCATGCTGCGAGAGTTGGCAGCAGAGGCGGTCGGTGAGGCAGCTCAGGGCCATCAATCCCTCCCCCGCGCCCTTCGGCTTGAGATTGAGCGGTTGTACCCCGTTCAGAGGCAGACGGAGAGGCCGGTTTCTGAGCGGACCCTGGGTCTGGCGGATCGACTCATGGCCTGGGTCAACCCCAAGAGCCTGGTGATGGCCTCGCTTTGCATCGTGGCGCTTACCTTCAGTTACTCTCTGACACGGGGGACCGACAGCCCGGATCTGGCCAAGAATCCCACGACCTCCTCCAGCGAGATCGCCCTGCTTGATCGCGAGAGCGATCAGAGTGCTCAGCGCAGCCTCGAGTCGGCGCAGTCGCAGAAGAAGGAGAAGGGCGAGAGCCTGCGGCAGAAGACGTCTGCTGACAAAATTAAGACAGGGCCGGACAACTCTCCGCCTGTGCGTGACGATAAGCCTGCACGCGACGAAAAGCTCGCGGGTGTCGGCGCCAGGCCCGGCGAGAGAGGTGCCACAGAATCGACCCGGACGGAAAGCGCCCGGCCTCGGTCCACTCAACCTGTTCGCACTGCTTCGACCGCAGCCGCCCCGCGTCCCGCCCCCACGGTTGCAGCGACTTCCAGGCCCACTGCCGCCAAGCCGGTGCAGAAGCTCGTGGCCGTGAGGCCAGCCGCCCAGAATCCGACCCCGAGCCCTGTTGCCGCTGCCGTGAAACCGGCAGCCGAGCCGGCAACCGAGTCGGTGGGCGACCCGCCTCTCACTCCCTCGCCGATGATGGCCCTGCATGAGCAGGAAGCAGACAATGCATCTGGTGGAATGGCGAAGGATGAGGGCAAGATCCAGGGCGAGCCAGTCCTGGTGGCCGCCGGCCCGCCCACGGGACCGGTTCCCAATGCCATGTCCGAGGGGCGCGAAGAAGGCCAGATGGCCACTCAGTCCGAGGTTGTCAAGCAGGCGGCCCTGCCTCCCGCAGCCGGTGCTCCGGCTACGGGAGGACGGATTTCGGTGCCGGCGGCCTCTACCGCCAACGCACCCGCTGCAACCCGAACCAGCAGCGTTCCGGCTTCGAGACGAGTCACCGGTGTGGTCAAGCCGCCTGCCCCCGCGGCTGTCCCGATGCGCTCGCTTCCGGATGACAAGGCCGCTGGCTACTCGGCAGCCGCAAGCGCGCCCGGTCAGTCGACGAAGACCCCGGCGGACATTGCCCGCAAGCAAAGCATGAGCCGGACCGTGGACGGTCTGGTCAGCGATCAGGTCGCCCTGAGTCGTCAGGCCACTCTGGGCCCAAAAGCGCGTTCGGTGGCCCGTCAGATTTCGGCCAATGCCTCGGTGCTCGTGGAAGAGCGAGCGGACGGCTCGGTGACCGTCACTGTCCGACCTGATCGACCCTTGAATGCTGAGGAGAAGGACAAACTGCGTCGCCTTCTGCGCAGCGAGCTCAATTTAGGCGAGGCTGACACCATCAGCATTCGCCAGTGAGCTCGGCACTCGGCCAGCCGGTGCTGGAAGTGAACCATCTTACCCGAGCCACCTTTCAGCGGGGGATCAGCATCTCGTTTCGGCTCTTTCCAGGTGAAGTCATCGGGATCATCGGGCCGAATGACTCGGGGAAGTCGGAGTTGATGCTTGCGCTGGCTGGATTATCCCGACCCGAGGCCGGGACGATTCTGCTCAGGGGACTTCCGGTTGGCAAGCAGACTCGTCACCGGATCGGCTTCGTGGGTGCCTCGCCGGGGGTCTATGAGGAGTTCAGCGGTATCGAGTACCTGGAGTTCTTCGCCGAGAGTTTCAAGCTGGATACCCATTATCGACCGTATCTCATTCAAGAGGCCTTGCGGCTCTGTCGTTTGCAGGCCGTGGCTCAAAAACCAGTCCGCGAGCTGAGCTACGCCTTGCGGCGTCGTTTGAGCCTGGCCAGGGCGGTCCTGCACAATCCGGCCCTGGTCGTGGTGGACGATTGCTTGAGTCGTCTGGAACGCAATGAAGTGCGTGAAATGGTCGGTGTGCTCTCGGAAATTCGGGCTCAGGGAAAGGTGTTGGCGCTCAGTTCTCCTCAACTCTCCGAACTGGCCACCCTCTGCTCGCATCTGTGCATTCTGGTTACCAATCGGCCCCTGGCTTGCGGAGAGATTCGCTCGCTGCTGCAGCAAATTACGAACTATCGCATGATGCAGGTGCAGTTTTTACAAGGCCTGGCTGAGGCCGTGCGACACCTGGAGACCTACCCGGGGGTCTTTCACCTGGCGGTCTCCACCCAGACCCATCATCTGGTACGCTTCTTGTTCAATGGGGACGACGACGCATTTCAGAAACTTCTGGATGTGCTCAGTATGAACGGGATTCACGTCGTTTCCTACGCCGAGGACCATTCTTTTCTCGGCAAGACCCCCTGACAGAAGACACACTGGTGTTCGCTTTTGGGCTCAAAAGTGGGAGGAGATTTCATTATCCTGTTGAAAAGCTTGCGCATTTGGGGGAAGTCTAGAGATGTCGTTTGCGGTGAGGTCGGCGAGAAGAAGCCCGACGTGACCGCAGGCGTGCTCTCGGGAGGAAGATTTGTTTGGAGTTCGGAAGGAGGTGTCGGGCGAGCGGCGTAGTGCGTTCCGCTCGGAAGTTTTTGTCAATAATGGGAAAGCGAGGGTAACGTTCCGATGTCTTTGCGTCCGCTAGCGTCTCTGATGCTCCTGTCGGCGCTGATGACCGGCCTTCTGGTAGGTGGTCAGCCGGCACGCGCTGAGGACGACCTCGGTACGGTCAACAAGATCACAGAGTGGGGTCCTTACCGCTATAAGCTGTATCAGTATCCCTCTCGCACCACGAG
>QWHO01000551.1 GCA_021404945.1 bacterium CPR1
TTCCTCTCCATCGAGATGCTGGCCGGCCAGTATTTCGGCGAAATGGCCCTTCTGACCGGCGAGCCGCGCTCGGCCACGGTCGAGGCCACCGAGGACTCCGAGCTCTTGATGCTGGACAAGGAAGACTTGCGGACGATCATGCGCGACAACCCCCAGGTGGCCACGGTGATCAGCCAGGTCCTCGCCCAGCGCCAGCTGCGCACCGAGAAGGCGCGTGAGGAGCTCGAGGAAGAGCGCGCGCGCAGCCAGGAAGTGGAGAAGTCTACGGTCAGCCAGCGCCTGGACGTGCTCTCGGAGCAGTTCATGCGCAAAATCCGCGACTTCTTCAGTTACTAAAGCGCAAGGCCTTTGGTCTTTGCACTTTACAACGCGCTGGAACGCAGTTCCGGCGCGTTCGTCAGATTGTGCTAATGTGCAAAACCAAAGTGCGAGCACATTAGCTGGCGGCCAGAACCTCGTCGCCGAAGTAGACACCCAGGTCTCGGCATGTCTGGACCGTGTCGCAGTCGATGGGGACCGTCTTGCACCGGTGGGTGCACTCTGACAGGGGGATGTAGCGAACGTGCGGAGGATCGAGGGCCACCAGTACGCCTGATTTGCCTTGATCCAGCGCGCGCACGGCGGCCGCGCCAAAGCGCAGGGAAATGAGCCGGTCGGTAGCGTTGGGGCCTCCTCCGCGCAAAAGGTGACCGAGCACCACGCAGCGCGCTTCCTGGCCACACAGCTGCTCGAGATCCTTGGTGAGGCGATTGCCGGCGCCGCCGAGACGCTCCGCCCGGCCGACCTCCTGCCCGATGACGGAGGCGGCAGCCCCGCTGGGGTGGGCTCCCTCGGCAACCACGACGATGGTAAAATTGCGCCCGTGAGCGTTGCGCTCGCGGATTTTGGCCGCCACAGCCTCGGTCTGGTAGGGGATCTCGGGTAGCAAGATCACGTCGGCGGTCCCTGCCAGACCGGCATGAAGAGCGATCCAGCCGGCGTAGCGACCCATCACCTCGACCACCAGCACGCGTTGATGCGCCTCGGCCGTTGAGTGGAGACGATCGATGCATTCAGTGGCGAACGAGACGGCGGAATCGAAGCCGAAGGTGACAAAAGTCCCGTCCAGATCGTTGTCGATGGTCTTGGGAACTCCGATCACGCGGACCCCCAGGTCGAACAGGCGGGCCGCGATTTCCATGCTGCCATCCCCGCCGATGCTGATCAGAGCATCGATCTCTTTCTTCTTGAGGCCCTCGACCACTTCAGCGCAGCGGTCAACCTCCACCAAGCTCCCCTCCGGTCCGAGCTTGGGATAGCGCATTGGATTGCCGCGATTGGTCGTGCCCAGGATGGTGCCGCCCAGGTGGGTGATGCCCCGAACGCTTTCGCGATCAAGCTTGATCAGCGGTGTCTTGTAGCGCTCGGGCTCGAGTAGACCGCTGTAGCCGTCGCGGATGCCGACGACTTCCCAGCCTCGATTCAGAGAGGCAACCACGACGGAGCGGATGACGGCGTTGAGTCCGGGGGCGTCGCCCCCTCCGGTGCTGATGGCGATGCGACGAATGCTCATGACGAGTTCTGCTTCGCAGCCAGGGTGCAGGCCCCTTCCCTGAGGTTAAGTTTATTGATCATTTTCTTAACCAGGCTGTGGAAAGCTGTCCCCAGCCCGTGGGGATAGGGTTGACAGCCCCTTTTGCTGGTGCTAGAATGGCGCAGACTTTTTGATGGACCGGCGTCATTGCGCGCAAGTCCGCCATCTCGGCTGCAAGTTGGTCGGGCCCAGGCGGATACTGCCGGAGTCGGCGGCCCCAGAAGCAGCTTCGGAAGGGGGTGTCAGGTTTGACCCCTGGTGCCGTGTAGACGGCGCGCCTGAGAGCTTGATTGAGCTCTTACCGAATCTGCTGGTCTGTTGGAGAGCATCGTACGGACCGGGAGATTTTTTTTATGCCCACAACGAACCAATTGGTCAGGAAGGGCCGTCGGGATCCCAAGCGGAAGAGCAAGGCTCCCGCCCTGCAATTCCTGTACAATTCCCTGCGGCTGAAGACCTTCCGCACGCCGAAGGGCTCGCCCCAGAAGCGAGGGGTCTGCACTCAGGTCAAGACGGTGACCCCCAAGAAACCGAACTCAGCCCTGCGTAAAGTTGCGCGTGTGCGTCTGACCAACGGGATCGAAGTCACCGCGTATATCCCGGGCGTGGGGCACAATCTTCAGGAGCACTCGGTTGTCCTGATCCGGGGCGGTCGCGTCAAGGACCTGCCGGGCGTTCGCTACCACATCGTTCGTGGCACGCTGGACACAGCCGGGGTAGCCAACCGCCGCCAGGGTCGCTCCAAGTATGGAGCCAAGCGGCCGAAGGAAGCCAAGAAGTAATCGCAAGCGAAGCGCGCAGCGAGCCTGCGAGCGGAGAAAAGAAGTGCAAGCGAAGCGCGCAGCGAGCCTGCGAGCGGAGAAAAGAGGCCAAGAAGGAGTCACTATGCCCAGGAAAGGTCCCGTCTCCAAGCCCGAGGTACTGGCTGATCCGAAGTACCACAACAAGATGGTCACCAAGTTCATCAACAAGGTGATGATGAACGGCAAGCGCAGTCTGGCCGAGCAGATCTTCTACGGCTCCATGGAGCAGCTGTCGAAGAAGGGTGGCAAGGACGCGCTGATGCTCTTCCAGCAGGCCATGGACAACACCATGCCGCTGGTCGAGGTGCGCCCTCGCCGCGTGGGTGGCGCCACCTACCAGGTGCCTGTCGAGGTGCGTCAGGACCGGCGCGTGAGTCTGGCGATGCGCTGGCTGATCGGCGCCGCCCGCAAGCGCTCGGGAAAGACGATGATGGAGAAGCTGGCCGCCGAGCTGCTGGATGCCTCTCAGGGCATTGGCACCGCCGTCAAGAAGCGTGAGGACACGCACCGGATGGCTGAGGCCAACAAGGCTTTCGCTCACTACCGCTGGTAGGAGCGGCCAAATCGTTCAGGTTCTGAGCGTCACTCGCGCAGGCGGGTGGCGATCGATGTTCTGGGGGAGTCAGGAAAGACCCGGAGTTGACAATCACGGTGAGCTCGCAAACCAAAATATCGCTCGACAAGGTGCGCAACATCGGCATCGCTGCCCATATCGATGCCGGTAAGACCACCACGACCGAGCGAATCCTCTTCTACACCGGGCGAGTGCACCGCATCGGCGAGGTGGACGCTGGGGCCGCGACCATGGACTGGATGATCCAGGAGAAAGAGCGCGGCATCACGATCACCTCTGCGGTTACCCACGCCGAGTGGAAGGGGACCGCGATCAACGTGATCGATACCCCTGGTCATGTGGATTTTACGGTTGAGGTGGAGCGCTCTCTGCGCGTGCTCGACGGCGTCATCGCCGTCTTTTGCGCCGTGGCCGGAGTGCAACCTCAGAGTGAGACGGTATGGCGCCAGGCGACCCGTTACAACGTGCCGCGCATCGCCTACATCAATAAGATGGACCGCACCGGGGCCAACTTCTTCCAGGCCGTGGATCAGATCAAGGAGCGACTGGGCGCCGAACCGGTCCCGGTCCAGATTCCGGTGGGCGAGGAGAGCGGCTTTCGTGGGATGGTCGACCTGCTGACACGCAGGGCGTTCATCTACAAGGATGATCTGGGCAAGGAATGGT
>QWHO01000552.1 GCA_021404945.1 bacterium CPR1
GGGAGAGCATGGAGATCGCCTGGCGCGGGTTCAATCGTTAACCCGTCTCGACTCACGGGAGCCTGCAGGTTGTGGCGCTGGAACGACGCCCCGAGGATGGGCGAGCCTGCCCCAGGCCTTCCCAAGCTCCCACGGGCGGCTCTGGAAACGCCCCTGCTCCAGCCGGGACCAGGGCCTCCGCGGTGGCCAATTCCTCGGGGCGATAGACTGCCCGAGCGACGGAATCTGCTCGGCTCAAAGCGCCCTTGCATGGCCCCGTTTCCAGCGGCAGCCAACGATAGCAACGACCTCGGGCAGGCCTCGTCCAGCCCGGCGAGGAATCGCCCATCAGTGCGTGCTCTGAAGCTCTGGCTGACCCTGCTCTGCTTGCTCGCCATTCCTGTGCGAGCCGTCCCTGTCGAGGCCGACCTGCTGGCCAGGATGGGCGCCTACGACGAGGCCGATCGGCTCTACCGCGAGGCTCTGGCCCAGGCCACCGACCCGGCCGAAAAGCGCCTGCTCCAACTCCGGCGACTGGCTGTAGCCCAGCTCCGCAACGACGTCGGGCTGGTCTTCCAGTTGGCCGACGCGCTCAAGAAGGCGCCCTCTCTCGAGCCCGAGATCGCCATGCGCGTCCACCTCATTGAGGGCGCGGCGGCCTATCGCACCGCCAACCTGGCCCGAGCCACCCGGGCTTTCAGCCAGGCTCGGGTCCTGGCCTCGAGCCTGAAAAGCGCGGGAGCCGCCCTGGCCCTTTCCGAGTGCGAGAGCTTCGAGTTGCAGGCCCGTCTCGATCGCGAGGGCGCGAGCACCCCCGAGGATTATGCGCGGCTTTGCCAGCGAGCTCTCGAAACCACCCGGTCGGTCCCGCCCACGCCAGCAGATCCTTATTGGCCTCTGGACATCACTCGGGCTGGCCAGTGGACCTTTCTCTGGGGCTGGCAGGCCTGGGAGTTCAGTTACTTCGACCATCGCGAGGGACGCATCCCCTCGCGCGATGCCTGGGCCGGCCTGTCGGTAGGGATCTTCTCCCAGGCCATTGGTCTGGCCGACCAGGCATACCAGGCCTCGAAGGGAATGGAGCCTGAGTTTCTCTACCTGGGCCTGCGCCTGCGCACTGAGCGAGCCAACCATTTTGCCCTGCTGCCCGGGGTGGAGGCCTGGCTGGAGGAGGATCAGCGCCTGCTCGACGCGATCGACCCCGAGCTCAAGAAGCTCCCTCCCTCGATCGTCTTCCTGGGCCAGGAGCAGATTCGCGGCCAGCACCACCGGGGGATGGCCCGCTACCACCTGCTGCACGGGCAGGTGCCGTTGGCCCTGACCGAGTTCGAGCAAGCTGCTGCCGACTTTGCCCGGGCTCGCAATCCAGTGGATGAGATCGACGTGCTGGTGGAGGTCGGCTATCAGGCCTTCCTGGCCCCCGGGGTGCAAGTGGATCGGAGCCGCGTCGAGCAGTCGCTGCTGAAGGCCGCTCAGCTGACCGAGAAGCTGCCCTACCCGGCGGGACGCTTCCTGGCCACCGGCTTCCTCGGTTGCCTGGAAGCCGAGCGAGGCCGCCTTCCCCAGGCCGAGGCATTGCTGCAGCAGGCTTTGCAGGAAGTGAGCAACTGGCTGGCCGAGTCCGGAGCGAGCTATCGGGGCAAGCAGGAGCTGCTGGCCAAGCCCGAGACCAGGCTCTTCGTAGATACCCTGGGGCAGGTGCTGCTCAAGCAGGGCAAGCGAGCCCAGGCAATGGAGGTCATTGCCCAGACCAGCAGCCAGAATCAGGTCTCCGGGCTTGACCTGTCCCGTGTCAAGAGCACCGATCCCCAGGTCGATCGGGCCCTGCGCGAGATCGAGCAGACCCGCACCCGGGGAGAGGAGATTCGAGTCGAGCTCCAGGCCGCCCACGCCCGGGGAGACGAGGCCCGGGTGGAGCAGCTCCAAACCCGGCTGGCCAACAACAAGGCCGAGTTCTATCGGGCCGTCAATATCCTGCGCGCCCGTGAGCCCCAGTTCGAGCGCCTGGTCAGCGTCAAGCCGGCCAGCTTCGCCTCGCTGCAGGCTCGCCTGCCGGCCGACGCTCTGCTGGTGCAGTATGCTCCTGCCGAGCAGGAGCTGCTCCTTTTCGTGGCCACGGCCAGAGAGCTCAAGATCTATCAATCCCCGGTCAGCCGCCAGGAGCTCGAGCAACAGGTACGTCGGGCCCGCGCTGCCATCATCGAGCAGGGTGATCTGGCTCCCCTGTCCGAGCTCTACCAGGTCCTGATCAGCCCGCTCGATCAAGACCTGGTGGACAAGAAGACCCTGGTGGTGGTGCCCAACGGCTCGCTCTTTTATCTCCCCTTCGCCGCTCTGAGGAATCAGGAGGGCTTCCTGGTCGAGCGCAAGGCGGTGGTGGTGGCGACCTCTGCCGAGATCCTCAACCTGGCCGTTCAGCCAGCCGCGAGCAAGCCGGGTAGCCTGCTGGCCCTGGCCAACCCTGACCGCTCGCTCCCTGGAGCCCGTCAGGAGGTGGAAGGCCTGGCCCCGCTCTTCGCCCAGAGGGCCACCTTCTACGAAGATCAGGCCACACGCGAGCGGCTCATCGCCCCCGGCCAGGTGGCGGTGGTCCACCTGGCCACCCACGGAGTCCTCAATTCCCGCGACGTCAACGAGAGCTATCTGGTGTTGGCGGGCGCCGACAACAAGCTGACCAACGGCGAGATCTACGGGCTCGACTTCCAGGGCGTGTCGCTGGTGACCCTGTCGGCCTGCCAGACCAACCTGGGCCAGCGCGATCCCCTCTCGGGCAACGATGTAGCCACCATGGCCCAGGCCTTCAGCATCGCCGGCAGCCGCAGCATCCTGGCCAGCCTCTGGAAGGTCAGCGACAGCGCCACCGCCCAGCTCATGGTCGAGTTCTACACCCAGTTGCTGGCCGGCAAGAGTAAAGCGGAGGCCCTGCGCCAGGCACAGATCAAGATGATTGGCCAGCCCGGCCTGGGCCCGTTCCACTGGGCCGCCTTCGAGCTGATCGGCGACTGGCAGTAAGGCCGCTCCCTGGCATTCCCGCCTCCTGCTCGCTCGCTCCTACCTGAAGGCTCCGGCCCTCGCAAGGACCAGGCAGGTCCTCGGTTCGCCCTCGCCCGGCCGACGTGCCTGTGGGCCTGCTCTCTGGAATGGCGGGACGATTTAAGGATCTGCGGCCGGCCCCGGAGAACGGGGCCGGATGAGCCTGAGCCTCTTCCAGCGCCGAGCCCTGGTGCGTCAGGTGGAGTCGCCCGCCCCTCTGGTGGGTCGGTTTCTTCGTCCGCGAGCCCTTCAGGGTTTGCAGCGAGCGGCCAACGGAGGGGACGTCGAGAGCGCCTGGCTCGCAAGCAGGCCCTGCGCCAGGCGGTCAGCGACTGGGCTGCTCGCAACAACTTTCAATGCCAACACCAGCTGACCGACGAGCTGCCGCTGCGCATCAGCGGCCGCGAGGATGAGCTGGAGCTCGTGCTCGAGTGCCGCACCCCCCGCCAGGGGAACGAACATCGTCAACCAGAGATGGTCTGGACCTGCCGGGCCCGGGCTGCCGAGTCGCTGGAGCTGATCGTGCTCGACCGCAAGGTGTACGACTTCTCGCAGAGCAAGCTGGGCCAGATGGTCACCTCGATGGCCGCCGGCGCCGCC
>QWHO01000059.1:0-4865 GCA_021404945.1 bacterium CPR1
CTACCTGCGCGCCAGAGCCGGCCTGGGACCGATGGTGGCCTCGTTCGGGACCGACAACGCCTTCCTTTACCTCTTCCAAGACCCGGCCGTGGCCCTGGCTCTGGGCCAGCAGCCCGCCGTCCAACTCTTGCCCAACGAGCACCTGATGCTCGACGAGCGCAAGATGTCCACCAGTGCCTCCCATGCTCTGGACGCGGGGGCCGTGCTGGAGAAAGTGCCCAGCGACCTGGTGCGCCTCTTCCTGGCCACCGTGCGCCCCGAGCAGGCCGACACCAGTTGCTCGCTGGAAGCCATGGAGCACTTCCTGCACGAGAGCGTCGTCCGGCCCTGGCAAGACCTGCTCGAGCGCATCGGGCGCCAGGTCGCCCTGGAGGCAGGCTCCAAGGTTCCTGCCGCGGGAGGATGGAGCCCCGAGCAGTACGAATTCCTCGAGCTCCTCAACGGGCTGCGGACCCGGGCCGAGGGTGGCTACGTCACGGGCTCTCTGCGTGAGGTGGCCCGAACCCTGCACGAGCTCATCGAGCGAATCGCCGCCTTCGAGGCGGCTCAGAGCCATCTGGCCCGCGTCCCGGGCCTGGAGCCCCAGCGAGCCACAGCTCTGGCGCTGATGCTGGCCGCCCTCAGGCTGCTGGCCACCATCGCCCAGCCGCTGATGCCGAAGTTCTCGGCCCTGCTCAACAAGCACCTGGGTTTCATGAAGCCCGAGTCCTGGCCCGGGGAGGTGCTCTTGCTCAACCCCGGCCAGCGCGTTCTGGCGGCAGCGGGACTGTCCGCCCGACGCTACTTTTGATCGCCGTCATCGGGGGCGGGGTGATGGGGGCCAGCATCGCCTACCACCTGGCCCTCAAGGGCGCCCGCCAGGTGGTGCTGCTGGAGCGGGGCACCATGTGCTGCGGCGAGACAGCCAGGTCGGGCGGCTTCATCCAGACTCACTGGAGCAGCCTCGCCGAGACCCGGCTGATCGACTTCTCCCGCAGTCTCTTCCAGCAGTGGGGAGAACGTTGCGGCTGGGTCAACTCGGGCTACCTGCACGTGACCGGCCCCGAGAAGCTCGAGTCGGTCAGGACGGTGCACGAGATGTTGCTCTCCGATGGCAAAGAGTCGCAATGGCTCGACCAGCGGGGCATCAAGAAGCTGCAGCCGCTGATGCGGGTGGACGACCTGGTAGGAGCGGCCTACGAGCCTCAGAGCGGCTGGGCCGACCCGGTGGCCACCACCCTCCTGCTGGCAACCCTCGCCTCCGAGCGAGGCGTGGAACTGCGAGAGGGCGTCACGGTGCTGCAGATCGTCCACCGCTCGGGCAAGGTTATCGGACTGGAGACCGACCAGGGCTTCCTGGAAGCCGAAAAGGTCGTGCTTGCGGTCGGTCCCTGGACCCCGGGCCTGCACCCCGATCCACGCGTGCAGCTACCCATTCTCGCCCGGCGCGGTCAGGTGTGCTACATGACTCGTCCGGGCGGCCTGCCCCGGCGCGAGCTGGCCTGTTACGACGAGATCACCGGGCTCTACAGCCATCCAGATGGGGAGACTAACCTGGTGGGTATCGATTGGGAGTTCGATCCCGTCTACCATCCCGACCGCTGCGACCGCCAGCTGGACGTGGACTACCTGGCCGCGGCCCTGCAGGCCCTGACCCACCGCTTCCCCTCTCTGAGGAGCTCTCAGCTGGTGCGCGGGGTGGTGGGTCTCTACGACTTCACCCCCGATGGCCACCCGGTGGTGGACGGCCCGCTGGGGATCGAAGGCTATTACGTGGCCGCCGGCTTCAGCGGAGCCGGCTTCAAGAGCGCCCCGGCCCTGGGGCTTGGCGTGGCCGAGCTGGTGCTGGAGGGGCGCGCCCGGTCAGTCGACCTGGACTTCCTGCGGCTGGCTCGATTCAGTCGTTAAGGACTGGCAAGAGACAGGCTCAAGACCAGCCTTTCCCTGACAGAACCGGAGAACGGGATGCCGGTCTCGAGCTCGAGACGCTCACGCAGGGGCCCGAGATAGTGAGCACGTTTGATCGAACCGGCCAGGGAATGGCTGCTCCTGGTGGAGGCCACGCCGATCGACTTCCATCCCGCCCGAACCAGGCTTTCCTCAGCCTCGGCTGCAGTCATCCCGCTGCGCGCCAGACAATCCTTTCCTCGGCGCAGCTCCTGGCCGAACGAGATGTTGTAGACCGAGTTCTGGTGGTAGGATAAGAGCGGCACGTGAGAAAATGAGGAGCGCTCCGCCTGCTCGCGGGTCATGCCCAACCCGACCCCGTCGAGAAGGATCCGCTCATCGACCCGACTGCGGGCCCCGAAAACCGCGCAGGCTACGACCGCCACGAGCAGGGCCAGCGCATTGGGGTTACATCTCCGCATACATCTTGCGGAACCAGGCCTTCTCGACGAAGCTGACGGTCCAGCCCATAATGCCACCCCAGATGCTGGAGAAAAGGATGCCCAGGAAGCTGCCGTTCCCGCTGATCAGGGCCAGCACCCCCCAGGCCGCGCCGACATAGCTACCCAACCGCATCGAGTCGTACTGATAGCACAGCTCGTTCAGAGCTCCCGCGATCGCTCCCACCACCAGGCCCAGGATGACCTGTTGCGTGAAACCGATGACGAACATCAGGCCCCCTCCGATGGCCATGCCGGACCATTCGCCCACGATGCTGCCAAAGAGCCCGCCCCAAAAAGCGCAGTAAAGGCCCCAGAAGATGCCCAGGAAAGCTCCCCCGGCAGCTCCGGCGCGCAGGCCGTGGACGACGGTCGACTTGCGCTTGTCGTCTTGCATCATGCGCTTCTCGGAAGCGCTCACGACGGGCTGGCCCACCTGGCTCTCATCCAGCGCTCCGCTGGGCGGGCCTTCCTGGCCGGGAGTGAGCTCTCCCTCGCAGCTGTAGCATTTGGAGTCGGTATCGCGGTTCTGAGAGCCGCAACCCGGGCAACGAACAAAACCCATGGACTTATCCATCCCCCTTCCTGGTGAGTCGTTTCCAGTTGACTGAGCGGATGGGACGCTCGCTGGCGGCGCGAAGGTCGCCGATCGCCCGGGCGCGCTGGAGGCCTGCGAGGTGATTGTCGTCATGCTCGGCGCGAAGGACCATCTCTACGATGCATAAAGGCTCGTAGCCCTGGCGGGCCAACATTTCAGCCCGCAGGTCGACCTCGAGCTCGGCCGCGTGGCTGGAGCGGCGCTCGATGGTTTCCCAAGGGCGGCCGGTCACATCCTCGCGCGGGGCCATGAGGCCGAGCAGACCGCGCCCCTTGGGAGCGATGCAAGCGGTCTCCAGGCGATGCCGGGTGGCATTTGGAAAACAGACCGGGTCCATCTGTTGAGAGGTCATTCGAGGGACCCACACTCCATGCCTGTCATGCAAGGACGACCATTCGGGTGGCCAAACCCCGTCTCAACCGATCTATCAATCAAACGGGAATGGCGGTTTCCCGAGCGCTCAAACTCACGGAGGCCGAGCCCGTTGGATGGAACCTACCCCCCGGCGGCGTCCTGCGGGTGGCGACGGATGACCTCGTCCAGGTCATCCTTGCTGAAGCGGTTCCCCGGGTTGTTGAAGGGCCAGATTCCTCCCTGATACGTGATCTCGTCGACGGCCTGGAACATGGCCGGGTTGCCCACCAGGAACTGAGCCGCGGCCTTCAGGTCGGGAGGGGCGCCCGGGCTGTTGGCAATGGCCTGCAGATCGCCGAGGCCGATGATTCCGTCGCGTCCGCCCACCCCCGAGGCGGTGTCCACCAGGTCGAAATAGCGCTTCAGGATGACCGCCGCCTGGCCCAGGGTCATGGTCTGGGGTGCCGTGGTTTGATTGTCGAACTGCGAGAAGTTCTGCACCGCCTCATGCAGGTCGTTGCGACCGATGATACCGTCCACGTCGCCTCGCCCGTCGGCCACGTCGATGGCGTTGAAGAGGGCCGGGTTGGCCAGCAAATACTCGCAGGCCTCGCGCAGCTCAGGGGGCGCATTGGGAGCGCGCCCGCCCACGATGGCCTCGAGGTCGGCTTTGCCGATGCGGCCATCGGCCCCGCCCCGTCCGGCGGCCGTGTCTAAGATGTCAAAGTTGGCTTGCAGGATGGAGGCGGCCCGGGCCACCGTCATGGGAGGGCGCTGAGGCTCGGGTTGAGCGTCAGGGGTCGGCTCTGGCACTGGCTCGGGTTGCGGCTCGGGTCGGGTGGCATCGCCCGAGTTGCTCTGAATGGTGGCGTCCAGATCGCGCATCCCGATGATGCCATCGCGATCGCCCACTCCGGCAGCCGTATCCACGGCGTCGAAGATGGCCGGATTGTCGAGCAGGAACTGCACGGCCGCTTTCAGGTCGGGGGGAGCGCCGGGAGCAGCGGCCACGGCCTCGAGATCGGTTTTCCCGATGCGACCATCCAGGCCACCCTGGCCTCCGGCCGCGTCGAGCACTCCAAAGTAGCGCTTCAGGATGACGGCCGCCCGGCCGGCGGTCATTTGATCGGGAACCTGATTGTTGCTGTCGAGCTGGGCGTAGTTCTGGATGGCTGAGGTCAGGTCGTCGCGACCGATGCGCCCGTCCACGTCGCCCCGACCGGCTGCTACGTCCAGGGCATTGAAGAGCGCGCCGTTATCGAGCAGGAAGCGGCAGGCCTGCTGCAACTCGGGAGAGGCGTTGGGGGCCCGTCCGCCCACGATGGCTTCGAGATCGGGCTTGCCGATGATCCCGTCGGCCCCGCCACGACCGGCGGCCGTGTCCACCAGGTCGAAGTTGGCCTGTAGGATAGAAGCCGCGCGAGCCAGCGTCATGGGGCGCTCAGGCTGAGGCTCGGGACAGGGATCGGGAACCGGGTCCGGCTCGGGGGCGGGCTCAGGCTCCGGACACGGGTCAGGCTCAGGCTCGGGGCAGGGCTCAGGCTCGG
>QWHO01000059.1:4879-24073 GCA_021404945.1 bacterium CPR1
GTCGGGGTCGGGGTCGGCGTAGGAGTTGGGGACGGAGTCGGAGTCGGGGTCGGGGTCGGGGTCGGGGTCGGAGTCGGGGTCGGAGTTGGAGTTGGAGTCGGGGTGGGCGTAGGCGTCGGCATGGGATGCGGATGAGGATGTGGATGTGGATGTGGATGTGGATGTGGCGGTTGGGGCTGGTGGCCCTGCTGCTGCTGGAGCATCTGAAGCAATGCCATCAGATTGGCTGGACCCTGCTGCTGCTGGCCCATGAGCATCAACAGCATCATCATGAACTGTTGCTGCTGTTGCTGCATCATCATGAACATCATCATCATGGTGGGATCCATGCAACCCCCGCCCGGATAGCCCATCATGCCGGGCATCCCCATTCCCGAGCTCATGCCGGGAAAGCCGAGCATCTGCGCCATCAAATTGGTGCCAGGCGCACCACCACCGATGTTCAGGTGGGGCAGCGGAGGCAGGGTTGGGAAGGGGCAGCACTGGCGCACTCCCTGGATGTCGGCGCCGCACTGGCTGTAATAGGCGGTGTGAGCCGCCACCTGGTGGGCCGACATCGACTCCACCGGCACCATTCCGGTGACCAGGGCCTGCTGCACCGCGGCCAGGCGCTGGCTCTGAGCCTCGCGCATCTGGGGGGTGATGACGATCAACTGGGTGCCGAAACCGGAAATCGAGTCGCTCACAGTGGGGTCTCCTTCAACGTTGTCTGAGGTGTTTATCGCCCCGACCAGCCGACAAGTAAACAGAACAATGTTACATCATTATGAACTTGCGATTAAACTTTGTCGAAGACAGCAAAAAACCCATCAAAATATGGAGCACCGGAAAAATATCGACACAAAAAAATGTCCATTATTGCAACAAGAAGCGCGGGAACTCCGGGACAAAGCGGCGGCCGACCAAATTGACCAGCAGGGCCCACCACGGCGCCTCCTGCTGCGATGGGAGCCCTCGATCAGGGACTCGATTTGGAGCAGGCTGGCTGTTGAGCTCAGTCTCGCCGACCGAGTCGGAGTAAAGCCAGTACGTAGATCGCTACCAGCAAAATCAGCATGGGCCAGACATAGCGCACCAGATCTCCCAGACCCACGCCTTTGAGAATGATGCCTCGCAGGATCTGCAAGAAGTAGGTCAACGGCAAGAGCAGCCCAAATTGCTGGGCGAAGTAGGGCATTCCCTCGCGGGGAAACATGAAGCCCGACAAGAGCATGGTGGGCAGATAGAGCAGAAAGCTCATCTGAAGTGCCTGCTGCTGGTTGCGGGCCAGGGTGGAGATGAGCAGGCCCAGGCCAAGATAGCTGACGATGTGCAGGATGCACAGGCTGTAAAGCAAGACCAGGCTGCCGTGAATCGGGACCTGAAAGAGCAAGACCCCGACCGCCAGGGCCACGCTGATCTGCACGTAGCCTACCAGGACGTAGGGCAGCACCTTGCCGATCATCAGCTCCAGCGGCCGAACCGGAGTGGTGACGAGTTGCTCCAGGGTGCCCATCTCGCGCTCGCGGACGATGGCCATGGCCGTCGTCATCATCATGGTCATGGTCAAGATGACCCCGATCAGGCCCGGCACGATGTAGTTGGCGGTCACCAGGTCCGGGTTGAACCAGGCCCTCACCTGCACGTCCACGGGCATTCCGTTGACCCCGTAGCCCGAGCCGGGACGCTGGTTCTGTAAGAGTAGCTCGAGGGAACGAGACTGCCCGATACCGTTGGCATTGGCCAGCGTGCTGCTGGCCACCTGAGGGTCGGAGGCATCCACCAGCACCTGAACCCGGGCGGGCAGACGGCGACGAAGGTCGGACTCGAACTCGGAATCGATGATCAGCCCGACCCGGATGTCGCCTCGATCGATAGCCCGGGTCAGCTCGCGGGGATGACCGGCCGTCATCTTCAAGTCGAAATAGCGAGATTGGGTGAAGCTGGCCACCAGCTCGCGGCTGGAACGCGTGTTGGAGTAATCCACCAGACCCAGAGGGATGTGCTTGACGTCGGTGTTGATGGCATACCCGAACAGGGTCAGCTGAATCAGGGGGATGGCCAGCATGACCGCAAAAGTGAGCCGATCGCGGCGCATCTGGATGAACTCCTTGCCGATGACGGCCAGAATGCGACGCAGCATCAGCTGGTGACCCCCACCAGCGAGATGAAGACATCCTCGAGGTTGGGGGTCACGGCCCTGAGCTCGCCTTGCAGCAAGCCCAGGCCGCGCAACTGTCGTTCCAGCGAATCAGGCGAGCCGTGCCAGACCAGGCGCACCGAGGTACCGGCCGGAAAGGGGCTCTCGGCCCCCTCGATGCGGGCCAGGGCCTGGAGCGCCCCCAGGCGATCGGTAGGCTGAAACTGATACATCTGCCCGACCACGTGCTCTCGCTTGAGCTGCGAAGGACTGCCCTGAGCGATCACCTTGCCCCCGAAGATGAAGCAGATCCGATCGCAGCGCTCCACCTCGTCCATGTAGTGGGTGGTGACCATGACCGTCTTGCCTTTCTGGCTCAGGTCCACGATGATCTCCCAGAGGTAGCGGCGCAGGGCCGGGTCCACCGCCCCGGTGGGCTCGTCCAAAAAGACGATCTCGGGGTCGTGCACCAGGGCCACCGCAAAGGCCAGCCGCTGGCGGATGCCGCCCGGCAGGTGGATGGCCAGCGTGCGCCGGTATTCCGTCAGCCGCAGGAGCTCGAGCAGATCCTCCAGGCGCCGCGGGTCGCGAAATCCGAATAATCCCGAGAAGAAGGTGAGATTCTCCCACACCGTCAGATCTTCATAGAGCGAGAATTTCTGGGACATGTAGCCCACCCGTGAGCGAATCTCGAGGGCCTGGGTGCGAATGTCCTTGCCGAGCACCGTCCCCTGTCCCTCGGTCACCGGGAGGATGCCGAGCAGCATGCGGATGGTGGTGGACTTGCCCGCCCCGTTGGGCCCCAGAAAGCCAAAGATGCTGCCCGGCTTGATCTGAAAGCTCACCCGATCCACGGCCACGAAATCGCCAAATCTGCGGGTCAGCTCGCGCACGTCTACGGCGTAGGTCATGCCGTCACCCGCAAGAAGACGTCCTCGATGGAATAGGGCACGTGCTCGACGCGGCTGGGCCGAATGCTCGACTTTTCGAGCAGCCGGGTGACCGACTCCACCGCCCCCTCGAGCTGGCTGACGAAGACGTGCACCCGATCCCCGAACAGCTCCACCTCGTAGCCAGGCAGGGCGGCCCGGGCCCGGAAAGGAGCGTCGCACTCCACTTCCAGCACGTAACCTGGCAGGCTGGCTCGGATCTGATCGGTGCTGCCCAGGCGCACGAAGCGGCCCTGGTGGATGAGGGCCACCCGATCGAACTGCTCGGCCTCGTCCATGTAGGGAGTGGAGGCCATGACCGTGAGCCCCGCCTTTTGCAGCTCGAAGACCAGCCCCCAGAACTCGCGCCGCGAGACCGGATCCACCCCGGTGGTGGGCTCGTCCATCAAGAGGAGGCGCGGGCGATGGATCAGGCTGCACAGCAGGGCCAGCTTCTGCTTCATGCCGCCCGAGAGCTGATCGGCCAGGCGCTTTTTGAAGCGGGCCAGATCCACCATCTCCAGCAGCTGCTCCTTGTTCTTTTGAAAGTCGGGCTGAGCCGGATAGAGTCGGGCAAAGAAGTCCACGTTCTCCTCCACCGTCAGGTCGCGATACAGACTGAAACGCTGGGGAATGTAGCCGATGGCCTGACGCACCAGCACCTGGGTGCGGCCCACATCCTCCCCCATCACCAGCAGCTCACCCTGCTGCACCGGCAGAATGCCGGCGATCAGCTTGAGCAGGGTGGTCTTGCCGGCTCCGTCCGGGCCCACCAGGCCGAAGACCTCGCCTTCGGGCACCTCGAACTCGAGCTCGTTCAGGGCCTGGCTCGGGCCGTAAGCAAAGGACACGCTGCGAGCGCGAATCAAGGCAAGAGCTCCACGTCGGCGGGCATTCCCGGGCGCAGCAACAGCTCGGGGTTGTCGACCTCGACTTTGGCTTTGAAGACCAGGTTGACCCGCTCGGTCCTGGTCTGGATGAACTTGGGCGTGAACTCGGCCTTCTCGTAGATGCGAACCAGCTTGCCCTCCAGGGGCTTTGGCAGGCCGTCAGCAGTGATCCTGGCCTTCTGGCCCAGCTTGACCCGGGTCAGGTCGGTCTCGGGCAGATAGATGGTCACCCAGGGCCGGCTCAGCTCGGCGATGCTGACCACCGTGGCGCCCGGGGGCACATTCTCACCCGGCTCGTAGTTGTTGGTGGAGAGCACGATCCCGCTGGCGTCGGCACTGACCCGGGTGCGCGAGAGTTGAGTCTCGGCCGCTTTGAGCTGGGCCTCGGCCTCGGCCACCTGCCCCTGGGCGGCCTTGATCTCCTGGGGACGCGTTCCCTCCAGCATCAGCAACAGAGCCTGCTCGCGCTCGGCAAGCACGGCACGGGCCCGGGCGATCTGCTCGGGTCGGGTGCCCTGAGCCAGATTCTCGTAGCGCGCCCGGGCCGCCTCCCACTCCGAGCGAGCCGCCTGGCGCTCTTCGCTGCGCGGCCCCCGCGAGAGCTTGAGCAGGTTGTCGCGCGCCTGGCGCTCAGCGGCCGCGGCCTGATCGTAGGCGTTGCGGCGCTGCTCGAACTGCTGAGCCGAGACCGCGCCCTCTTTCTCCAGGCGAAGGTAGCGCTGATAGTCGCGCTCCTGGGTCTTGAGGTTAGCCCGGGCTGCCTGCACGGCGGCTCGGGAGGCATCCACGTCCTCCGAGCGATAGCCGTGCTCGAGCTGCAGCGAGCGCTGGCGGGCCGCCTCGGCGCTCTGGCGGGAGGCCTCCAGCTCTTCGGCAGTGGCACCGTTGCTGAAGAGCTCCAGATCGGCACGGGCCTGCTCCACCCGCTGGCGAGCCTGATCGATCTCGGCCGGCCGGGCTCCCGCCTTGAGGTTGGCCAGCCGGGCCCGGGCCGCCTCCAGGCGACCACGGGCTGCCTGGGCCTCGGCCCGGAGCCGGTCGTCTTTCAAGCGGGCGAGCAGGGCACCCTTCTCGACCGACTGGCCCTCCTGTACCGCGATCTCCTGCAGCAGGCCACCCACTTCGAAGGCCTGATCCACCGTGGTGGCCTCCACCACGCCCGAATAGGCGGCCTGGGGCGCCGAGTTGCCACAGCCCAGCGAGAGACCCATCAGGGCCAGCAGCGACGACAGGAGCGGTCCACAGATTTTAATCTTCACGAGCGGCCTCCAGGAAGGGGGGTTGCGATGTGGCCCGCCGCCAGCGGGTCCAGGCCCCCAGATAGTCGTAACGGGCATTGAGCAGGTCGAGCCGGGCCCGGGTCAGGGCCGACTCGGTGTCGAGCAGCTCGACATTGACCGAGATCCCCTCCTGATAGCGCAGGCGAGCCACCCGGGCAGCCTCCTCGGCCTGCTCCAGGCCCTTGCGAGCCACCTCGACCCGCTGATGGCGAGTGGTGAGATCGCTGGAGAGGCGCTCGAGATCGAGGCTAACCAGGCGCACTGCCTCGTCGCGCATAGCCTCCAGCTGCTTGACCACCTCCTCGGCCTGGCCGGCGCGCGCCTCGCTCACCCCGCCATCAAAGAGCGGAATGGTGAGGACCAGCCCGGTCACCCACTGGTCAGCCTTGTTGAAGCCCACCGGGTTGCGGCGCTGGTAGCTGGTCTCGAAACCGAGGCTGGGGTTGTCCTCCGACTCGGCCACCTGGATGCGAGCCCGAGCCGCCTCCACCGACCAGGTCAGAGCGGCCAGCTCCGGACGCGTCGCCAGGGCTCGCATTTTGGCAGCCTGAAGGTCTTGTGGGGGAGCCTCGTCCTCCTCGACGACAGCCAGTTGAGAGCCGTCGTCGGGCCGGCCCATGAGCGAGAAGAGGGTGGCCCGGGTGATGGTAGCCAGGTTGCGAGCCTCCAGCAGACCCTCCTGGGCCTGGGCCAGGGCCGCTTCGTCGCGCACCAGGTCAAAGCGCGGGGCGGCTCCGTTGGCCAACAGGCTGCGGGCGTTCTGCAGGCCCTCCTGGCGGGCCTTCAGGTTGGCTTCGGCCAGGCTGACCCGATCCTGGCTCTTCAGCACCTCGAGGTAGGCCAGCGTGACCTCCTCCAGCACCCGGTTCTGCTCCCGGCTCAGGTCCTCGCGGCGGGCCCTCTGGGCCAGCTCGGCGGCTTGAGTGCGCCAGTGCAGCCGACCGAAGGTATAGATCGCCTGGCGCAGAGAGATCCCCACGCTGTAATTGAAGTTCTCGGTGATCTGGGTGGGAACCGGCCCGAAGGGCACCGTGACGGTCGGGGTCAGGTAGTTGGTATTGGCCGTCAGGCCCAGAGTGGGGTTGCCAAGCGTGTAGGCCTCGTCCACCTGATAGCCGGACTCGGCCTCGCGGGCGCGGTACTCGCGCAGCACGTTGCTGTTCTTCACCGCCTGTTGGCGGGCCTGGTCCAGGGTCAGCTCCTGGCCCGAGGCGGACAGGGCCAGGAGCAGGATGAGGATCACGCGTTTCATCTGCCCCGCCAGTCTAGCCGACTGGCCGGGAATGCGCCTCGGGCCGTGGTTGCAGGGGGACTCAGACTTTGGGCTGAGGTGGGTAGGAGCCCCGGCCAATGCTCCAGAACTGCTCGAGCAAGAGGGAAACAATGAACGGCTTTCTGGTAGGAATGATGACGGGAGGCGCCGTCCTGGTGGTCGGCCTCTTTGTGCTGGTCAAGTTCGTGCTGCCCCGGGTGCTGGCCGGAGCGGCCACGAAGCTCGCGCTTTCCCTGTTCGAGGCCAAGGCCTCGGCCCTGCGCAGGGCGAACATGGAGGTGCTGGAGATGGGCCCCACCGAGGCCCGCGCCACGGGCCCAGGTCGCTGGGTCCGCATGCGACTTCGCCTCACGCCCCGAACGGGCGAGCAGCCAGGCTTCACGATGTGGGAGCCGCCGACCGAGCTGGCCCTGTTCCCGGCTTCCCAGGTGTCGGGCGAGCAGCTCTCCGTGGAACAGGTCGAACGGTCCATCAGCCCCTTCGAGATTCGGCTGCTGGAGTGGGATCGCGCCGAGGTTCCCCCGCCTGAGGAGGGCGAGGAGCCACAAGATGAGACTCCCGACAAGATCGTTGGGCCGGGGGAGATCGAGCTGATCGCCAACGTCCCCGAAGATGTGCGCCAGGTGCGACTGCACTACTACCACGTACTGGTCGGTCCGGTGCTGGACCTCTCCGCATAGCCGTTGACTCATTGCTAGCCGCAATGATACGTTGTGAGAATGAGCCTGCTGACCTTGGAAGAAGCCTGTCGCCGCTTGCAGGTCAGCCGGGCCACTCTCTACCGCTGGTCGAGGCAGGGACGCCTCCGGCTGGTGCAACTCGGGCCCCGAGCCACGCGAGTTCGCGAGGAAGACCTGATCCAGTTGGAGGACCGGGCAAGGCCGGTTCATCCTCCCGACGACCAGAGCCTTTGGGAAGAAACCCGCGACCAGGATCTGGGGCGTGCGCTCGAGGCCATCGAGCAGACCATCTCCCGGCCGGACCTGGAGGCCTATTATATCGCCCTGGCCCAAAGGGGCACCCCGGTGAGGTGGGACCCGGCCCGGGGTGAGCTGGTGACCATCAAGCAATGACCCCCGAGCCCGGGATGGTCCTCTGGGTCGCCCTTGGAAGCCGATTGCCGCCCGGCCACGAGCAGAGCGGGGAGCGGCCAGCGCTGGTGGTGGGGGTGCCCGGCAAGCTTGGCGTTCCCAGGTTTCCAATGCTTCTGGTGGCCCCAATCACCTCATTTGCCGAGCAGTCCTGGGCCTTGCGCTCGCCCGGGCTCTATCCCGTCATGCAGGCTGGCTCTGCCAGTCTGCCCCGTGCCTCGGTCGTCCTGCTCGACCAGTTGTAATCCATCGACATTCGGAGGGTCTTGCGCTGGTTTGGCACGCTGAGCAAGCAACAGCCTCGAGACGATGCTCTCTCAGGCTGGCCAAGCCGCGGCGCTTCGACCCGGAAACGGGCAAGCCGGAATGCGCAAAGTGAACCTGGAGGCCCCACCGAGGCCCGGGAGGCTGGGTCCGCACGCGACTTCGCGTCAGCCCCTGAGGGACGATAGCCGGGAGTAATTGAGCCCGAGGGAGAGCTGACCGCCCGTCCGATTCATGGAACTTTGAGCCGGCGAAACTAGACTTGAGCCGATATGAACACCTCCCCCACCCGGCTCCGGGCCGGATTCGCTCCCGATGTGGTCGACCTGGCCCGGCGCAGATCTCCGTCCAAACCGCTGCGGGTGATGGTGGTGCACAGCTCTCACACCGGTGGCCACGCGGCCGCCGCCGACGCGCTGGTGAGCGCCCTCAAGGAGCTGCCCAACGTGGAGGCCGAGTCGCTCAACACCCTTAAGCTGTCAAGCAGCAAAGTGACCCGGACCCAGAGCTGGCTCTACAAAACTGTCTCCGAGCGCTTTCCCTGGATGCGGCGGCTGGGCTTCGAGGCAGCCATCCAGGGGATCCGGCCGGCCTGCTGGATGGCCAATCTGGCCCTGCAGTGGAAGACGCGCAACTCGCCCGAAGTGCTCGACTACATCACAAGCAAGAAACCCGACATTCTGGTATCCACCCACTCGCAAACCAACAGCATGCTGGCCTACTGGAAAGATCGCAACCAGCTGTCATGCCCCATCCACAGCTGCCCCACCGACTTTCTCAGCCATATGATGTGGGAGCACAGCGCCATCGACCATTACTACGTGGCCTCCCCGGCAGCCGCCCAAGATCTCGAGGGCTTTGGCGTTTCGCCGAGCAAGCTGACCGTGACCGGCATTCCGATTCGGCCGGCGCTGGCTCACCCCCCCGCGGAATCTCAGGCTGCGTTGCGCGAGCGGCTCGGACTGGATCCGCATCGACCGGTCGTGCTGGTGGCCGGTGGCTCGCTGGGCTACCAGCCCTACCGGAAGATCGTGGAGGAGTTCGACAAGCTGCCCGACGACTTCCAACTCGTGGCGGTTACAGCCCGCAATCAGGCCGCCCAGGCCGAGCTGGACCAGCTGCATCCCAAGCGCTCGCTCACGGTGCTGGGCTACGTCAACAACATGGACGAGTGGATGCGGGCCAGCGACGTGGTGCTGACCAAGCCCGGCGGGCTGACGTGCTCGGAGGTTCTGGCGCTGGGAAAACCGATGATCTTCCTCAACCCCTACCCGGGTCTCGAGCAACACCAGGTGCGCCGGCTGACGGGGGACGGCGTGGCCGTAGAGGCACCCACGGTGGCCGACGCGGGTCGCGAGATTCGCTCCATGCTCAGCGACCAGCGCCGCCGCGACGAGCTGGCCAGCCGCGTGGCCGCGCTGGCCCAGCCGGCCTCGGCCTACCGGGTGGCCGAGCACGTGATTCGAGCGGCCGCGGGCGGCGCTTCGCTCTCTTCGTCTCCCTGAGCCCGCTTGCATTTGGCGATTCTTGGAGCATGCGTCGGCAGGCTCAAGGAATTCTGCAGCCCGGTTGGCGAATCAAGCAAGGTGCAGATTTCCCCACTGGGCCCACTGGGACCCCAAACCTCGGTGCAGCGCAGCCCCACCACAAGCTCCGGGGGGCCCCAGGATTCGTTCGAGGCCGGCCGCCCCTCGCTGCTCGGAACGGCGAAAGCCCTGCTGCGACCAGAGGGCAGCGAGCGTTGGCGGGTCAAGCTGCCCTTCTCGCTTTCGAACCGTCCCAGCGCCGACCCGCAGGGTGGCCTCTTCGCTTCGGCCGGCGATGGCACGCTGCGGCGCTTCGACCCGGAAACGGGGAAGGCGCTGTGGACCTTCAAGCATGAAGGCGGGGCCGGGCACATGACCGATCCTGCCTTCACCGAGGACGGCAAGGTGCTGGTGGTGGCCGACATGCGCCGGGTATTCGTGCTCGACCGCGAGACCGGCCAGACCGAGCACGAAGTGGCCCTCGACCTCAGCACGCTCTCTCCCCCTGCCTCCGGGCCCAACGGCACGTTGGTGCTGTTCGGGGGGGACGGAATGTTCGACAAGGACTGGTCGATCTATGCCGTCGACCCGAAGGTCAAGCCGAAGAAGAGGCTGATGGACAGGCTGCTGGCCCCCATCACGCTCATCCCCCGCCACGGCACGGTGCATCAGTGGGAGGTCAAGGTCAACAGCCAGCCTGGCATGCTCCCGATCCCGATGACCCCCAAGGGCGACCTGCATCGGCTCGTCAACTTGCCCAACGGCCTGATCAGCGCCACCACGGGCGACAGCGAGGTGATCGCGGTGAACCCGGCCGACGGGCAGCCGGCCTGGAGGCGCGAGCTGCCTGGCCAGGGCTTCTACGACCCGGTGCCGGTGGGCGAAGATCAGGTCATGGTGGCCCGGAGCGAGCGTCTTTTCTTCCTCGACGCCCGCTCCGGCGAGACGCTGCGCGAGCAGCCCGTCGATAATGTGCTGTTCTCGCAGCCCACCTCCGATGGCGCCGGCAATGTCTTCTTCTTCACTGGCCTGGACAAGTTGCATGTCCTGCGCCCGGACGGTCGCAGTTGGACAGCTCAAGGCAAGTTCGAGACCCGCTACTCCCCCGTCGAGGATGCCCACGGCAACTTGTTCGTCGTCAAAGAAGGAGCGCTCTATTCGCTCAACGCCGAGACGGGCGAGGAGAACTTCCGACTGACCTGCCCCGGCGAGGTGCGCTCGGCACCAGCCCTGCTCGCCGATGGCTCTCTGGCCATCAAGGTGGGCTCGAGCCAGCGAGAGGACCTGGTGGCCCTGCAAAACCCCATCCAGGCCGCCATGGGCGAGGAAAACCAGGGAGCGGCGGTGCAAGAGAGCGTGGCCTGGGTTCGGATCGGCGGCGTGCAGGTCAAGCGCCGAGGCTGATGGCTCAATCCTCCGGGAGGGTTTCCACCTGGAACGTCAACCCGGTGGCGTTCGCGATCTCCTGCTGTAGATTGACGGCTTGGTCGGCGTCCGTCTCCGGCGGTATCTCCGGGTCGGTCTGGCGCTGATAGACCGCCGGCTCAGCGCCGGTCAGGAGGGGCAGCAAGCTGGCCTTGCCCCCCTCCTGAGCCAGCTCCAGCGGGCTCACGGGCAGACAATCCCCCCAGCACTGAAGGTGGGGATCGGCGCCGTGCTTGATCAGAACCTGGACTCCGGCGCGCAGATTCCGCCCCACGCACCAGTAGAGGGCCCCGAACCAGGTGCCCCAGGTATCCGTGAACAAGCTGTTGTCGTTAACGCTCGAGTGATCCAGCTCGAGCAACCTGTCGAGCAGGTCCCAGTGCTCTTCCTCGACGGCTCGCTTCAGCTGAGCCCTAGCGACCGGCATAGAGCTTGCCGGACATCGCAAAGGACGTCCCGGCCAGGTTGCCCTCTCCCTGCATCGACAGCTGCGCATCCTCGGCCCGAGCCAGGGTCACAGTCTGCTCGAGAGTGGCCTCGCCGAGCTGACCGGCGATGGAGACCTTGTATTCCCCGTTCTCGTCTTCGGCAAAGTCGATCTGGTGGTTGAAGCGCTCATTGCCCAGCTGACCATTGCTGGTCACCGAGCTGAGGTCTTCTTCGCCGCCGATCACCTGGGTCAGCGTCAGGTCGCCCACCGAGCCGCGAGCCAGCACGCTCTTCTCACCGGCGGTCATGTTGACCTCGACCGGGGTATCGCCGAGCTGGGCGGTGAGGGTCAGCTGGCGCTTGTCCTGGTCGATCGACCAGCTCTCCCGGTAAGGCAATCCACCCACCTCACCCGAGGCCGTGATGGCTTGCTGGGGGTTCTGAGGATTGAAGGTGTAGCTCAAGCTGCCCGGGACACCATTGAGGGCCACCTGCAGCGCAGCCGTGGCCGGGCCGTTGCTCATGGCGGAGATGAACGCCCCGGTCACCACCACGCTCAACAGGCCCGGGTTCAGGCAGGGGATCGCGGCCGCCTCCTGGGCGTTATCGATGGTGGTCAGATCGAGCGGCTGGCTGGCCTCTTGAGCCTGAGCCGGCGCGACGCTGGCGCGGGCGGGCTGGCTTTGGAAGCCGGGCTGACTGGGACGAATGGCGGTAAGCATTGTATGGTAACCTCCCCAATATTTTTCCCGAGCATCATGCTCGTCCGCGTGCCTGCATTTGTTGCCCGAAGATGAACTTACGGGGAAACGACCTCCGGCAGACGAAGGCCCTGCTCGGCATGGGATCCCTCTTCCGCAAGCCCGCCTCCACCCGGCCCTCCCCCACTCTCCAGGAAGCGCTGGGCAAAACGCTCACCGTCATGCTGACGGGACGGGCTACCGTGTGCCACTATCACGTGCAAAGGGGCCTGCTCCCGCCTGACTGGATGCTGGGGCACTACCGCGTCCGCCAGGGAGAATCGGGGGCCCGGCTCTCCCCCATCGACTACTACCTGCCCACCGTCGAATCGCCCGAAGAAGCGATCGCCTCGATCTCGCAGGCCCTGGCCGTCTATCGACACCTGGACCGGATCAGCCTGGGTCTGGTCACAGCCTCGCTGGGGCTGGTCGAAGAGACCGTGGATGCGGTGCACCGCTATCTCATCCGCCACCAGGAGCCTTCCCGGCTGGTCGTGGTGATGGGGCTGCGCGAGCTGACCCCGGTGATGCAAAGGCTGGCGGCGCGTCGCGACATTCCCCGAGTGGGACTGGTGCTCCAGGAGATGTACGACCTGGAGGCCCTGGTGCAGACCCTTCCCCTGGCCGCCCGCACCGGGGTCCCCCTGGGCTTTCACACCATTCGCCCCATCAGCGAGCTGCGCGGCGAGGAGGTGCGGGTGGGCTTCCTCAACGCCATGAGCGCGACTTTGATGGCCGGGGCGCTGCGCCTGACGGAACCGGAGCTGCGCGAGGTCTGTCGCACCTGGGACGTGCGCTTTGAGCCAGGCCAGATCCGCGCCGAAGGTCACTGCCTGCCGCTGGAAGCGGTGGAGGAGCTGGCCTCGGCCCACCTGCTGGGCTACGAATGGAGCACCGAGGTGCTTGACGAGCTGCAGCGGCATTTTCCCGAGAACTTCAGGTAGGCCAGGTTGCCGGCTGGCGCGAAGGGGGGGCCTGTGAGTCGAATCCGCATCCTGATTGCCGATGACCACGCGGTGGTGCGTCAGGGGCTGCGCATGTTTTTCGAGCTGGACCCCGAGCTGGAGGTGGTTGGCGAAGCCTCGGACGGCCTGGAGGCCCTGGAGAAGGCCCACGAGCTCAAGCCCGACGTGGTGGTGATGGATCTTCTGATGCCCCGCCTGGACGGCATCCAGGCCATCGCTCGACTGCGCCGCGAGCTGCCCGAGGTGGAAGCGGTGGCCCTGACCAGCGTGCTGGACGACCGCTCGGTCGTGGGCGCCGTGCGGGCCGGGGCCATGGGCTACCTGCTCAAGGACGCCCGGGCCGAGGAGCTGTGCCAGGCCATCCGAGCGGCTGCCGCCGGCCAGGTGCAGCTCTCCCCTCAGGCGGCCGCGCGACTGCTCGAGGAGATGCGCTCGCCCCAGAGCCCCGAGCGCCTGACCGAGCGCGAGACCGAGGTGCTGCGTCGGGTGGCCCGGGGCGAGTCCAACCGGGCCATCGCCCAGACCCTGTCCATCGCAGAGAAGACGGTCAAGACCCATGTGAGCAACCTGCTGAGCAAACTGGGCCTCTCCAGCCGCACCCAGGCCGCTCTCTACGCGGTGCAGCACAAGCTGTGAGCCTGCCTCCCTTCGAGCCGATCGCCAATCTCTTCGATCCGTCCCTGCTGCCCCATCTCATCGGCGCCACCCCCGCCGGATTGGCAGTGCTCGATCCCTGGCGACGGGTCCTCTTCGCCAATCCGGCCGCCTGCGAGATTCTCGGCCGCTCGCCGGACCAGCTCAGGGCTCAAGATTATGCTCTCTACTTTCCTCCCGAGGAGGGTGAGGAGCTCAAGCGCCGGGTTGCCGATCCGCTCATCCCCCAGCGCAGGCGCTACCCCACGCGGGTCATCCGCCCCGACGGCGAGGAGCGCGAGGCCGAGATGCTCCATTTTCACCTCCAGCTCCCGAGCCGCAAACTGGTGGCGGTGGTGCTGCTCGATGTCACCGAAGGGCGTCGCCTGGTGCACCGGATGGCCACCCTGACCCACTTCGCCTCCAGCCTGGCCTACCAGGGCAGCCTGGAGGAGACGCTGGCCTCGCTGGGCGGCAAGGTGGTGCAGACCACTTTCGCCCGGGCCTGCTCGGTGGTGTTGCTCGATGAGCGCGGGCTCCGCCCGGGCTGCCTCACCGGCCTTGACCCCGAGTTCTGGGGGGAGCTCGAGCGGCGCTGGCGGGCGGGCGAGCCGCTGACCGCCCGGCGAGCCATCGAATCGGGAGGAGTGGTGGTGGATCGCGACCTGCGCCGTCGCGAGCCGTGGGTAGGAGCGGTGGAGTGGGATACAGCCATGGCGGTCCCGTTGAAGTTTCGCGGCTGCGTGTTGGGGGCCCTGACCGGTTACTACCCGGCAGAGTGTGCTCTGGGCGAGGCCGAGACCACTTTTCTGCACACCCTGGCCGATCTGGCCGCCGTGGCGGTGGAGAATGCCCGCTTGATGGAGGAGCTGCGCGAGAAGGCGGCCCTGCAAGAGCGGGCCCGTCTGGCCCGCGAGTTGCACGACTCGGTCTCGCAGGCCCTCTATGGCATCACGCTGGGCATCAAGACGGCCCGGGCCCAACTAGAGCGAGACCCGGCCAGAGCCGCCGAGCCGCTCGAATACGCCCAGAGCCTGGTGGAGGGAGCCTCCATGGAGATGCAGACGCTGCTCTACTCCCTGCGGCCCGAATCGGTGGACGAAAGCGGTCTGGTGGAAGCCCTGACCCGTCACGCTGCCTCGCTGCGCTCGCGCCATGGCCTGCGAGTGGAGGAGCGTCTGGCTCCCGAGCCCGAGCTGAGCGCCGAGCGCAGGCACGCGCTGGTGCGGGTCGCCTCGGAGGCGCTGCACAACGTGGTCAAGCACGCCCGCTCGCACAGCGTGACCATCGAGCTTCGCGCCGATCACAGCCAGGTCAGCCTGGTCATCGCCGACGATGGACGGGGCTTCGAGCCCGAGCGCGAGTACCCCGGCCATCTGGGCTTGCGAGGCATTCGCGAGCGACTCTCCGGGTTGGGGGGTCGTCTGGTGCTGACCAGCGAGTTGGGCCGGGGCACCCGGCTGCAGGCCGAGCTGCCCCTGCAGGAGTTGCCATCCGACCCCCCGGCCTGAAATGCACTGCCTGCAAACCCTCCTGGCCTGGAGCCCGGAGGGTTTGCTGGCTTTATTCAACCCTCCAGGTTTCTTTAGAAAATCCTCAGGCAAGTGGACCTCCAGGGAAGGTATGATGGCTGCGGGTAGCTCATTCGACCTGCCCACTCAATTTGGAGGTTGACCCAATGACCTTTCGCAACTTCGCTCTCGCTGCCGCCGCCGTCGCGCTCTCGTATCTACCTGCCTCGGCCCAGGTCGGCGTCACCATACAACTCGGCAATCCCTATCCCCCCCCGCCGGTCTACTATCCAGTGGCCCGGCCTGTCGTGATCGAGCCGCGACCGATCATCGTGCACCCTCGGCCGGTGGTGGTTCACCAGCAGCCCGTCTACTACCAAACCTCTGGTGCTTATGGTAGCGATTGTCGCCCGGTCAAGCACAAAAAGAAGCACCACCGCCGGCATCACGGTCACCGGGGGCGCTGCGACGACTGATGGGAAGTACCCCCTCTGGCGTCGAACCACACCCTGAGTGACCACTGAAACCGCCACCCGCGTCCGAATCCTGGTCGTCGACGATGAGCCTTCCATCGTCGACTACATCAGTCTCGGGCTGCGCTACGAGGGCTTCGAGGTGGGCTCAGCCGGGGATGGGCGACAGGCCATGCAAACCTGGAAAGACTTCCGCCCCGACCTGGTGGTTCTCGACCGAATGCTTCCCGACAGGGATGGGCTCAGCGTCTGTCGGGAGCTGCGCGCCCTGAGCGAGGTTCCGGTGTTGATGCTGTCAGCCCGGGGCGAAGTTGAGGACCGGGTGGAGGGCCTGCAATGCGGGGCCGATGACTACCTGCCCAAGCCCTTCAAATTCGAGGAGCTGCTGGCCCGCATTCAAGCCCTGCTTCGCCGCACTGGACGTCATAACGACCGGCTCCTGCGTTATGCCGACCTCGAGCTCGATCCGTCCACTCGCCGACTGCGAAAATCCGGCGAGAGCATCGAGCTGACAGCCCGCGAGTTCGACCTGCTCGAGACCCTGATGCGTCGCCCCACTCAGGTCCTCACGCGCGAGCAACTGCTCAGCCAGCTCTGGGGCTTCGACTTCGAGGGCAACACCAACGTGGTGGAGGTCCACATCAGCTCCTTGCGGCAGAAGCTGAGCGATACGGACCGTACCCTGATACGAACCGTGCGCAGCGTCGGGTATGCGCTCGGGGGCTGATCCCGGACGCCCCTCCTTGCGATGGGTTCTGGCCCTGGGTCTGGCGGGGCTGCTCTTGTTATCCCTGAGCGTGCTGGGATTCTCAGTGCACAGCCTGGTGAGGCGCCACCTGATTCGCACCGGTGAGTATCGGCTGTCTCGAATGGTCGCCGAGGGCCTGGTGGACGAGTTCGGTCCCCGCGACTGGCGTCCCGAGGGACATTTCGAGGCCCCCGCGGAGATATTGACCCGGGCAGACCGTTTGACCGAGGCTGTCTCGCTCGTCGAGCCCTGGGCTTTTATCCAGGTCTTGCGACCGGACGGGGCTCTGGTGGCCGAAGCCGAGCCCCGGCGCTTTCGGGAGTCTGAGCCCCACGCACCCGAGAGCAGCCAGCTGGCCGCCCTGATCCCCCTTACCGAGCACCGGCGCAGCCTGTTCGTTCGCTCAGGCCCCCGAACCTGGCAGGTATCTCTTGTTCCACTGACTCGCAACGGAGAGTCGAGAGCCGTGGTGGCGGTCGGCCTGCCCTGGGATCTATCTCGCGAGCTGCTCGACGCGCTGGCCTGGTATTTCGTAGTGGTTGGCCTGATCACGGTGCTGCTCTCGGTGGCGTTGAGTCGCTGGCTTGCTTCTCGCCTGTCGCGCCCCCTGGAAATTCTAACCGGGGCGGCCGAGCGGGTCGCTTCAGGCGAACTGAATCCGCCCGGCCCGCTCGCCGACAGCACCCGTGAAGTGACCCGACTGTCTCTGGCCTTCGAGAAAATGGTTGAAAGCCTGCAAAAGTCCCGCGAAAACCAGAAGCAGTTCGTAGCCGACGCTTCTCACGAGCTGAAAACGCCGCTGACAGCCATCGGGGGCATGCTGCAGATGCTCCGTCGGGGAGCTGAAAAGAACCCGCAGGATCGAGAGCTGGCCCTTTCGACCATGGAGCGAGAGGTGGAGCGAATGGGGCGTCTGGTTGGTGATCTGCTGGCTCTATCGAGGGCCGAGCAGCGCACGGCCCCCCCGTCGGGCGTTGTGATGCTCCCCACTTTTCTGGAGGACATTGCAAGCTATTTGAGACTCAAGCGCATGGATCACATCGTGGAGGTGGATTGCCCTGCAGGACTGGCAGTTCTGGCCCAGGCCGAGTCGCTCGACCGGGTGATCAGAAACCTGGTCAATAACTCGGCCAAGTACACACCCGCTGGCAAGCGTATTCGCCTGTCAGCCCGTCGGGAAGCGGCCTTCATTCGCCTGATGGTCGAAGACGAGGGCATCGGGATCGCACCCGAGGATCTGGATAGAGTCTTTGACCGCTTCTACCGGGCCGACCCGGCTCGTTCCCGGGGGACCGGGGGCACCGGACTTGGCCTGCCCATCGCCCGCGCGCTGGTGGACGCAATGAATGGCTCGCTTTGCCTGGAAAGCGAGCCGGGAGTCGGAACCCGAGCCATCATCCTGCTCCCCGCCGGAATGCGCTCTGAGGATCTTTAGAATTTCTTCAGGAAAGCTCCGGGCAGCCTTCAGCCCTTCCGTTTAGGATGACCTTGCTCAGGTTCGTTCTAGCGAACCGAGCCCAGCTGCCCCGGTGGTCGCCAGGAACTCCCCAACTGGCGGCCTCCGGGCCAGCGCCCGGTGACCAGCGCTCTGGCCCTTTGCTCTTCTATGGAGGCATGGGCCGAAATTGGCGTACCCACGCCAATTTAGTCATCTAGACTCGGCCAGATGGTCACAATTCGGCAATAATCCACTAACAAGAATCTGTTACTTTCATGATATGGGGAGATACACACCCGGAATGGGAGGTCTTCCTATGCTTGCCAAGAGACTTTACACTCTCGCCCTGGCCTGTCTGATGGGGGCGGTCTGCTGGGCCGGCCTGACCGGACAAGCCGGCGCGCAGGAGCTCTATACCGCCGATGAGCTCGACCAGATCGTTGATTCCATCGCGCTCTATCCCGACCCGCTTCTGTCGAACATCCTCAGCGCCGCAGCCTATCCGGATCAGCTTGCTCAGGCACAAGAATTGATCGCGCGCGGCCAGGGACCGGAAGCGGCCCCTGAAGGATGGGATCCTGCCGTCAAGGCCCTGATAGATTTTCCCGAGATCCTGGAGACTCTCAACGAGGACAACCAGTGGACCTCAGCTCTGGCCTTCGCGGCCAGTCACCAGATGGGCGAGGTCATGGAGGCGGTCCAGGGGGTGCGTCAACGAGCCCTGCAAGCAGGAGCCCTCAAGAGCGGCAACGAGATGCGCGTCCTCCAGGAGGACGGCCTGGTCACGATCCAGCCCACCGATCCCGGCCGCGTCTACGTTCCCTCCTATGACCCCGACGCCATTGGCGGGATGGACCCGGGTTACAATCTGGTCGACCCGGACTACAATGACTCGACTTACACCTCAGGTTTCACCAGCGGATTCGCCACCGGCGCCGTGACCTTCGGGCTGGCAGTGGTGGTTTCGGACTGGTTCTTCAACCGCAACTGCGACTGGTGGAGCGGCTCCATCTGCACCGGCTACTGGCCCGCCTACCGGCCGACATACGGCTACTGGAATCCCGGTTGTCAGGGCAATTTCCGCCCCTGGCGGCCGGCCGTTTCCTACAATGATCGCCCGGCGGCCTGTCGACCGGTTCGGGTAGTGCGCAACAATACCTTCGTCAGGAACACCAACATCGTTCGCAACAACAACGTGGTGCGCAACAACAATGTGGTGCGCAATCACAACGTGGTGAGCTACGACCGCCGTCCTCACAAGGGAGGACGTCCTGACATCCACAATCCGCGCCAGCCCGGAAATCGTCCCCATTCCAACTGCGGCAAATGCGGTCGGCAGCACTCCGGCGACTGTGACCGAATCGGCTACGACCGCCCCGGTCGCCCCGACCGCGGCGACAAACCCGGCTACGACCGCCCCGGTCGTCCCGACCGCGACGACAAGCCCGGCTACGACCGTC
>QWHO01000060.1 GCA_021404945.1 bacterium CPR1
GGAGGTCACCCCCACCAGGTCGCGCAGGTCAAAAGGCAGCCCGTCGTGCCAGATCTCGATGCGGTCGGGGTAAAAGCTGACCCGGAAGATGCTGGCCCGGGCGTCCTCGGCATTCTGCAAGAGCTCGAACATGAAGTGACCGGGCTGGGTGTAGACCCGCCGCGAGAGCAGCTCCTCGGCGTGGCTGAGGGAGACCGCCTTGGGCACGCTGGCCAGCTGCTCGATGGCCTGGTGGGCCAGCTCGGTTCGCCGCTCGCGCAGGCGATTCAGACCGGGGATGGCCCGCGAGGGCACCAGCGCCAGCGCCCGCTGGGGTGGGTCTTCTTGCTGGCACTGGCGTTCGATCTCTTCGAGATAAGCCTCGTAGGCGTCCGGGTAGTGTTGCTTCAGCTGGCGGTCCAGGATGGCCAGCACCGCCAGTCGCTCCAGCGGCACTTCCGCCAGGGCCTGCTCGAGCACCTGTCGGGGAGCGATGGTGCTCTTGAGCATCTTGAGCAGCGAGGTCTCCGGCCAGTGCACCAGCTTCCGGGCGAAGAGTCCAGCGTTCTCTTGCATGAGCCCGGGCCGGCCCGACAGCCAGGCCAGCGGGGTGGGGTCGGGCAGGTCGACGCACTGCTCGAGCAGCATCTCCAGCGGCTCGCCTCGCTCCAGAGCCTGCTGCAGCTCTCGCTGTTGCTCGGCCAGGGGGAGGGTTTCGAAGTCAGGACTCATCGCGTGCCCGGCCGTTGGAATCGAGTCTCACGCTCTGCCACGCTGCTCCGATCTCTGCGGCAGGAAATGCGCAACCCATGGGGCGCGATTCTGATGCCGCAAGCTCACCCGGCTCATTGCTTGAGACGGTTGGTGGCCAGCAACGCCCAGTAGCTCTCGGCGTCGGTGCCGATGGCGGCCAGGTAGAAGTCGCGCGCTGCCGGCCGATCGCCCAGGTTCGAGGCCAGATCTCCCGCCAGCAGACTCGGCTCGCCAGCCGGGTAGCCGCTGTCGAGGCAGCGCTGGAACTCGACCAGGGCCCGGCGGGGCTCGCCCCGGGCGTGCCAGAGATAGGCCGTGGCCATGGGGCGCAGGAAGCGACAGCGCGGAGACTCGTAGGGGAAGGGACGGCTGAGGATCTCCTCGGCCTCCTCCAGCACGTTGCAGCGCGCGAGCAGCGAGGCCCGGTTGAGCTCGACGTCGGCCTGGTAGATGGGGGGAAGCTCACGGAACTGCCCCCGCGAGAGCGAGTCGAGCGCTCGCTCGACCTGGTTGGCCTGCACCGCCTGGCGGGCCAGGGCCAGGTGCAGGGCGGTGTCCACCACCACCTGGCGGGACTTGCGCCGCCCGGCCTCCTCCAGGGCCCGGGCCGCCTCTTCGAAGCGGCCCAGGTCGAACAGGCAGGCGGCCCGGTTGATGAAGAGCAGCATCTCGCAGTCTTCCGCCCCGGCCGCCTGGGAGGGAGCGCCGCGCCACTCGGTGACCTCCAGCCCGCGCTGGTAGCGCCCCCGGTAGTAGAGCGAGGCGGCGTAGCACGACTGCAGCAGGGGAGCAAAGGGCCCCGCCTTCTCCAGCTTGGGAGACACCCGTTCCCACTCGCGGTCGACCTCGGCGTAGCGGGCTGAGCAGTGCAGCGCGGCCATCAGGTTACCGCGCAGGATGATGCGCAGCTTGGGATTGAGCGTCAGTTGCGTGGCCAGCCGGAACCAGTGGGCGGCCGATTCTGGCTTGCCGGCGTGATGCAGCGACAGACCCACCTGCTGCACGCCCAGGAGGCTGGTGAGGTAGCTGGCCCCCACGAAGAGGCCCATGAGGAACGGATCCACTGAACTCCTTGCCTTGACTGGTTGAGCTTCGTCCAGGTCAAGTTTCGATGGATTCTGGGCTGCTCGTCCGGAACCCTACCACCTTGCGGATTGGCGGTTGGGGAACTGGACGTGGTTGGCCCGGAAGCCCCTTAAAACGAGCATGTTGGCCGGTCCCCCAGGTCTGCGCGCCTCGGCCTGGCGAAAGACCCCATGGTATACTCCCGCGCATGCCTCCCGTTCTGGCTCTGGTGCTGGGTGTGGCCGCCGTTTCGGGGGCGGCCATTCTGATCAAGCTGTCGGCGCTCAACGCACTCACGCTGGCCAGCTGGCGTCTGGGCCTGGCGGCGCTGGCGCTGCTGGTGGCGCGCCGCCGACTTCGCATCGACCGCTGGGCCGCCCTGGCGGGAGTCTTCCTGGGCCTCCATTTCGCCACCTGGATCGCCTCGCTGCGCTACACGACCGTGGCCAGCTCGGTGGTGCTGGTCACCACCAACCCCATCTTCGTCGCTCTGGGCTCCGCCTTCTGGCTCAAGGAGCGGGTGACGCACAGACTCTGGCTGGGCATCCTCCTGTCGGTGCTGGGAGGCCTGGCCATCGCCCTGTCCGACCATGGCGGCCAGGCGAGCAACCCCTGGCTGGGCGATCTGCTGGCTCTGGCGGGAGCCATCGCTGGCTCTGCCTACCTTCTGGTGGGGCGCGCGGTGCGCCAGCGCAGCCAGTTCTGGGACTACGTCTCAGCGGTCTACAGCGTGGCCGCCCTGACCCTGGTGGCTCTCAGCCTGGCTCTGGGCGCCCCCCTGCGCGGACCCTTCCCGGCCCGCGAATGGGCGCTCATCCTGTCGCTGGCAATCGTGCCTCAGCTCATCGGCCATACCCTGCTCAACTATGCCCTGCGCCGGGTTTCAGCAGCACTGGTGGCGGTCTCGATCCTGGGCGAGCCGGTAGGCGCCTGTCTGCTGGCCTGGCTCATTCTGGGCGAGGGTGTGGGCTGGCCCCAGGCCCTGGGAGGAGCATGCGTGCTGGCGGGAGTGTTGCTGGCCGGGAGCGCGCGCGCGGACAGCAGGTGACCCTCCTTCCAGGTCTACCGGGCTTCTCGGAACACACGGGCACAGTCCATGCGACGACGTTCAGAGAGTCTCACCCGAGGGGAGCGGCACGTCCTGGGCCAGACGGGTGCGATACAGCGTGCCCAGCGTGTGCGAGCTCACCAGCATCAGGTAGAAGCTCACTCCCAGCAGCGCGATCTGGGGCAGGATGGGGATGAAGGAGAGCATCCCCAGCACCATCACGGCCAGGAAGTAGATCCCGGCCAGCACCAGCAACATCACCAGATACTCGGGGAAGATGCGCATGATGTCGCGCATCACGGCCCCCACGTCGAAGGCGGCGCCGAAGCTTCGATGGACGGCCACCCGCAGGCCCATCATGGGAAAAAAGAAGCAGGCCACCAGCAAGAAAAGCACTCCCGCCCCGCCAACCACCAGGCCGATTCCAGCTCCGGCCGCAAAGTGGGCGGCCGACTCGCGCAAAGTGCCGGCAAAGATGCCCCAGAACAATGAGCCAAAGCCAAAAATGAACATCGAGATAGGGATGATGAAGATGACCAGGGAGACCAGCATCAAGAGGAGCCCCTGGAAGAGCAAATCGCTCCAGTTGTCCCATTCGGGTAGTTTCTTCTCGCCCTCGGCGGCGCCGCGCATCACCTTGATGGAATAGCCGGCGTTCAGGATCGACCCGATGAGGGCCACGCTCAGGAGTTGAAACAACGTCCCGATGCCGACCTTGGCGGGCCAGTTGGGGTCTTTGACCGGATAGTTGAGGCTGTCCATCACTTGCATGAGCTTCAGGACCTCCCTTTTTTCTTTTTATTAGGAATTCGGGGCGGCTCGTCGCCTCCCTCTGGCTTGTAGCGCGGCGGGCCCTTGTAGAGGAGCAGGGCCAGCATGGCCACGGTGAAGATGCCGACCGAGCCCCATTGCTCGCGGGTCAGGGGACCCCACATGGGAGTCTCCCGGAAAAACTCAGCTGTAAAGCGAATCAAAGCGTAGGTGGCCAGCATGGCGCAGACCGTCTGGCCCTGACGGGTGGAGCGGAAAAAGACCAGCAGGACCAGCGGCCAGAGCAACAGATCGAGCCCGGCCTCGAACATCTGCACCGGATAGCGAGCCACCGTCGTGCCGGGGTAGGTGATGCCCCAGGCCGAGTCGGTGATCTTGCCCACGCAGCACCCTTGCAGCAGGCAGCCCACCCGGCCGAGGGCCATGGGAGGGAGCAGGATGGCCAGGGCCATGTCCAGGCCCTCGAGCAGGGGATAGCCGCTCTTTCGAAAGCGCAGAATGTTGCCCAGCATTCCGCCGAAGATGGCTCCGTGGATGGCGAAGCCCCCTTCGCGCAGGTTGAGGATCCAGAAGGGATTCTCCTCAAAACGGTGCAGGCCGTGCAGGGCCGAGTCGATGCGGGCCCCCAGGATCCCCCCCACCAGCATCCACAGGCTGACATCGGCAAGAAAATCATCGCGGTAGCCACGTCGCGCTCCAACCCGGTGGAATAGCCCCACGCCCAGGGCCATTGCGGCCGAGAGGGTTATGCCATACCAGTGAATCTGCAGGCTTCCGATGGAAAAAGCTATGGGGTGCACACTGCCAGAGGGATTCCTCCCGGGCCAGCCGGTTCCTCCGAAAATGGTTCAAATATTCTGCAGGGTTTGAGAAAAGTTTGAAGTATCTTCTTCTCGGTCCGATCTCGGTGACTTGCAGGGATGTCGGGTTTGTGGCAAAATACCCCGGGCCTAGCGCCTGCAAAAATATTCTTGTGAGGTAGAAGGAGATTTAGATGAAGAAGTTCCTTGCGATGGCCTTGCTGGTCACGCTGTCCAGCGGTACTCTGTTTTTGACTGGCTGTGGCGCTCCGCCCGAGCCGACCGGCACCGGAGGCACGACCGGCACCACTACCACAACGGGCGGCGGAACCACGGGCGGAACCACCGCCTCTCCCGACGCTTCGGCTTCGCCCGATGCAGCAGCTTCGCCCGATGCCAGCGCGTCCCCCGACGCGGCTGCATCGCCGGACGCCTCCCCCTCGGATGCCCCCCAGTAAGTAGAGTCCGACGCGAGGTTGGACCGTCTCAAGCGGTAAGGAAGAGACCGCCTGAGACCAGGAAGACGCCGCCAGTCGGCGTCTTCCTGTTTATGTACCGAGAGGAAGGATCGATCCGACACCCGAAGGATGGCAAACCGTTTTCCGGCTGCGCGAGGCCCAACATATTGTGATATCTTGTGGTGGCGGAGGCGGGGCTGCGGGCCCCGAGAGCGCAGCTCCTCCGACACCCCATGGGGGTTCGCGGCCGGACTTCTACCCCCGCTTCAGCACCTCATGCAGGTGTCCGTTGCTGGCCATGAAGCCCCCTCTGGTCAACCCGGCCGGAGCCCCGTCCAGGCGCGTGAACAGCCCGCCCGCCTCCTGCACGATCAGCCCTCCCGCGGCCACGTCCCAGGGCTGCAGGTCCCACTCCCAGTAGCCCTCCAGCCGCCCGCAGGCTACCCAGCAAAGGTCCAGCGAGCAGCAGCCGTTGCGGCGCACTCCGTGGCAGAGCGCGTCCAGTCGGCGGAAGCGGTCATACTCCTCGTCAGCCGAAGAGCTTCCAAAGCCAGTGGCCAGCAGCGCCTCGGAAACAGACTCCACTCCGCTGACGCTGATGGGAAGCTCATTCAAGAACGCACCCTGGCCGGCCCGGGCTCGAAACAGCTCGCGGCGGAAGACGTCGTAGACCACACCCAGCACCACCTGCTCCCCCCGTGCCAGCGCCACCGACACGGCCACCTGGGGGAAGCGGTGCACGAAGTTGGTGGTGCCGTCCAGCGGATCCACCACCCAGCACCACTCGTCCTGGCCCCAGTGCCCGCCTTCCTCGCCCCAGAACGAGCAGGTCGGAAGCTCTCGGCGCAATAACTCTTCGGCCCGCCGGTCGGTGGCCGTGACCAGGCCGGCGGCTCCTTTGGAGGCATACTCGCGCTGGCCCCGCCGGATCAGCGCTCCGGCTCGTCGCACCAGGCGCACGGCCGCGCTCTCGGCGTTAGCCAGGGTCGTGCGCATGGGCTCGGTCCCCCTGTAGCTCCGCGACCAGCTCGCGGCGGTAACAACAGTCGCTGGCGTGGGTGCGAAAGCCCAGTCCCTGGTAGAGGCGGCAGGCGGCCTCATTGCTGGTGCTGACGAATACCGAGGCGGTCAGGGCCCGGCGCCAGGCCAGCTCGTGCAGGGCCCAGGTCACCAGGTAACGACCCAGACCGCGCCCTTGCATCGCAGGGGCCACCGCCATCCGGAACAGCTCGCCCTCGGTCTGCAGGGCGTGATGCTTGAGCCACAGATAACCGACGGCTTGCCCGTCGAGCCGGGCCAGGCGCAGCAGAGACGGGTCGAACCAGGGCTCGGCCAGGCGCAGCTGAAGGTCGTCTTCGCTCCAGGCCCTGGTCGGATCGGGCTGCACCGAGCGGTGCAGGGCCATCCAAACGGATACGTCCCGAGAGCCTTCGAACGGCTCCAGACCGACCGGACTGGCCGGCAAAGGGGGCAGAGAATCTAGCCCTCGCACCAGAAACAGCAGCCGGCGCAGGGGGGCAAAGCCCAGCGAGCGGCTCAAGCGGGCCCCTCCCTCGTGGTCTCCGAAGCACCACACATCCAGGTGGTTGGCCCCGCGCTCGCGGGCGCTCTGCACGCAGGCATCCAGGAGATGTCGGCCCAGGCCTCGGCGGCGCGCCGACGGATCGACCAGCAGCTCGCCCCAGGCTCCCTGGTCGGTCAGGTGCAACTGGGCGTAGCCCGACCAGCCCTCTGCTCCGGGAACCCAGCTGGCCCAGGTGTCTCCGGTGCCCTTGCGCAGGCGCAGCAGCAGCTCTTCGGAAAGACAGCGCGACCGGTCGGCCTGCTGGCAGCGCTCCACCAGCCGTTCCAGCTCGATGAGACCCGCGCCCGACAGGCGATCGTTCCAGGTGACCAACGGAAAATGCGGCTCCCTTCCCCCAATTGCCCTCCGAGTTTCTGCTTCGCCTCCCGCCTTCCTTCGACCGTTTCCGGTGCAATACGGACCGGGAGGGTTCTTGCCCGCCGTCGCAAACTGAGCGAAACTCGACCGGGGGGGCCTGACCGTGCGCCGAACGACCATCTGCTGGATCCTGATGCTGGCTTTGCTGACTCGGGCGGCGTGTCGGCCTCGGGAGAGGCCGGCACCATTCCGGCGCCCCCTCCGGGGCCACGAAACGTCAGCCTGCGACTCGAAGTCGGCCTGTCCCCGGCGGCCCGTGAGCTGATTCAGGCCAGCGGCGGCCAGATCACCCAGGTTGTGGTGGAAGTGGCTGCCCCCAACACCCTCGACCCCGGCACTCTCAGCGGGCGCCGGCTCGTGACCCAGGGCGTGGCAGAAGTGGGTCCGTCCGACTCGAGGGCCATTGTCCTGCTCGACGTGACCCCTGGCCTCTGGGAGGTGTACGCCTTCGGTCGCGACGCCGATGGCCACGTGGTGGCCCAGGCTCCCCCCTTCGAGGCCCCCATCAACTCCGGCACGGTCCTGGTGCGCACGGTCGTGCTCCAGACCAGCTCACAGACCAACTCGGTGGTGGTCAGTCCCACCAGCGCCAGCATCACCGTCGGCCAGACCCAGAGCTTTTCGGCCCTGGCCCGGCTGGCCGACGGCACGGTCTCCCCGGTGAGCTGGACCAGCTCCGATCCCGCCCTGGCCACGGTGGACCCCACCGGTCTTGCCACCGGGGTTTCCCCGGGGACCGTCCAGATCATGGCCACCTCGACGCTCGATCCCGGTCTTCCCGCCCAGGCCACTCTGGTGGTCCTCCCGCTCAATGTGACCGTCACCGCCGTGGGCCTGACCTTTGCCCCGGCTCCCACCGTGCTCGTCGGTGACCCGGGCCTTCAGTTCACGGCCTCGGCCACCTTCTCCGACGCACCCAGGACGTGACCCCCGTGGCCAACTACGTCAGCTCTGTGGCGGTGAACTGCAGGCCCGCATCGCCCACGTTCACGGTGAGGGCAGGGGCGAAGGTCAGGTTGATGGTGGTCCGGAACCCAGGTCCAGCCGGTTTTTGTCACCGCCGGGGCCGCGTTGAGTAGTCTCGATGGCATCTTCTGGTTCGCTGGCGGCGCTATCATGCCCATGGCCGGCGACAATGGCCGGCTCTACGTCTATGACGATGCCGGTGGCTCGCCCGGACTCAAGGGCTTCGCCTACAACGGATTCAGAACGTTCACTCCGGTCGGGGTACCCTTCGGGACGACCCAGATCACCCACCATCAAGTCGCTTCTTCTGGCTCCGCCGGCCACCCTGACACAGTTCATTTACGTCCTGGCCAGCAGCAGCGGGGACGTTCTTGGCTATGCGCTGGATGGCGCCGGCGCTCCGACCGGAGCCGTGCCGGGCGCCTTCGGCCCCAGTGCCGTCGTGAACATGGTGCAGCATCCCAACGGGACTTTCCTCATCATCGCCAGCAACCTGGACGTAAAAACCGTTGCTACTGCGGGGACCGGCGCGATCGGCGCCACACTGGACACCGATGTCTACTCGACCGTGGGGGGCGCCAACGCCCTGGCGCTCACCCCCAACGGCCAGTTCCTCTATGTGGTGACCGACTCTGGCCCGGCCTCCACCGACATCGACGTGCTCAGCGTCACCGCGGCCGGGGTGATGACCTTCGTCTCCTCAGTCAACCTGGGCGGCGGCTACAACGTGAGCGATCTGGCCATCGATCCAACGGGCCAATTCCTGTTTTATCCCACCGGATCGGTTTTGAGCAACGGCGTGGAGTTCCGCCCCATCGACCCGACCACGGGCGCCCTGGGCGCGGCCACCCTGATCGCCCTCCCGGGGGCGGCCCGGCTGGAAATTTTGCCCTGAGGTAGGCGGTGGTGGCGCCAGACCGAAGGGAGGCTGGTGTGGACCTGGGGCGATCGACTCGAATCGGTGGAGGAAGCAGACTGGGCGCGGCTTCTCAGGGCCAGCCCCCGGCCCACGCCGTTCCTGGCCCCGAGCTTTCTCTTCCCCTGGAGAGCCGCTTTCGCGCCTGACCGCCCCCTGCGGATCGGACGCTACAGCGCCGACGGGGCCGTGCGCGCCCTGCTCTTTCTCTATGACACGGGGCCTTACGAGGAGTTGCTGGGCGGCCAGGACGTGGCCGATCGGCTGGACATGCTGGTCGAGCCGGCCTACGAAGAAGCTGCCGTGGGCGCCTTCCTGCAAGAGCCGCGCGAAAAGCCGGTGCGCTTTCCCAACCTGGCCCCGGACGCGTGCCTCTTTCGCCGGCTCGGCGAGCAGGCCGCCGTCACCCGGACCGACTCCAACCCGTTATTGACTCTGCCGCCAAGCTTTGAGGACTACCTTGGGGGCCTGACCAAAAAGCAACGCCATGAGCTGCGCCGCAAGATGCGCCGGGCCGAGCGGCTGGGCGGCCCTCTGACCTTCGTGCTCGACCGCAAAGCCGCTCGCATCGACGACTTCCTGCGCCTGCACCGCCTGAGCCATCCCGAAAAGGAACGCTTCATGGATCAGCCCATGGAGGGCTTCTTCCGGGCCCTCCTGCGGGGCTGGGCCGAGGAGGGCAGGCTGCGACTGGCCCTGCTGGAGGGGCGCGGTCAGGCCCTGGCGGCCATGCTGCAGGTGGCCGAAGGACCGGTGCTGCACCTCTACAACTCGGGCTTTGACCCCGAGCACCGCGAGCTGGCGCCAGGGGTGGTGCTGCTGGGCATGTGCCTGCAGGACGCCATCGCCTCCCAATACGAGGAATACGACCTGCTGCGTGGCACCGAGCGCTACAAGTATGACCTGGGAGGGCAAGACCGCCCCGTCTTTCGACTCGATCTCCCGTGAAGCACCTCTGCCTGAGCTACCACACCTGCCCCCTGGAGGAGACCGGCACCGGTCTTGCCGGGGGCATGAACGTCTACCTGCGCGGCCTGTTGCCGGCCCTGGAGGCCGACACGCTGGTGCTGACCGCCGGCCAGCGCTCCGAAGAGATCGAGCTGGGCCGCTCGCGCATCCTGCGCATCCCCTGCAAGAGCGAGCCCTGGACCCGCGAGCAGGCCTTCCAGGCCCTGCCCGAGTTCGTGCGCCAGGCCAGAGAGCGCATCCATGGCCAGGCCTTCGAAGCCGTCTCGGCCCACTACTGGATGTCAGCCCTGGCGGCTGAAGAGCTGGTTTCCGGGCTGAAGCCCGTGGTCATGTTCCACTCCCTCGACCCGCAGCGCAACCCGGTCCGACGCCAAGCCGAGCGAGGCATCGCCGCCCGGGCCGCCAGTGTGGTCTTCTCCTCGGCCCTGGACCGGGCCGTCAGCCAGCCCAGCCTGCCCGAGCTCAGCCGGGCCCGCATCATCCGTCCCGGCCTGGATCCAGCCTTTCACCCGCGCGACAGGAGCCAGGCCCGCCAGGCCCTGGGCCTGCCCGAGCACGAGACCCTGATCGGCCTGGTGGCCCGCGACGATCCGGCCAAGAACGCTGCCCTGGCCCGCCAGGTGACCCGCGACCTGGGCCTGACCCTGGTCGAAGTGCCCGGCCCTCGCTGGCCCCGGGGCCTGCCCCACCACCGCATGCCCGACTACTACGCCTCCATGGACCTCTTGCTGGCCATCGCCGACTATGAGACCTTCGGCCTGTCGGTCCTGGAGGCGCTGGCCTCGGGCTGCCGCGTGCTGGTCTCCGACCGGGGCTACTGGGGCGCCATGGGGCGCCGCACCGGAGCCGTCCGGGTGACGGCGCTGCAAGACCTCGGTCACAACCTGCAGTTGGCCCTGCAGGCGCCTCCCCCCGACCGGACCCTGCAAAGCCACTTCACCTGGCCCCGGGCTGCGCGGCGCTGGCTGAGCGCCCTGCTCCAGAGTCGTCCGGAAAAGATTTTGTAACGAATCCAGTGGTTCCGGCGACGACACTGCCAGGCGTGACATCGGCTCCAAAGTCGCTCGGAAAAAACCTTGTAACGAATCTGTAACTCTGTTAAAATCGCCGGCAATGGCCCAGAGGGACGTGCGCCGCGATCTCCGCTTCATGACCCTGGAAGGCTCGGCTTTTTGCATCATGGCCGGGGCGGGCGAAGCCTATTTTCCTGCTTTCGTGCTGGCCCTGGGCCACTCGCAGGTCAGCGCCGGCCTGATCGCCACCCTGCCGCTCTTTTTGGGCAGCCTGTTGCAGAACCTCTTTCCCCCGCTCATGCAGCGGGTGGGCTCGCTGCGCAGCTGGATGGTGGGCGCGGTGGCCCTGCAAGCCCTGTTCCTGCTGGTGCTGATCAACTCGGCCGCTTCGCTGCCCCTGATCTTCCTGGCCGTCAGCCTTTACTGGGCCGCCGGCTGGGCCTGCGGACCGGCCTTCAATACCTGGGTCCAGCGCCTGGTGCCCCGCTCGGTGCGGCCCAAGTATTTTGCTCGCCGCACCGCGCTGTGCAACCTGGTGCAATTCACCAGCATGTTGGGCGCCGGCTGGCTGCTCAGCCGGGGGGCCCAGTCTGGCCAGGCCCTGCAGGCCTTCACCCTGCTCTTCGGGTTGGCCGCCCTGGCCCGCCTCACCTCCGCCTTCTTCCTCTCGCGCCAGACCGACGCTCGCTTGCCCGAAGGCCATCGCGTGCTGGGCTTCAAGCAGGCCTTCGAAGTGGTGCGCAAGAGTCCCCAGGGGCGCACGCTCTTCTACCTGCTGGGGGCCCAGGCATCGCTTCAGATGGCCGCCCCCTTCGTCAGTCCTTTCCTGCTCGGCTGCCAGAAGCTGGGCTACTTCGACTATATGCTGGTGCTCTCCACGCTGGTGCTGGCCCGCATCCTGGCTCTGCCCCGGCTGGGCGGCCTGGTGCGCCGGGCCGGGCCTCGCAAGATGTTCTACTGGAGCGGCCTGGGCCTCATTCCTGTGCCTCTCCTCTGGCTGGTGTGCGCTCCCAGCCTGCCCGCCATGCTGGCCCTGCAGGCCTTCACCGGAGTGCTGATGGCCTGCTATGACCTGGCCGTCATGATGACCTACATGGAGGCCATCCCCGCCATCGAGCGTCCCAGCGTGCTGACCCGCTTCTCGGTGGCCCACACCCTGGCCATGCTGGGCGGCTCGGCGGTGGGCAGCCTGCTGCTCTGGGCCCTGGGCTCGAGCTGGACCGGTTACGCTGTGGTCTTCGGCCTGGCCGTGGTGGCCCGGGTGGCCGCCCTGCGCCTGCTGGCCATCGTGCCCGTGCCGACTCCGCGGGTCGAGTTCCTGGCCGTGCCTCCCCGCCTGGAGGCTGAGTCGGTGGTCTCCAGCGGCGGCCTGCTCACGAAGGTGGCCCGGCGGGCCGAGACCCGCGCCCGCGAGGTGGCCCTGACAGAGCTCGAAGTCAAGGCGCCCTCGCGCAACTGACGCTCATGGCGCGTCTGCTGGTGCTGATGGGGTCGGGCGAGACCACCCCCACGATGACCTCCACTCACCGCGAGGTGCTTGCCCACGCGGGCGGCCCGGCAGTGCTGCTGGATTCGCCCTACGGCTTTCAGGAGAACGCCGAGAAAATCTCCGCCCGGGCCGTCCAGTATTTCGAGCGCAGTTGCGAGACCCGGCTGGAGGTGGCCCGCTGGCACGACCAGGCCTCCCCCCTCGAGCGGGAGACCGCCCTGACCCTGGCCCGCGGCGCCTCCCTCCTCTTCTCGGGTCCCGGTAGCCCCAGTTACGCCCTGCGCCAGTGGCACAAGACCGAGATGGCCGCCATTCTGGCAGACAAGCTCGCTCGCCCCGGAGCCCTGGTCTTCGCCAGCGCCGCCGCCTGCACGCTCGGCTCGCGGGCCGTGCCGGTCTACGAGATCTACAGGTGCGGGGCCGAGCCCCACTGGCTTCCCGGTCTGGATCTACTCGCCCCGCTCGGTTTCCCGGCCGTGGTGGTGCCCCACTGGAACATCCAGGTGGGGGAGGATCACGACACGCGCTACTGCATGCTGGGTGAGCGCCGACTTCAGGTCATGGAGGCCGAGCTGCCCGAGGACCAGTTTCTGCTCGGCCTGGACGAGCACACTGCCCTGGTGCTCGACCTGGACACGCTGACCGGCCAGGTCACCGGCAAGGGCACCGTGGTTGTGCGCCAGCGGGGCGTGACCACCACCTTCCCGGCCGGACGTCCTTTCCGGCTGGGCGAGCTGTGCGATGGCCCGGCCCCGCCGGTGGTGGCGGCCGAGCCCCCCCGGGCCCAGCCCCTGGTGCAGGAGGTGGATCGCCTCGAGCAGGCCATCCGCGCCGCTCTGGACCAGCGCGACAGCCAGCAAGCCGTGGCCCTTGCCCTGGAGCTGGAGAGCCTGCTGGCCGAGTGGTCCCACGACACCGACGTGGCCAGTCTCAAGCGCGCCCGGGCAGCCCTGCGCTCGACCCTGGTGCAGCTCGGCCAGGCGGCCCGCACCGCCAGCGAGCTGCTCGAGCCGGTGGTGGAAGCCATGCTGACCCTGCGCCGCCAGGCTCGCTCCCGTCAGGAGTGGCGAGAGGCCGACGCCATCCGGGCCGAGCTCGCCCGGGCCGGCATCGAGGTGCATGACACCCCCGAGGGCACCCGCTGGGAGCTGGCTGGTTGAGCCCTGTGCTATGATCCTGGTAGAGGGTACAAAATGTCACTGAAGGCTCGGGATAAGACCAGGTAGGATGGAGTTATCACGAGCAAGGGAGGCCACGTCATGAGCTGGAGCCAGTATGAGGAGGCCCTGGAACAGCTTCGCGAGCAGCAACGAGAGGATTTTCGGCTGGTCATGGTCGCCATGGCCACCACGCGCGACGCCCTGACCACCACGCGCGACGCCCTGGCTCGCACTCAGGAGAGCCTCGAGCAGGTGGAGGCAGGCCTGGTGCGTCACCAGCAGCATAACGAGAAGCGCTTGGAGCTGATCGAGCGGGCCGCCCGCTCGGAGTCTTCCGAGGTGCGCTCTCGCCTCGACCGCATCGAGGAGCGGCTCGACCGGCTCGAGCCCCCCGCCGCCTGACTTTTCAGCCTTTTTTACCGTCCAGGTCGTACACTCTGGACATGCTCGAGCAAACTCGACTGCCGATCGGCTTCTTCGGGAACAGGGTCTCCCCCCGGACCTGGGTGCGCCCGGGCTCGGCGCCCACCGATCGGGACGTCTTCATCCCCGATACCGGGAACCTGTCCGCCAGGGGGGCCCAGATCCAGGCCGTTTCCGTCACCGGCGGCCGGGCCCGTCTGGTCAACCCGGCCGGGCAGGCCTTCAACTTTCCCGCCACGCTCCTGGCGGCGGCCGCCGCCGGCAACGGCTCGATTCCCTCCCTGATCGCGACCTCTTCGTTTCCGAGCGTGGGCGACCTGGTGCAGCCATGCGACCGGCCCAAGCCCCGTCCGGACCCGTTCTTCGACGTTCCGGTCGCCCTGGTCGCGACCCATGGCCTGGAAGAGGGCACCTTCCTCAATGCCCACGGCGAGTCCAGAAAGATGAGCCTGTTTGAAACCAGAATTGCCCGCGAGGAATCCTACCAGAATTGGACCCCCGAGGTGCTGACCAGGCTCAGGGCCGGCATCGTCGACCCCCACGCGGCCGGTATCGGCTTGCTGCCAGGCGGTCTGGCCATCGGCGGGGTGCTGATGCGAGCCCGCCAGGCCGCCTGAAAACCAGGAAAGAATTTTCGCGGGAATCCGACCCTGCTCGTGGAACGGTGTCCACCACACAACACCAGAAAGTTTCGAGGTCGTCCATCAGCATGCAACGCCGCCTGAGCGCGCTTTACCTGATTTTGATGCTCCTGACCGCCTGCGGCCCCGTGCCCCAGGGCGGGCCCGCTGGCACGGTCTCCAAATGGGCCGAGGGCAAGCCCCGGCCGCTGGAGGTCACCTTCGCCTCGCCGGTGGGCGAGGTGGAGAGTCCCGACGACGCGGCCGCCATCCTGGTGGGCTTCAACCAGCCCATGACCGCGCTGCAGCCGCTGCCCACCGAGCGCTCCATCGGGCCCTTGACGCTGACCCCCGCGGTGAACGGCAAGTTCCGCTGGAAGGGCACGGCCACGCTGGTCTTCACGCCCGACAAGCCGCTGTCGCTGGCCACCAGGTTCAAGGCCACCGTGCCGGCTGGAACCCCCTCCGCCCAGGGGCCCAAGCTCGAGAAAGACTATGTGTTCGAGTTCGAGACTCCGCGCCCCCGCATGGTCAAGTCCGAGCCCTCGGACGAAGCCAAATGGGTGCCGCTCGACCAGGTCTTCCTGCTCGAGTTCAACCAGCCGATGACGCCCGGCAAGCTGGTCGGTCTGATCAGCCTCCAGACCACCGACAAAGAAACGAAGACCATCGACCTTGACGTCCGCGAGCCGGATGCCAGGGAGCTCGCGCGCTTTTTCGGTCCCGAGCCCGACGAGGCCACCAGAGAGCGCTTCAATCGCCTGGTGGCGGCCGTGGCCAAGAAGCCTCTGGAAACCGGTCAGACCTATCGCCTGGTTCTCAGGAAGGGCCTGCTGGCCACCAGCGGCGAGCTCGGCTCGGGCGACGAGCAGTCGTTCACCTTCTCCACCGTCAACCGCTTCGAGCTCACCAGCTTGCGCGAAGCGGGAAAGAAGGTCTCGCCCAATGAGTCGCTCACCTTCAACTTCTCCAATCCGGTCAACTACGCCGAGCTGGCCAGAAACCTGACCTTCGAGCCAGCGGTCAAGATTCCCGAGAGCTACCTCGAAGACCGCGACTACGCCTCGGAAGACCTCTATTTCTATCTGCGCAAGACCCCGCGCACCAGCTACAAGGTGCGCCTGGGCGAGGGCCTGAAGGACCAGTTCGGCAACACGCTGGGCAAAGCTGTCGAGCTCACCTTCAAGACCGGGGACTATCCGGCCGGAGTGCGCATGCCCGAGGGCACCGCCGTGCTCGAAACCGCCACCCCCGATCCCCGCATTCCCATCGGCCTGATGAACGTCAAGCAGGCCGAGCTCAAAGCGGCCGTGCTGCAGGCCGATCAGCTGATCCGGGCGGTGGGCGGACTGCACAAATACAAGCCGCCAGGCGGCTTCAAGCTCATCCGCAAGCTCACCCCCAACGACAAGCCCAACGTGGTGCAGGACCGCTACTTCAAAGTGGCCGACGCCCTGGGCAAGGACGGCTCGGGCTGGCTCTTCATCACCCTCAAGCACGGCGACGAGAACCGCAACCTGCTCGTGCAGGTGACCAACCTGGGCCTGACCGCCAAGTTCTCGCCCGAGAACACGGTGGTGTGGGCCACCGCCCTGGACACCGGCAAGCCTCTGCCGGGCACGGCCCTGGAGATTCGAGACGAGAAGGGCAACCTGCTCGGCAGCGCCACCACAGGAGCCGACGGCACGGCCAGCTTCAAGGGCTGGCACACCTTCGGACTCAAGCAAGAGGACCGCTGGAGCCAGCCCCCCCTCTACATTTACGGCCGTTCCGGTAGCCAGGTGGCCTTCATCTGCAGCCGTTGGAACTGGCAGATCGACCCCTGGAGCTTCGATCTGGCCTACGACTACTCGCCCGAGGTGCCCGAGCGGCGGGGCATGGCCTTCAGCGAGCGCGGCCTCTATCGCGCCGGCGAAGAGGTCTACATGAAGGGCGCGCTGCGCGAGGTCGTCAGCGGCAGCTACCAGATCCCCGAGCTCAAGCAGCTCGACTTCAAGCTGATGGACTCGCGCGATCAGCTCGTCAAGCTGGGGGTGGTCGACCTGGGCAGCTTCGGCTCGTTCGACCACACCCTCAAGCTGGCCAAGAACGCGCCCACCGGCTACTACAGCATCTTCTACTACCTGCCCGGTGAGGCCCGCAAGAGCCTCAAGAATGAGGGCGCTTCCCCTCTTTTCGTGGACTCGTTCCGCGTGGAGGCGTTCCGGCCGGCTCAGTTCGAGGTCAAAGTGGACGTCAAAGAGCCTGTCTACGCCTTCGGCGACAAGCTGCAGAGCGAGCTCCTTGGCCGCTACCTCTTCGGCGGGCTGATGAAAGGCGATGCCGTCGAGTGGACGGTGCGAGCCGTGCCCCACAGCTACCAGCCGGAGGGCTGGGACGGCTGGGACTTCGGTCCCCTCAGCTGGCTCGACTCGGATGACGAGCAGCCCGAAGAGGCCAGAACGCTGCTCAAGGGCAGCGGCAAGCTGGACGACCAGGGCCAGAAGAAGCTCGAGGCCGAGCTGGCTCTCAAGTACAAAGGCAGCGCCGCCGTCACCGTGGAGGGCACGGTCACCTCGGCCTCCCGCCAGCAGATCAGCGGACGGGCCACCGTGCTGGCGCATCCCGGCAACTGGCTGATCGGCCTGCGACCCAAGAGCTCGTTCTTGAGCTCCAGGGCTCCGGCCGGCATCGACGTGGTGACGGTCACCTCCGAGGGCAAGAACCTGGGCGGCCAGAAGGTCAACCTGGAGCTCTTCCGGCGAGAGTGGCACTCGGTGCGCCGGGCTGAGACCGGGGGCTCGTATCGCTGGGTGGTCACGAGCGAAGATCAGAAGGTGGGCGAGCCCATCGTGGTCACCACCAAGGACTCGGCCGTGCTGGCCAACCTCAACCCTGACAAGTCCGGCTTTTACGTCGTGAAGGCCTGGGGCGAGGACAGCAAGGGCCGCAAGATCGAGACCCAGACCACCTTCTACGCCAGCGGCTCGGACTACGTGGGCTGGGCCCGCAGCGAGAACGATCAGGTCGGGCTGGTGGCCGACAAGAAGAGCTACAAGCCCGGCGAGACAGCCCGCATCCTGGTCAAGTCTCCCTACGAGGACTGCCAGGCGCTGGTCACCGTCGAGCGCGAGCTCATCATGCGCCGCTTCGTGGTCGAGCTGAAGGGCAGCACCCCCACCATCGAGGTGCCTCTCAAGTCCGAGGATCTGCCCAACGCCTTCATCTCCGTGGTGCTGGTGGAGGGCCGCCTGACCGATAAGGGCTTCGACGAGCAGGGTGAGGACCTGGGCAAGCCCTCCTTCCGGATCGGTTACGTCAACCTGCCCGTGGACACCGGCGAGAAGCACCTCTCGGTCAGCGTCAAGACCGACCGCGAGGAGTATCAGCCCCGCCAGACCGTCACCATCAATCTGGAGGTCAAGGACGCCCGGGGACGCCCGGTGCAGGCCGAAGTGGACGTGGCCGTGGTGGATCGGGGCGTGCTCAACCTGATCAACTACCAGACCCCCGACTTCTTCGCGCCGTTCTACGGCCCGCGCTCGCTGCGCGTGGTCACGGCCGAGATGCGCCGCGACGTGATCGGACTTCGCAGCTACGGCACCAAGGGCGATCCTGAAGGCGGCGGGGGAGCCGGCGTGCCTGGCGAGACCCGCGAGGACTTCCGGGCCACGCCTTACTGGAATCCCCGCGTGCTGACCGACTCTCAGGGCAAGGCCACGGTCACCTTCGAGCTGCCCGACAGCCTGACGTCCTTCCGGGTCATGGCCACCGCTCTCACCAGAGCCTCCGATTTCGGAGCCTCCGATTGCGAGCTGCGGGTCAACAAGCCAGTCCAGATGCTGCCCTCGATCCCGCGCTTCGTGCGCATCGAGGACCGCTTCCAGGCGGGAGTGCTGGTGCACAATAACACCAGGACCTCAGGCAGCGTCGAGGTCTCGGTCCAGGCCGAGGGAGTCGACCTTTCGGGCGAGGGCAAAGCCACCGTCTCGGTGCCGGCCGGCGAGGAGAAGGAAGTCATGTTCGACTTCCTGGCCAAGCGGCCGGCCGAGGCCAAACTGACCTTCCAGGCCAGGATGGACATCCACCAGGACGGTCTGGCCCTGCCTTTGCCGGTGCTCTTGCCGGTGGCCACCGAGACGGTGGCCGATTCGGGCGACACCGAAGGCCAGGTCAAGATCCCGCTGGGTCTTGCGTCCAGGCCGGCGCCCGGGGTGGGCGGCCTGACCATCACCCTCTCTCCCTCCATCCTGTCCGGCTTGAGCGGGGCGCTGGAGTATGTCAGCACCTATCCCTACGGCTGCCTCGAGCAGCGGCTGACCCGCCTGGCTCCCAACTTCCTCTTCCCTGATCTGCTCGAGGCTTACGCCGAGGGCGACCGCAAGAAGGCCCGCAAGCTGGTGCAGGCCAGCCTGGACGAGTTGGGCGGCTTCCAGGCTCCCGGCGGGGGCATGCTGCTCTGGCCGAGCTCGAAGTGGGTGAACGCTTACCTCTCGGTCTACGCCCTGGACATGCTCAATCGGGCCAAAGATGACGGCTACGAGGTCGACAAGCGCCTGCTGACCGACCTGCGGGGCTACGTCAAGAAGGTGCCCAACGCCGAGACGTTCGACTATCCTTACTCCCAGGCCGAGGAGATCGTGGTGCGCTCCTACGCCGTCAGCGTGCTCGCGCGCCTGGGGGTCAAGGACCGGGGAGCCTTCGACCGGCTCTATGCCGACCGCACGCTTCGCAACGAGCTGACCTCGCGGGTGCGCATGGAGGCCGACTCGGCCTACTTCCAGGAGAAGGACCAGGCCTCGCTGGGCTGGGTCTACGGCTCCAACGTTCGCCTCACGGCCCAGATCCTGGCCGTGTTGCTCGAGGAGGAGGCCCCGCCCGACTTTGCGCCGAGGCTCGTCAAATACCTGATGAGCGTGCAGAAGAACGGCCACTGGGGCAACACCCAGGAGGATCTGGCCGTGTTGACGGCGCTCGATCGTTATCGCGACAAGTTCGAGAAGGGCTCTCCCAACTTCAAGGCCTTCGCCCGGATCGACGCCAGGTCGGTGCTGGAGAGGAGCTTCTCGGGCACCACGGCCCAGGTGGCCAACGTGAAGATTCCCATGGCCGAGCTGCCGGTGGGCAAGGTCAATGTCGATCTCGAAAAGCAAGGCAAAGGCCGCCTCTACTACACTCTGCGCCTGCAGTACGCTCCGGCTGAGGACGTGCCGGCCCGCGACGAGGGCTTCATGGTGCTCAAGCAGGTGGTCAACGTCGAAACCAACACCGTCGACCCGGTGCTCAAGGCGGGCAAGATCTACAAGGTCACCCTCTCGGTGATCACCCCGCAAGAGCGTCGCTTCGTGGTGCTCGACGACCCGCTGCCGGGGGGGCTGGAGGTGGTGCAGACCACCTTCGAGACCGAGTCCGACACCATGCGCCGGGCCCTGCAGATGGGCTCGAAGGACCGTTCCGGCTGGGGCGGCACCTTCGACCACTTCGAGGTGCATGATGACCGCGTGCTGCTCTTCGCCCAGCAGCTCGAGCCTGGCGAGCACACCTTCGAGTACCTGGTGCGGGCCGGCTATCCCGGCAAATACGACCAGCCGGCCACGAAGTGCGAGGAGATGTACGAGCCCGAGGTGTTCGGCACCACTGCCCGCCAGGCGGTGGAGATCCGCTGAGACGGCTCCGGCTCGGCCGTCGGGTGCGCTGGGCCCTGGGCCTCGTGGCCCTGGCCGCTCTGGTGTTCTTCCTCTGGCCCGTGCCCGAGGCCATCCGCCATCCGGCCCCGGCCGGCTCGGTGCAGCTCACCGACCGGCACGGCCTGCCCTTGCGCGAGGTGCTCGGCCCCGAGCACATCTCCAGCCATGCCGTGGGCCTGGATCAGATCTCCCCCTCTCTGATCCGGGCCACCCTGGTCAGCGAGGACCGGCGCTTCTACTATCACCCCGGCGTGGACCCGCTGGCGGTGGCACGGGCCGTGTGGCTGGACGTTCAGAGCGGCGAGCTGGTCTCGGGCGGATCCACCCTGACCCAGCAACTGGTCCGCAACCTGGTCGACATCGGCCCGCGCGGTTGGCGCTCGAAGCTGCGCGAGGCCTTCTACGCCCTGCGCCTGGAGGCCAGCCTCAGCAAGGCGCAGATCCTCGAGCTCTACCTCAACCGGGTGAGCTACGGCAACCAGGCCCTGGGGGCCGAGGCCGCCTCCCGGCTTTACTTCGAGCGCCCCGCCCTGGCTCTCTCGCCTGCCCAGGCCGCTTTCCTGGCCATTCTGCCGCGCGCCCCCGGCCATTACAATCCCTACGTCAACCTCGAAGCGATCCTGCCCCTGCAGCAAGACCTCCTCAAGCGCATGGACCTGACCGGCGAGGAGCTGAAGCTGGCCCTGGACGAGCCCATCGAGCCGGCCTTTCCCGAGGGCGCCTTCCGGGCTTCCCACTTCTGCGATTTCGTGACTTCGGAGGGCTTGCCGCCCGGGCCGGTAACCCGCACCACCCTGGACTGGCCCCTGCAGGAAGAGGTCGAGCTCATGCTGCGAGCCCACCTGGCTCGCCTCCAGCCCCAGCAGGTCACCAACGGCGCCGTGCTGGTGCTCTCGGTGGACACGGGCGAGGTGCTGGCCATGGCCGGCTCGGTGGACTACGCCCAGGGCCAGGTGAACGCCGCCCTGGCCCTGCGCCAGCCCGGCTCCTCGCTCAAGCCCTTCACCTACGCCCTGGCCCTGGAGCGGGGTCTCAGTCCGGCCAGTCTGGTCAGCGACATCGAGACCGGCTCGCTGGAGGATCGCTACCTGCCCGACAATTACGACCGGAAGTTCCACGGTCCGGTGCGGCTGCGCGAGGCCCTGGCCTGCTCTTATAACGTCAGCGCCGTGCGGGTGCTGCACGAGGTGGGGGTGGATGCCCTGCTGCTTCGCCTGCGCGAGCTGGGCTTCGTGGAGCTGACCGAGGCCCCCGATCACTACGGGCTGGGCCTGACCCTGGGCGATGGCGAGGTGACCCTGCTCGAGCTGGCCCAGGCCTATCGCTGCCTGGCCCGGGGCGGGCTGTTCGCCCCCTCGCGCACCCTGCTCGAGCAGCCGGCCCCGGCCGACCGGCGCGTGTTCGACCCCGTGACCGCCTACCTGATCACCAGCATCCTGTCTGACAAGAACGCCCGAGTGAACGCCTTCGGAGCCGACTCGGTGCTCAATCTGCCCTTCCCCTGCGCCGCCAAGACCGGCACCTCCAAGGCCTACCGCGACAACTGGACGGTGGGCTACACGAAGGGCTACGTGGTGGCGGTCTGGGTGGGCAACTTCGACGCTGACCCCATGGTGGACGTGTCCGGCATCACCGGCGCCGGGCCTCTCTTCCGCGACGTCATGCTCTTTCTGCATCGGCGCGGTCCGGCCGAGGCCTTCTCTGCCTTCCCCGAGCCCGCCGGAGTGAATCACCTGACGGTGTGCACCGCCTCGGGCGAGCGTCCGGGCTCGAGCTGTCCCCACCGGATGGAGGAGCTCTTCGCCGCCGGCACCGAGCCCTCGGAAGAATGCAGCGTGCACCGCCAGCCCGGCTTCGAGGTGTATCGACCCGAGTATCAACCCTGGATGGAGGATCGGGGATTGCCCCGACCGCCTCCCGCTCCCAGATTGGAAGGCAAGGTGCGCATCGTCTTTCCGGAGGACGGCGACCATTTTCGCATCGATCCCCTGCTGCGCGGCGAGTACCAGAGCCTCAAGCTGCGGGCCGTCGTGCCCGAGGGCTGCCGCAGCCTCACCTTCATCGTGGACGGCCAGCGTTTGAGCGCCGTAACCGGACCCTTCAGCCAGCGCTGGCAGCTCTCTCCCGGCACCCACCGGCTGGAGGCCGAAGCGCTGGGCGCGCAGGGCGCCCGGCTGCGCAGCGACCCGGTGACCATCACCGTCCGCTAAGCTCGCGGGTCGAAACTCTCTCAGCGCGCGGCGGCCAGGCGCTCCCGCCGGGCAGGCCGTTCAGGCCCGAAACCTGCATGCCCTGGAATTGTGGAGAGCACGGCGAGGTCTCTGTCCCGGCGGAGATCGACAGCAAATTTTCAGCCCTGGCCGTTATCTTGATCGGGTGCTGGTCTCGATGACCCTCCTGCGACCGTGGGCGCTGAAAGGGCCCTCCTCGGCGGCTTCCTGGAAGCCGGTGGATCGCTATGCGCCGCGCGAGGAGCTGATCGAGCTGGCTCGGGGCGCCCAGGGCGTGCGGTCGGCCCGGATGGCCCGCGCTCTCCTGGGCAAGGTGAAACTCGATCCGCTGCGCAGGCTCGAGCGCGAGGTCGGTTACAAAGCAGCGCAACCGAGCCTGAACGTGGACATCGGGCCCTCCCTCGAGGGGCTTTCAGCCAGGGAGCCTGGCGCATCGCGGGTGCTGCTGCAGGCTTATCACCTGCTCAAGGACGAGCGCTGCCTGAGCCTGCTCGGCATGCCTTCGGCGCCGGCCGAGTGGCTCGTGGCCCGCGGGAACGCGCTGGAGGTCTCGCCCCCCCTCTTCGCCACCGCGGACGAGCTCAAGCGCGCCCTGGAGCAGCCGCTGCCCGACCCTCGCTTTGCCACTCTTGGCGCTGATCTTTGGGCTCGGGGCTGGCTGGGATGGAACGAGTCGCAGTTGGAGATGGTGCCGAAGGCACTGGAGAAGCTGGCCAGTATCCGTCCGGCGGACGAGAGCTTCGTGCGCGAGCAGCTGCAGCCCCTCCGTGATACCCCCTTTGCCAGGGTCAACTTCCAGGCCCTCGCCCTGATGATTCGACTGGCCGACACCGACCCGGGACTTGATGGCGTGGTCGCGGACAGCATTCTGGAGGGCGAGCTGCCGTTCGGGCTCAACCAGATCCAGGCGGATTTCCTGTCCCGCGCCGCCGAGCGCGGCTGGCGGCCCACCAGCGAGCAACGTGAGCTGCTCCTTTCCTGCGTCGAGCTTCCCGATTCCAGGTTCGAGCTGGGCATGCGCTACCGCTGGGAGAACAGCGCTCGAGCCCTGTCGGTGCTCAACCGCGTGGGGCTCGGGGAGGCCCGTCTGGCGCTCCCCGACGGGCAGCTCTGTTCGGTGGCCGAGTGGGTGAAAAAGTGCATCCTGGACTCGAGCGAGTACGACCTGGGCCGTGATCTGGCCCAGAGCTCCAGGCTGGCAGCCGAGATGGGGCGTTCTGCCGGCCTCACGCTCGGCGACCTGGAGCCCACAGACGATACCCGGCTCGGAATGCTGGTCGCCTGCCGCGAGCATGGAGTCCTCTCGGGGGGAGACGAGATCCTGAACGAGCTGATGGTCCGCCCCAGCGAGGGAATGACCACCGGGGACATCCTCGACCCCCTGCGCCAGAAGGTCCTGGACGCCGGTATGGAGCATCTGCTGAGCCGCGACCTGGGCCTGTCCGAGCGCCTGGACGAGGCAGAGAGACTGCTCGACGTCGCCGTCTGCGTCGGCGCGCGTCCGGGTGGGCCGCTGCCCCACGAGAGGGTGCTCGAGCATCTCGAGCTCGGATTGCGCTCGACTGCGGTGGATCAGGCAACCTGGAGTGCCATGACGGGCGTGCCGGATGCTCCCTTGCGCTTGAAGCTGCTCCACCTGGTAGCCGACAAGCTCCCGCTGCCCGGCGTGGACCTGGCGCTGCAGCGCTCGGCCGCAGACGGTGGCCCGGTGGAGCAACTGTCGCACGCCGCGCGCAGCCGCTTCATCCTGGCCGAGTGTCTGTCGCGCGAGGACCGTCGAGACCTGCTCGATCGCATCCGCCCCGACCTGGAGGCGTTCGGGGGCCACGTCCACCAGCTGGGGCAGAGCTACGACTTTGTACAGAGCGCGCTCAGCAAGCTGGCGGGGGAGGACTACGAGCGCCGCCTGAGCGCCCTGAAGGATGCTCCCTCCCTGGAGCGCACGGAGGATTGCCTCAAGCTTCTGGGACGGGGCCCGGGATTGCTGGACTTCCAGATGTTCCCGACCCTCCAGGAGGTGTGGAGGGGTCGGGATACCTCCTGGATGGAAGGCTCGTCCCTGGCCAGCATGGTCGCGATGACGGCCAACCCCCTGACCGCTCGCCAGCGCTCCGTTTTGCTGCCCGAGATGATCCGGTCGACGCCGACCGAGCACGCCCGCAACGACCTGCTCGAGCCTCATCGACGGGCCGAGGTTGCCCTCTATAAAGAGCAACTGGCGGCGAGGCCGTCGCCCGAGACAGGGGCACGCCTGGTTCGTGACGGGGCTGCAATGGCCGAGTCACTGCCCGAATACCAGGTGAGGATCGAGAACAGCCGGGCGATCACCCCCACCTCTGCGCGAGTCGAGCTGGCACAGGCCTGGCTGGGGCTGCCCCTGGCCGACGAGGAGAGCGCTTCGGCGGCCCTGGCCCTGCTCGAGTCGGTTCCCGACCGCAGCCTGTTGCGCGCCGACCTGACCCGCATTTTGCACTCGCTGGATGAAGCTCGAGTGATTCCCCGGGCATGCGCGGTCTACCTCAACTGGAAGGAGCTCGAGGCGCAGGGAATGGATTCAGACCGGGCCTTCCAGCAGGCCCTTCAGGCCGAGATCCTGGACAGCCCGGCCGACGCCAAGGCCTCCCCGGTGGTCAACGAGGGGAGCTTCGTGCGCTTCGGCTCGGTGCGAGTGCCGCGGCGCTGACATTGCGGCGCTGTCAACCCTGAGGCTGCTCGGGGGCCGATGTCTATCTTGAGATCAGGGACTGACTTCCAGAGCGCAGGCTCAAGTTTGTGCAGAAATGGTCGAACGGCGCCGCGCCAATTCCTCAAGCGTTTACCGCGCGGCACCTTCGCGGAATCTCTCGGGGTAGGAAGAGGCCTCCGACCTGACCTCGGCCAGGTGGGCACGCCAGTCGCCTCCACGTTCGCATTTTTGGGCCAGCTTCTCCACCATCTTGAGCATGCTGACTTCTTGCCCCAGCAGTTTTAAAGCCCTGTGGGCTTCCTCGAGCGGCGGGAGCATTTCTTTGAGGGGAGCTTTGGTGCGCTTGGCGATCGCGCCCAGCACTCTCTCGAAAGCGGCCTGGCTCCGAAACGGGCCCTCGAGACGACCTTCGTGAGATCGGGCCAGGCGCTGAGCCGGGCTCTCCCGCCCGAGGATCAGGATGGTCGTCTTTGTATCGGCCTGGATGAACCCGCCCTGGATCGTCTCTTTGACCCCCCGGATAAACTCTCTCACGGTGGGGTACATCCGGTCGGGGAGCTCGCAGTGCAGACTCCAGCCTTCCAGGACCATCTCGGCGACCTGGTTTCGATCTTCGGGAACGGCCTGATCGAGGTCGTTCAGCTCTCGGTGCAGGAGCGCGATCCGGTCGGGATTGCTCCTGGCGTCGGCGGCGTCAATCAGGCGCGCCTGGGCCGAGGGTCGTCGGTGGGCGTCCACGAACGAGTCCGTGAGGACGAGCGCCAATCCCACCAGCACCGCGATCAGGAGGCCCAGCGGGCGGTCTCGCCCATCGAAAGTCGTGGTGTGGATGCGAAAGCCCACGCTGGCGGGGTATCCCCGGTAACGGCTGCGCAGCCCTAGAAGGACCCCCAGGCCGAAGGCCACGCCGGGCCCGAGCAAGACAAACCAGAGCGGGCCATCCCCGAGCAGTAGGAAAGAGGGGAGGAGTGAGATGACCGCGGCGCCCAGCCCGTAAAGCAGTGCCCTGGCAAGCGGTGGGCGTAACCTGTTGCGGCAACTCTGGCAGAGAAAGTAGGTGCCAGCCTGCTGATACCAGGTGCTCGTCTTCTCTCTCACCTCGACCACAAATGGCACGGAAATCTTCACCTTGTTCGCGACCACCTGCTCGGGGGTGCGCCATCGCACCGTCTGCGGCGCCATCTCGAAGGGCTTCAGAGCGGCCTGGCAGAGATCGCAATCGTCGGGTATCTGCACCGATCGGCTCTCGCCGGAGCGTTCCGCCTCATAACGCTCGATGGGGACGCCCTCACTCCCATACATCCTGGTCGGTTCGAGGGCGGACAGATCCGACCTGCAGGGGGTCAGGGAGCCTGCAAGCTGTGTTCGTGCTCCCCGTCCGGAGGTTTCGACTTCCGGCAGGACCGGCCAGGGTCTTTCTGTCTGGCCCCGAAAGGTCTCGCCATGCCCCTGCACGAGATCCTGTCCACTCTTTTCATCCTCATCCTGACCTCCGTTCTGCCTGCGGGCCCCGGGGACCAGTACCGCATCACCCTGACGCAGGGCATGGAGACCGGCGTGGTGCTCGTCCAGCGTACTCCCACCGGTCTCGAGCTCAGCGACGAGGGGGGTCTCTTGATCGCCCGCGCCCTCAGCCAGACGTCGCCCCTGGTCTACCAGGTCAGCTCGCAAGAGGGCGAGGAGCGCATCGACCTGAAGGGCTACCTGCCCACCCTGACAGCGCCGCTGCCTGCCGATCAGAGCTCGCTCAGCCTGCTCGCCACCGATGGAGGCAAGGTGGACGTCACCCGCCAGGGACAGGCCATCGTGCTCAGGTTCTCCGCGCTGCCCGACTTCGTGGCCAGGATCGAGCCGCGCTGAACTTTCATCCTCCTTTGAGGAGAGAGCCGTAAAATCAGAACATGATCTCGACCCGGATGGCCGCCCTCCCCCTGGCGGCGGCAAGCAGGATAGCCCGTCCTCAGGCTGACTCCAAACTGGAGAGCGTCAACCTGGACCAGGTGAGCCTGTCCACCCCGAAGGCTCCGACGGGGCTTCCCCGCATCGCTCTGCTGGTGGCTCTGTGCGGCAGCCTGGGAGCCTGCGCCAGTCTCCCGGGCGGCCCGGTCATGGCTCGTCAGGCCGGCGAGAGCATCACCCGCCAGCACCTGGCCGCCGAGCTGCCGGGTGGGGAGCGGTGCGGACGTCTGGTGCCCCTGTCCGGCCAGCGCTCTGATCGCCCCACCCAAGTGAGCATCTACGGCATGAATGGATCGCCCGACCAGCTGCAGTCTCTCACCCGTCAGGCCGCGGACGAGGGCTACAACACCATGGCCTTCGTCTACGAAGATCACCAGTGCACACTGCGCGAGACCGCCCGTGACCTGGCCAGCGAGCTGAGCGCCTGGCGCCGGGCTCATCCCAACCGGCTGCTGCGCATCGACGCCCACTGCATGGGGGCTCGCTTCAGCGTGAAAGCCCTGGCCGAGCTGGGCGTGCAGGCGGGCACGGTGCAGCTGAACATGCTCACCCCGCCCCTGGCAGGGTTCCCTCTGGCCAACACCGCCCAGCTCGTCCCCCGCCCGCTGGCGCGGCTGTTCCCGGGAACGATGCCTGGCTACGACATGGGCTCCAGCTCCGACTATCAGGCCGAGCTCGAGCGCACCACGCTCCCGGCCAATATCAGGACCCGCATCTTCTACGGTCAGGCCGATACGCTCATCGACTACACCCAGCCCGCCTTCCGGGCGGTGGAGCAGAACCTGAGAGCCAGCGTGCACTACGTGCCTGGCGGCAGCCACATGGGCGTCATCGAAGCGGTGGCGCGAGGCAACTACAGCTCGCAGGCGCTACCTTACCAGCCGCCCAGCAGCCTCCAGGCGCTTCTGCGCTAGAAGTCCGGCCGCAAACCCCCATGGGGTGTCGGATGAGCTACGCTCTCGGGGGGCCCTGCCCCCGCCTCCGCCACCACAAGATATTGCAGGCGGCCGGACTTCTCATGTGCTCGCACTCTGGTCTTGCACTTTACAACGCGCAGGAACGCAGTTCCGGACTCGAGCTTTGGGGCCCCCTCTTCTGTCAGGTCTGGTCGGCGCGCGGGTTGCGCAGGCGGGCCAGCAACTGCGGGTCAGCCGTCTGAGTGGTGGGATCCACCTGCTGGGGCTGCTGACCCTTCTGGGCGTTCTGTTGCTCTTCCAGATTGTTGGCGACCTCGCCCCCCTTGCGCTTGTGCAGCGTGGGGCTGGCCAGCAGCGGCGAGTCGTCTAGCTTGCGGAAGCTGCGGAAGTAGGAGCCTGGCCCGATCTGGCCGGCAGACTGCACATCTACGCTCTGGGTCGAGCCGGTGGCCCGGGTTTGCACGTCGTAGCTGCCGGTGGCTCCGGCTTGACCCTCGCCGCTCTTGGCGGCATTCTGCAACTGCTCGGGCTGCTGCACGCCCGGCTGTCCCTGCAGCTGTTGGGCGGCCTGCTGGGTCTCCGGGCTCAGCTCCACCTTGTCGGTCTCTTTGTCGTCGTCGGCCGCCTTGCCGGCTTCGGTCGGCTTCGTGCCCTCAGCGGGCCGAGTGGCCTGGGTCGGCCTGGCCGCCGCAGCCGGGGGGGCGCTGCCCACCGCTCCGCC
>QWHO01000553.1 GCA_021404945.1 bacterium CPR1
AGGTCGAGGGCAGGGCTGGCCTGCCAGGTCACCCGGTTGCCCTCCACCTGGACCCGAGCCGGCGGCGGCGGGGGAGTCCGGTCGCGAGCCGCCCCGAAGACGATGTCCGAGAAGGCGACCTTCTTGCCGTTTCGGATCTGGGCCACGGCGAAAGCCCGGGTCTGGTCGTTGGCAAGGCTTTGCAGGAAGGCCTCGGGCACAGTCACTCTGGCCACCCGCTTGAGCCGGTCGGCCGACTCGCCCGAGTAGACGTCGTAAGTGGCTCTGGGCACACCCTTCCAGCTCAGACGCACCTTCTGCTCCAGACCCTGGACCTGAAGGTCGGCCACCGCCGGCAGGAGGGGTCCGGTCACCACGACCGGTTGGAAGGGTCCGGCGGAGCCGCCACCCAGCACACGAACCCAGAGCTGCTGCTCACGCACGCCCCAGACCTCCAGCGTGCTCTCTCCGGCGCGGGCAAATCGAAGGCGGGGGGAGAGGGGACCGGGTTGGAGACCGGAGACGATCTCCACCAGAGCATCGGGGGGGGCTTTGCCTTTCAGAGTCATTCGGACGGTGCCGGCCTCGGTGCTCTCGGCCCGGACGACCTCCAGGGCGTGCAACTCGACCTTGGAAGGAGGTGGGGCCGGCGGCTCGAGGCGCTGCAGATCTGGAGTGGTCCAGCAGGCGGCGTGGGGAATGCCCTCGAGCAGCTCTCGCTCGCGCTGCAGGAAGCCTGGAACGTCGCTCTGGGCCGGGTCTCGGTAGTTGAGAAAGAGCAGGAAGAAACCGTCCGGCCGGCTGGCCTGGGGCAGCAGCAGGTCGCGCAGAATCTCCCACTGCGAGTCCAGGAAAGGGTGGGTGATGGCCCGCTTGCGCTGCCAGTCCCAATCGGTCAGGAAGCTCTCGTACATCACGCCATCGAGGTTCCCTCGCATGGCCTCGGCATGATCGTAGAACAGCGAGAGCCCCCGGTTGGCCACCAGGATGGCCCGGGGATGCCAGCTCCGCACGGCGGCCACCAGCTCCACCATGTCCTTTTCCATCCAGGGGTAGGCGCCCCAGCGCGAGGCGGTGTCCAGGGTGTCGAGGAAGAAGCCATCCACCTCCAGCTTCTGCTCGATGGCCAGCGTGCGCTGGCGCACGGTCTCATGCCAGCCCGGATCGCCCGAAGCGGTGTAGAAGCTGCCCCACACGCCGTTCTCGTCGGGCAGGCCGTCCTGACCGGCGGTCGAGGCCACCGCGCCGTCGGCCGAGAGCTTGAAGAAGCCGTCCTGGTCGCGCAGCAGCTTGACCTCGTCGAGGTAGGCGGTGGGAAAGTCGTTGTTGCCCGGGGCCAGAGTGCCGCCCGGCTGGCGGTGCACCGGTCCGCTCGCCGCGGCGGGGGCGAGCCCGCGAGGCGGGGTCTCGTCCTCGCCCAGCGAGACGTAGGCCAGAACCTTCACATCGTCGGAGGTGCCGCTCTGAGCGTCCCGCCCGGCTCGCAGTCTTCTGGTTTGCTCGCGGGTCACCCCCGAGGGCTGCAAAATGAGCAGCTCAAAGCCGAGCGCCTGCTCCACCAGGGCCTCGTCCCACTGGCCGTAGTAGACGGCGTAGTTTGTGGGAGCCCAGGGCTCGCGTCCGGGCGGGCGGGCCTGGGCGGGAGCCAGCCAGAGCAACGCGCTGATCAGGATTGCAAGGGTGCGAGGAAGGTCCACCGCGGGACACTACAGAATGCAAGGCCGGTTTCCTGCTGATTCTTTGGGGATGGTGCGCTGAGTGTTGAAAGCCCGTAAATGGCTCTGGCAACTGCTTTTCCTGGCTTTTCTTTGCCCGCCGGCCCTGGCCGCCGACACGGGCCAGGTGCTGGTGGTCTACAAGGGGAGCGAGTTCAAGACCGCCGCCGCCACGCCGGTCAAGGCCCACCTGGAGGCAGTCCTCAAGAAGCTGGGCTACCAGGTGGCTTACCACGACGTGGACAGGTCGCTGCCCTCCCCGCAGGAGATGCAGAAATACGCCGCCGTGTTGAGCTGGCACCAGACCGCAAAGTATGCCCGGCCTCAGGAATACGTGCGCTGGCTGCGCGATCAGGTCATGGCCGGGCGCAAGGTCATCGTGCTGGGCAACTTTGGGGCCCACACCACCGACGAGAAGACCTGGCTGACCAACGAAGAGCTCAACGAGTTCTTCATGCCCTTCGGCCTCAACTACGCGGCCGCTTACACCGGGGCCGCCGAGCAGTTGCAGGTCGTGAGCCTGAACCAGAAGATCGTCCGGGGCGCCGTCAAGCCCACCTACTACCTTCTGTTCCGCTCGCACGACTCGCGCAACCAGGGCGACCTGGTGGTGCGCCGCAAGGATATGCCCGACTCGGACAGCTACCTGGTAGTGCGCACCCCGCATGGCGCCATGGCGGGCGAGTCCTACATCTGGAAAGACAATGCCCTGCGCATCGATCCCAGCGCCTTCCTGTCCTCGGCCCTGGCGCCGGCGGCGGTCTCCGACCGGCTGACCCCGGGCGGACGGCTGCTCGGGCTCTACAAGGGCTCCGAAGGCACCAGCGCCGAGAACAACGAGATCAAGCTGTTCCTGGCGGCTCCCCTCAAGGAGCTGGGCTACTCGGTGGATTACCGCAACCTCGAGGACGGCCTGCCCTCCGAGGCGGAGATGAAGCAGTACGTGGGCATCATCACCTGGTATCGCAGCCCGGCCACCCGCAACGCGGCTGCCTATGCCAACTGGCTCACCGACCAGATCGTGGCCGGCCGCAAGGTGGTCGTCTTCGGCAACTACGGGGCCTTCCAGGAGCAGCTCAACGACGGCCTCGACCGCTGGCTCCTGAGCGAGGAATACAACAACTTCTTCTACCCCTTTGGCCTCGAGTTCAAGGGCACCTGGACCAACGACGCCAGCAAGATCACCGAGCAGGGCCGCGATCAGGCCATGATCCCGTGGCTCGAGAAAGCCCACCTGACCCACTACTTCCTGTTCCGGCCCGCGAGCCCGGAAGACAAGGTCTTCCTGCGCCTCGGTCGCACCGATCTGCCCGAGGGCGAGAGCGCGGTGGTCGTGCGCACCCCCTACGGCGGGCTGGCCCTCGAAAATTACATCGTGCGCTTCGACGGCAAGGAGAACCAGTTTCACATCGATCTGAAACGCTTCCTGGAGGAGACGCTGACCTACCGGCCCCAGAAGCTGCCCGAGAGGAGGTCGCTGGCGGTGACTCCGACTCAGGTCGGCGCGCCGCCGCCCGCGGCCCTCCCCCAGCCGCCCCCCCTGCCGGCCGAGGTCACCGAGCTCAAGCGACGGGTGCTCTGCTTTTACCAGCGTTCGGCCCGGGAGACCTCAGTGGTCAACTCGCTCCATCAGCAGGGCGAGAGCGTTCTGAACTACCTCGGCCTGGTGGTCGACTACCGGGCCATCGAGGATGGCCTGCCGAGCGATGCCGAGATGGAGCCCTACCGAGGCGTCTTGACCTGGTGGAGCGGCAGTTCACTGCCCAATGCCCAGGCTTACAACGACTGGCTCCTTCGGCAGATCCAGGCGGGACGCAAAGTCGTTCTCATGGGCGGCATCGGCTCGACCG
>QWHO01000061.1 GCA_021404945.1 bacterium CPR1
ACGATGTGGTCGATGGGGATCATCCGCGTGCCGCGCGGGATCTGGCGCTTCTCAGTCAACAGCTGATGCACTTCATCAAACGAGAGCAATCGCTCGCAGGGACGCTGACCGAAGAACTCCAGCAGTGACGCCACCAGACCCGGCGAATGGAGCCGATAGAATTTCTCGGCCGCAGCCGCAGCGGGGTAAGGCACACCATTGTCCATAGCACAATATCTCGACTGGAGCCTGAAAAAAACCTGAAACGGTGGGCCTGGCCGGAAGTTCATCGGATATTCATAACCCTTTCAGGCCGATGAGGGATGATCTGGACATGCCTGAAGCCATCGAAGAACTCAATAAATCCGGTGCCCGCTCCCCGATGCTGGAAGCCTATGCCGACTACCTGCAGAAGCTGAAAAACCAGGGGGGACAAGACAGGAGCGGCGTGGTGGTCGATGCCGTGGCCGTCAAAGCGAACGGCGAGCGCACCTCGCTGGGCCATCTCAAGGAGCGGGTGGCCGCCCTGAAGGTCGAGGTGGCCAAGCTCAACGAGAAGGCCCAGACCTCCACCGCTCAGGCAGCCCAGGCCGATCAGGCCTCTCAGGAGCTCGAGCGCCAATCAGCCGTGGCTCAGGGCGAGTCGATCTTCGGTCGGATGGAATCGGATCGGGCCCGCATCGAGTCCGAGGCTGAGCTCTCCAAAGCCAGCCAGCTCGAGCAGCAGGCCCAGGAGGCCGAGTCGCTGGCCCGGGGCGCCAGGCGCGAGGCCGACATGCTCCGCTCTCAGGGCGAGCGCGCCCTGGAGCGCGCCGAAGCAGAGAAGTCCAACGAGTTGTACCAGCAGGGAATGAGCCTGCTGACCCAGGCAGGCGACCGGGAAGCGCGGGTCATGCGTCACAGCACCGAGGGCACCCGCCTGCAGGGCGAGAGCCGCAGCCGCCGCCAGAGCGGCGAGGCGGCCCAGCAGCGACACAAGAGCGCCGAGCAGGCCTCCAGCGATGCTGAGAAGCGTTCCACCCACCTCAAGGACCAGTCCCGCAGCAAGGGTGCCGAGGCCTCGCGTCTCAAGCTCGATGCCGAGCAATCGCGCAGCCAGGCGGCCGAGCGCACCCTCGAGCAACAGCTGATGGAGAAGAAGGCTGACGAGCTGGTCGAAATGGCCTCGCATCTCGAGTTTATCGTAGCGACGTAACCCGCGCGTCAACCTCGGCCAGAAAGCGAGCCGTTTCATGCTCGAGACGGCGGAAGCCATAGTCAACCGGCAAGACATGGAAGGCGCGCCGCAGCCACAGCAATCTTCGCAACCGCGATGAGACGTTCTGAGCGATGAACGGGGCGTTGGTGGGCGGCACGGTGTGATCCGAGCGCGACTGGGCGATCAAGAGCGGGCACTCGACCTGGCTCAGGCGCGGTCGCACCTCTTCGAGCAGCGCCAGCAGCTCGCCCACGGCGTGCACCGGCAACACCGTGTGCACCCCGAGCTTTCTGCGCTTGCGCGCTCGATGATTGGCCACGTCGAAAACCACCGGCAGGGCCGAGGTAAATGAGCGAGCCATGGGATAAAAACGACGCACCCATGACCCGAAGAAAACCGGGGTGGCCAGCAGGGTCAACGACTGCAGAGTGCGCACCGTGGCAAGGTGCAGGCCCAGCGTGCCGCCCATCGAGAAGCCCACCACCGCCACCCGGTCGTAGCGCTGCTTGAGGTGGTCGAAACTGGCTTCGGCCGCGTCGAGCCAGTCGGTGGAGAGCACCATGTTGAAGTCTTCCAGCATCTCGCCGTGGCCCGGCAGGAGGGGCGCGTAGCAGGTATGGCCTCGCATGTGCAGAGCCGTCCCCAGGCTTCGCATGGTCTGGGGTGAGCAGGCGAACCCGTGCAGCAAAAGCACGGCCACCTTCTCGCCCTGCCCTTCGAGCAGGAAGGGAGAGGCCAGGTCGGGGCGCGGGGGTTGAGCATTCCAGGCCAGCATCTTCCGGGGAATTCCCCGGGCCCATGCCTATGCCTGCTGACGCAGCCGAACCGGAATACCGTTCACCAGCAGCACCTGCCCCCGGGCCTTGACTCCCGAGCCGACACGAGGGGAGGCCAGGCGACTGACCGCAGAGCGATCCCCGAGCTGCTTCTCCAAATCGGAGAACACCGAGGTGGAGCCGCTCCCAAGAGGTTGACTCAACTCGACCCGGCCCCGGGCGATCCGATCGCTGGCGGAGCTGTAGTCAGGCTCGAGCAGGTCGAGCAGAGCCTGGCCCAGACGATAGCGGTCGATGCCGCTCATCAAGTCAATCCCCAGACTCTGAAAGAGATGACGCGCCCAGGTGGCCTGAGACTCGGGCACTCCCTGGTCGACCAGCTGGCTGGCCGCCCGATAGACCCGGACGGCCCCGGGCGAGCCCTGCAACGGCTGGACCGCTTTCTCCACGAAAGCACGTAGCTCAGGATAGTCGCGGGCTCTGACCAGGAAATCGGCCCGGGCGCCGTGGACGGGCGCAGGGGTCGCGTGGGCCGGGATCGGTCGCAACAGCATCGCTTCAGCTTAGAACGGGGGACTGAAATTACTCTGACTGCGAGCGATGGCGCGACCACAGGTTGTGATACAGCGACCAGAGCCGGCTCTTGGAGTCGCTGTCGTCATAAACGCTCTCGACTCGCTCTCGGGCGGCCGCTCCCAGCCGGGCCGCCTCTTCCGGGTGAGTGAGCAGAAACTCCACCGTTTCGTCCAGCTCCGATTCAGCACACACCAGGCCGTCCACCCCGGGCCGGATGACCTCGGTGGGAACCAGCGAGACGACCGGCTTGCCCAACTGCATGATGCCCAGCAGCAGGGGATGCAGCTCACGGTGGGCCGAGGTGAGCACGAAAACGTCCAGGGAAGCCAGGACGTCCGGCCCCGAGCGACCCCAGGGAAGGTGGTGCACCCGGGGCTCGTCGGGATCGGGACGCGTGAGCCCCAGATAACCCAGGTGCACCTCGGGACGTCGCTCCTGCAAGCTTTCCAGGATGCGGGTTCCCGGCTCTACGACCAGCCCCACCAGGGGCTCGCTCTCCTCCAGGCCCAGCTTCTTGCGTACCCGCTCGCGCGAGCCCTCGCGGGGGGCGAAGTCGTGCCGAGAGATGCCGTCGCGAATCAGCGAGAGCTTGCGGCGGGGAGCCAGCCGACGGGCGACCTGCTCGAAGTCCTGCTCGGAAACAGCCACCAGGTGATGGCACCAGCGAGCCGCCAGCCACTCCATGGCCCAGGCGGTCCCGTTGGAGGGCAGGCTGCGCACCGTGTGGATCACCACCGGCACGGCGCACAGCCAGGCCGCCAGCCGCCCCAGAAACCCGGCCCGCACGCTGTGGGTGTGGACCACATCGGGACGCAATCGACCGATCAGGTAGACCAGATCGATCATCGAGGCCAGATCGCTCGTCAGATTCGGTCGGGGCGAGAAGCTCAGGTCCAGCACCTGGGCCCCGGCCTCCTCCAGCTCATCGCGGAAGTAGGCCACGGTGGTCGCCAGGCTGACCTCGGCCTCCTGGGCCGAGAGGCGGTAGAACCAGGAGCGCAGAAAAGTGGCCGCCTGATCGTCGGTAGTGGTGAGAAAGAGAATCTTGAGCGGCTCGCCCATCAAGAGCGCGGTTCTCCTCCAGAGCCTTCGAGGCCTGCCGAAGGAACGGCGCGGTGGGCGCGGAAGGCACGTGCGTGAAGTTTGCAACCAGGCTCAGGCTGGTCCTGTTTTTGTCGGTCGCTCTCATGTTGACGCCGCTGGCCCTGCTCATGAGTGGCAAGATCGGCCAGCCGCCCCTCTGGGAGGGGGACAGGCTGGAGCAGCGAGCTTGCCCCGAGTGCCAGGGCAAGGCCAGCGGGTGCAAGTCTTGCTTCGGCCAGGGAAAGGCCCGTTCCATCCTGCCCGGCCCGCACCGCCCGACGCGTTTTGCCGGGCTTATCATCGACAGCCAGAAAAGCTGGCTGGGCGAGCCCCCACCACCGCCCCTGCCGGCCACTCCGGGGGGGATGGGCCTGTTTCCGGCCCAGGTCAAGTTCATCACCAGCGACGGATTTGTCGTGCCGCTCGAGACCGATCCGCGGGGGCGCTTCCAGGTGGAGTTGATTCCCGGCACCTACCAGGTGCAGGCCAGCTCTCCGGGGCTGCCGGCCTACGAGAGCAAGCTGACGGTCGCCCCGCTGACCGAGCCCATCCGCTACGACGGGGGACGGGGCGCCATGTACACGCTGCCCCTGATCCTCGATCTGGGGGAGATGAAAAGCTAGAAGTCCTCGTGGACGCCCGTCGCGCAGCCGGAAAACCGTGTCAAGGGGCTCCTGGCTAGGCCTTCAGGACCAGCTCCACTGGCTCGGGAGGAGGGAAGGTCGCCTTCACCGCCTCAAGCCGATTCCAGATAAAGCCGTTGCGAGCGGGATAACCGCCCGCAAACCGTTCCGGCGTCAGCTTGGTGCAATCCTTGCAGAGAAAATAAAGGGCCTTGCGCGACTGCTTCAGCTCGGTGTCGTGAAAGCCCCCCCAGCCCTCGCGGTAGCGCTTGAGCTCTTCCTCGCGCACGTTCCAGGTCGCCTGGTAGGGAGAGAGCTGCCCGGCCACTCCGCACGAGTCGCAAGCAGGGGCCATGGTCACCCGCTGGTTGCCTTTCCAGAGAGGATGCCGCTCGAAAGGCACCTCCAGCACTCGCTTGTCCACAAAGCCGAAGGCCTGCTCGGAGGTCACTCCCAGCTGCTCGATCAGGCGCACCGCCTCGCTGGGGCTCCCACCGGCCATGAGATAGCTCTTCAGGCGGCCTTCCAAGCCTTTGAGCGAGGCGCCCAGCCTCTCTCCCTCTTCCTGCTGGATGTGGTAGCCGCAATAGCGGCAATGCACGGGATACTGCTCGGTGGGACCGAGCAAATTCAAGCAACCCGGACAGCCCACCGGCGGCTTTGTGGCTGCGGGCTGCTGAAGCATCTCGGGCTCGATCTTGACCTTCCCCTCGCAACGCGGGCAGCGCACTTCGCTGGCGGACGGGTCGACGAGGTCGAATCGAAGGCGGCACAAACGACAGGTCACCTGCATGCCGGGCAGGTTCCGCTCAACCCTTGACAGCTCCTCCCGTGAGCCCGGCGATGATACGGTTTTGCAGGATCAGCACCAGCACCAGCAGGGGCAGGGTGACCAGGATGGTGGCGGCCATCATCTGCCCCCACGGAATCTCGTAACCGCTGCCGGTCACCCCGGCGAAACTGAAGATGGCCCGGGTCACGGTATAGCGATCGGGGGTCTGCATGAACGAGAGGGCATAAAGGAACTCATTCCAGCACTGGATGAAGGCGAGCAGGCCGGTGGTCACCAGAGCCGGACTCAGCAGGGGCAACAGGACCAGCCGGTAGGTCTGCATGGGGGTGGCCCCGTCCACGATGGCCGCCTCCTCGAGCTCGCCCGGGAGCTGCTTGAAAAAGTTGGTCAGCACCCACACCGTGAAAGGCAGGGTGAACAGCAGGTAGCTCAGCATCAGGGCCGGGAGGCGGTTGAACAGGCCGATCTGGTTGATGATGGCATACAGCCCTCCCAGCACGGCGATCTGGGGGAACATGGTCATGGACAGGACCAGATAGAGCGTTGCCGTGCGTCCCCGGAACTGGAATCGTCCCAGCGCGTAGGCAGCCAGCGACCCGAAGGTGAGAGCCATGGTTACGCTGGCCAGGCAGACCGCGGCCGAGTTGACCAGGGCCTGCAGGAAACCGGCATTGCTCAGCACCAGGCGGTAGTTCTCCAGGGTGGGACTGTGAGGCCACAGGCCGACCGGGGTGGCAAAGATCTCCGAGCTCGGCTTGATCGAGCTGACGAAAGCCCAGTAGTAGGGGAACACGGTGTAGCCAATGATGAGCGTCAAGAGCGCATAGAACGAGAGCCGCTTCATTCGCGCACTCCGAACAGTCGCATGTAGACGAAGACGAAGAAGGCGATCAGCAGAAAGATAACAACGCTGATGGCCGAGCCCGGTCCCACGCGCGAGAACTCGACGAGCACCTGCTGGTTGAAGACTGCCAGAGTCTGGTAATGGGGTCGATTGCCCACCATCACGTAGAAGATGTCGAAGGCCCGCAGGGCGTCCAGGGTGCGGAAGATCAGCGTGACCACGATGGCGGGACGGAGCAGGGGCAGGGTCAGGGCCCAGAACTGCTGGAGAGGTGAGGCGCCATCGATGTCGGCGGCCTCGTAGATGTCTGCCGGGATGACCTGCAGGCCGGCCAGCAGCATCAAGGCGATGAAGGGGGTGGTCTTCCAGATATCCACCGCGCAGAGAGCCGGGAAGAGGTAGGCCGGGTCGGCCGCCCAGGCCACCGGGGCTGCGAGCAAGCCACAGCGCAGTCCCAGGTCGTTGAGCACACCAAACACGTCGTGGTACATCCACTTCCACATCTGGGTGGACATGACCGTGGGGATGGCCCAGGGCACCAGTACTGCGGCCCGCATCAATCCGCGGCCGCGGAACTGGCTGTTGATCACCAGCGCGATGATCAGCCCGAGCGTGAACTCGAACACCACCGTGACGGTCGCAAAGCGAACGGTAAGGCTCAGGCTGGAGTAGAAGCGGGGGTCGACCAGCAGGTCGAAGTAGTTGCGCAGGCCCACGAAGTGCACCGGGCGACTCGAGCCCAGGCGAGCGTCGGTGAAGCTGTAGGCCAGCGTCTGGGCCAGTGGATAGAAGGCCACCACGGCCAGCACCAGCAGGGTGGGAGCCAGGAGCAGCCAGGCCAACCTGCGACGCTCCATCACGGTTGCATCAGCTCGCTCAGGTCTCGGCGCACCCGCCCCATGGAGGCGGCCGGGTCGCCGCCCTGAAGCACGGTGGCCACCCCCTGGAAGTAGATCGAGCTGGCCTCGTTGTAGAGGTCGCGACAGCGAGTGCTGGGCCGGGTGATAGCCTGGCGGAAGACCTCGGGCATGATGGCGCAGAACGGCATGCGCTCGAGCAACTCGGGGTCTTTGTAAAGCTCGGGCCGGGTGGGCAGAAATGCCCCCTCGACGGCCCGCCAGCGTTGCACCGGGAGACAGGTCTGGTAAGCAACGAGCTGCTCGGCCGCCTGGGGATGGCGACTGTAGGCCGAAACGGCCCACTCCCAGCCCCCCAGCACCGAGGCCCCGGGCAGAGGGGCCACCTCGAAGCGACCTTTCACGGGCGAGCCGGGCGCGTTGCCGGAGGCGTAGCAGTAAGGCCAGTGGCGCATGAACGCGGCATTGCCGCCCTCGAACACGTTGCGCACGTCCTCTTCTTGATAGCCGGTGACGCCCGCAGGCGAGATGGTCCCGATCCATCCGGCCGCCCTCGAGAAGGCCCGTAATGCCTCTGGACTGTCCACCTGGTCGAGCATCTGGCCCCCGCCCTGGCTGACCTGCCACTCCAGAGCGTTGCAGGTCAACCCCTCGTAGGTATAGCCCTGCCAGACGAAGCCAACGAAACGCGGGTTGACGGGTTTCTCGCCTGCCTGGATGCTCTTCGCCATCTGCTCGAGCTCATCGAAGGATCTCGGCGGCCCTTCATAGCCGTAGCGCTGCAACAGGTCGGTGCGGTAATAGAGCAGCCCGGCACCCAGGTAACCCGGCATGGCCACCAGCTTGCCGTCCACCATGCTGTTCTCCACCAGTTGGGGCAGAAAGCCCTCGGTGGAAAGGCTCAGAGGCACTAGATGGGGAGCCAGAGCCCCCGGCCAGACCACGTCCACCATCATCACGTCCACATCCGGGCTCCGGGCCTGGAAGACTCGCTGGTAGGAGGCGTAGCACTCGCTGGCTGAGAGGGGGCGGGGGATGTAGTTGACCCGAATGCCCGTATCCTGCTCGAACTGCCTGAGAAGGGCGCGCTCGAAGGCCATCCCGAACCCCGGCCGCTCTCCATAGTAAGTCAGCGTGGTGCCCGCCCAGCGGCGGTCGGGGCGGGGCACGGGCGGCGGAGTCGTCCGGAGGGTGGCGCTGGTGGAGGGGGGCGGGGCGGGCACAGTCAGGTTGGCCAGGAAAACGATGAAGCCCACCCATAACAGAGCGCGCACGACGAACACGGTCAGCTCGACTCGGGGAAGCGCAAGATATTGCGCTTGTTCCGCGAGAGGGGCGAGCTTCCTGGTGTGGGCGCAGGCGAGTGAGGTGCCCATGTGCGCCTCACTCGACTGGACCCGCCCGCCTGAGCCAGCCAGCCAACTGGCAGGCATGGTTCTTCGACGGGCACACGGTTTCGCGTAGTGAAAGAGCTCTTTTCTCTCACTACGGATCTTCACCGGATCCGGCCGTCAGACACCCTCGCCCGGCCAGAACGTGACCAGCGTGGTCTTCTCCTCGCGATATTCAGCGGCACTGGCGATTGCGAGTGAGGCCGACGATGGAAATCTTGCGCGACCTCGTGCCGCCTGAGCGAGCCAGCCAGCCAGCCCAGCCAGCCCAGCCAGCCAGCCAGCCAGCCAGCCAGCCAGCCCAGCCAGCCAGCCCAGCCAGCCAGCCAGCCCTGCCAGGGCCCGGGCCAGCGCGCAGGCATGGTTCTTTGGCGGACACTTGGTTTTGCGTAGCGAAAAAGCTCTTTTCTTTCACTACACATCTTCACCAAAAAGTCCGGCAGTCACACACCCTCGCCCACCCTGAACGTTACCGGCGTGGTTCTCGGCACAGGCCAAATGCGCGGGCGTCGTGCAAGAGCCGGGCGTCGTGCAGGGCCACCACCCGCGGCAGCCGGTCGGCCGGCGGGCGATGCAGGCGAGTAAGGCCGCCGAGCCGGTGCGTGGGGCGCGTAGGACGGGGAAGGCTCGAGTCGAAGCCCCCTTTGTGAGCCTGGAGCGAGCCTGCATCGACCTTCTGCGCGCCAACGACCGGGGGGGCTACACCGTGCCTTCGCCCCGCCTGTACCCCCACCAGTGGGCCTGGGACTCGGCCTTCGCCGCCATCGGCTGGGCCCACATCGACCTCGACCGGGCTGTGACCGAGCTCGAGCTCTTGATGCAGGGCCAGTGGCCGGACGGGCGCATCCCTCACATCCGCTTTCACAAGCCCAGCGCCGACTACTTTCCAGGGCCCGACTTCTGGGGAACCCGGGACCGCTCGTCCATCACCCAGCCCCCGGTGTGGGCCAGCGCCGCTCGACGACTGCTCGAGCTGGGGGGTGATGGCCGGCGTATCCGTGCCCTCCTGGGCCCGATCGACCGCTCCCACCAGTTCTTCCGGATCGCCCGCGACCCGCTCGGTTACGACGCCGTGGCCGTCGTGCATCCCTGGGAAAGCGGGCTGGACAACAGCCCCGCCTGGGATAGCGCCATGGCGGCCATCGACCCGACGAAAGCCCCGCCCTTTCAGCGGGTGGACAAGAAGCGGGTGGGGGATCCTTCCCAGCGCCCCACTGACGACCACTACAAACGCTACGTGGTTCTGGTCAAGGCTATCGCCGACTCGGACTTCGGGCCGGGACCTTTGGCCGTCTACGATCCGATGATGACGGCTATCCTGGCCCGGGCCGAGGAAGACCTGGAGTGGCTTGCGGATCAGCTCGGCCATAGCGAGCTCGAGCGGGGACGGGGCACCAGGCTCTGCTCTGGCCTGATGAGTCGGCTCTACAACCCGGCGCTGGAGCGGTTCTCTTATTATGATGCAGCGGCTGGAGAGCGCCTGGAGGTGGACGTGGTGGGGGCCTACCTCCCTGCCATGCTCGACCTGCCTGTCAGCGCCAGAGTGCTCGAGCGGCTGCGCCAGAGCTATTGGACCGAATGGCCCCTGCCCTCGACCTCCCCGGAGCATCCCGAGTTCGACCCGGTGCGCTACTGGCGCGGCCCCACCTGGGTCAACGTGAACTGGCTGGTGGCCGACCGCCTGCCCGGACTGAAGGAGCGAACGCTGGAGCTGATCGAGCGCAGCGGGTTCTGCGAGTATTTCAATCCTCTTACCGGAGAGGGGCTGGGGGCGAGAGAATTCTCGTGGACGGCGGCCCTCGCCCTGGACTGGCTGCGGGGTTGCGCGATGTGAGCCGGCCGGGTCGAGCTGCTCAAGCGCAAGCGGTTCCAAAAATCCTTCAGAACCTGCAGGAATGACCATCCTGGTCGTTGAACAAAATTCAATTCAGCTATTTTTCGGACCGACCGAGTTCTATCCGTAACGATACTTCTCTGAAAGGACAAGACCGATGGCGCCTGCCGAGCAGTTGGAGCAAGTGGACCCGACCTACCTGGAGTCTTTGGAGTCGATTCTGGAGGCTCTTAAAAAGCTCGAGCAGGTCTGTCAGCTCACCTGACCCCCTCGTAACGCGTCCAGACGAGCCGCTCGCCGTGCTCCGAGTCGAAGGTGTGCTGGGCCACCCTCTCATAACCCAGCCGCCGCACCACGGCGGCGTGCTCGGTGAAGAGTCGGTCCGCCTCCAGCCGGTGGGTCCCTTCCAGCGGAATTCCTTGCACCCCTCGCGCGCACAGCTCGAGATCGAGCTTGCGCAGCAAGGTGTAGGTATGGCGGCGGTGCCTGGGGAGGGCGCACAGGTCGTCTACCAGCACCACCGGCTGCTCCTCCCAGCCCTCCACCTGGCTGGTGTCCAGCCAGGCCATCATGAAGGCGACCAGCTCGCCGTCCACCTCCACGCCGTAGCAGTAGCTCTCCTCGGGGGTCAGCCGGGCCAGATTCTCGGCGATGGCCAGGGCGTCCAGCGGGAAGCCCGAAGGATAGAGCTGGTCGGCCAGACGGGCCACCGCTCCAGCGTGCTCGGGCTGCAGGGGAAACAGTCTCACCCGGCCGATTTCGTCGGGAAGAACCTGCCTGCCTCTGGCGACCAACAAAGCATCCTGACCGGGAGGCCCTGATGAGCGATTCGATCACCTGCCCCAACTGCGGCGGCCAGAACCCTTCCTCCAGCACCGCCTGCGAGCACTGCTCCCAGCCCTACTGGGCCCAGGCGCAGCCCAAGAAGCCCTCCCTGGCGGTCTCGATCGCCATCGGACTGCTGGTCTACCTGGCCGGCTGCAACGTCGGGCTGATCTTGCGCCACATGCACCCGCCCACGCCGCCCCCGGCGGTGGTCGAGACCGTTCCCTGACCTTTCATGACCCTGTCAGAGCGAGCGTTTAGCATGGCTTTATGCGCATTCAGCCCGCCAGCTCGTGCTCTCAGCTGCAGGTGCACACCCACCTTCACGGCGATCAGCTCCACGACGCGCGCCGTAGTCCAGCCATCTCCATCACTCCCGGCACGACCGGGAAGCGATCCTGGTTCTGCCGGCAAAAAGCCCGCACCTGTGGACCGCTCGCGCTGGACGGCGCCCGCCTCGGACCACTGGTCGCCCGTTTGGGACTCGCTGGGTCAGGCCCGCGAGCCGGGAGGGGGCTCATGCTGAGAAAACTCGTTTTGCTTACCGTGCTGACGGCAGTGGTGCTGGCCCAGGGCGAGTTGATCGAGCCCGGCCAGGGAATCGGTCCCGTTCGGCGCTCGATGATGCGGCCTGACCTGGACCGTGTCGCGCCGCCCGAGGCCCTGTTTGACGGGAATACCGACCACTGGCCCTCCACCACCCTCTGGGCCACGGACCCGGACCGCCGGATCACCATCTTCTGGGGGCCGCAGGGGAGCATTCTGCGCCTGCTGGTGGGGGGACGTCCGCCCACGGTCTACAAGACCCGCGAAGGCATCACGCTGGGGACCTCGGCCCGTGAGCTGGAAAAGCTCAACGGCGAGCCGTTCGTGATGAGCACCTTCTCGGGAAAGCGCTGGGGCGAGGTGCTCGACTGGCAGGGCGGAGCGCTGCAGAAAGCCCTCCCCGGCGTCACGCTGGCCCTGACAATGAACGTGCCGGGCTACGGGCCGCTGACCGGCGAGCAGAAGGAAGCGCTGGAGAAGCCCGGCCGGCTGGAGTCGAGCGATCCCCTCATCCGGGCGCTCAACCCGCAGGTCGAGCGGATCGAGCTCAAGTTTTAGCGGTCCCGACCACAGTTCACCCGACATCCCACAGCTGGAGTAACGGGCAAAGACCCGGTACCGGGCCAGCTCCGGGGTAGACGCTGGAATCAGGGCGGTACCGGGCAAAGAGCCGGTAGCGGGGCCGCTCCGGGGTAGACGCTGGAATCAGGGCGGCGTCCTACATGGCATTGCTGCCCGTGGCCAGCGACGCGCTGCCCGAGTCCTGATTTTGGATCAGCGTCTTCTGCAGGCGAGCTGCCCGAGAGAGCTCGGCGCTCAGGCGCTGTTTGAGCAGGCTCTCATTGGTGGTCCGGGCCGCCTCAAAGCGGCCCAGACGGCGCAAAAGCTCCACCTGCATGGCCTGCACGGCCGGCAGGGAGGGGGCCTGCAGGTAAAGCTCGAGGGCTCGCTCGCGACACCAGCGAGCGGCCTGGACCGCTCCTCCATCGTCGCACAGCCAGGCCGCGCGCAAGACCGCCTGCCCGGCCGCCTCGTAGCGTCTGGCCTCGCGACAGATCAGGGCCCAGCACAGGTTGTTGTTGGCGGCCGAGTTCAGGCGCGGGTTCACCAGCTGGCCCTGATACCCCGGCGACTCCAGCAACTGCCGGGCTTGCTCGCGGGGAAGTCCGGGCGAGTTGCCAAGGTCGGGCGAGCAGAAGCCGCAGGTCGAGCAGCGCTGCACCTCGTCACAAATAGCTGTGCGCAGCGGCGGCCCGGGGCGGCCGTCGAGATCGCTCGGACCCTGGGCTTGAAGTTGCCCCAACCGGCGCACGTCGGTCTCCTCCCCACACAGGTAGCAGGCCACCGACTCGAACTCGATACTCACGCAGCACCCCGTTCTGCAACAGGCATGCAACAGCCTGCGTCTACCTTCCGGCTGCGAGAAAATTTGTGGAGGTCGCCGATGCATCTGGTGCAGTGGCTCCAACAGGCGGATTCAGAGAAACTGGCCGTGATCGAGGGCGATCTGCGGCTTACCTATGGCCAACTGCGCCAGCGCGTGGCAGTTCGGGCCGGCGAGCTGATCGAGCAGGGTCTCGAGCGAGGCGACCGGGTGGCGGCCCTTTCGGCCAACCGGGTGGAGCTGTGGGAGCTCTTCCTGGCCTGCGCCTGGGTGGGGGCCATCTTCGTGCCCCTGAACACCCGCCTGACCCGTCCCGAATGGGACGTCATCCTGACCGACGCCCAGCCGCGCCTGCTTTTTGCGGAAGATGCCTTCATCTCTCAGGCCCCCGAGCACCCCGGTCTGCTGCGCCTGGGTCCGGTTACGGGAGCGGCCGAGCCAGCCCGCCCTGCAGCCGCGAATGAGCCGGTGGCTATCCTTTACACGGGCGGCACCACCGGGGTTCCCAAGGGAGCCCTGCTGACCCAGGAGACCATCCACTGGAACGCCCGCAACACCGTGGAAGGCTGGGGACTGCGCTCGGACGACGTGGCCCCCATCTTCACCCCCATGTTCCACACCGGCGGCCTGAACGTGATGGCCACCCCACTCCTCTCCATCGGCGGAACCATCGTGCTGCCCGGCCCCTTCGAGCCTGAGAAGGCCCTGGAGCTGATCGAGCAGGAAGGTTGCACCCTGCTGTTCCTGGTGCCCACGATGTTCACCATGCTGGCCGATACGCCAGGCTTCTCGGCCGAGCGGCTCAAAAGCGTGCGCCAGATGATCTCGGGCGGGGCTCCCTGCCCGCAGCCACTCTTCGAGCGCTACTGGAAGCTGGGCCTGCCCCTGCGCCAGGGCTACGGCCTCACCGAGGCCGGGCCCAACAATTTCGGAATCACGCTCGAGGAGGCCCGGACCCACCTCGGCACCGTCGGCCGTCCCCTCCCGCACGTGCAGATCGCTTTGCTCGACGAGAACGGTGCCGAGGTGGGGCCGGATCAGGTGGGCGAGCTGCACATCCAGGGCGGCCACGTGATGCCCGGCTACTGGCAGCGACCCAAGGAGAGCCAGGCGGTGCTGGGCGGCGGCTGGCTGCGCACAGGGGACCTGGCTCGCCGCAACGCCGAGGGCTTCGTCACCATCTGCGGTCGCAGCAAGGAGATGTACATCTCGGGCGGGGAAAATGTGTTCCCGGCCGAGATCGAAGAGGTGCTGCTGGCCCACCCCGAGGTGCGCGAGGCAGCCGTGGTGGGCGTGGCCGACCCTCGCTGGGGTGAGGTCGGGCGCGCCTACCTGGTGTGCCGCCAGGGCGCCTCCCTGACCCCCGACGACCTGATCGACTTCTGCCGGGGCCGCCTGGCCCGTTACAAGACCCCCAAGCAGGTGGTCTTCCTGGAGGCCCTGCCCAAAAGCTCGGCCGGCAAAATTCTCAAGCGGGAGCTGGCCAATGTCTAAGTGGCGCCTGGAGTTTCTCCTCTTCTCCATCTATCTGGCCTTCGGCATCAGCTGGCTGGCTTACGCTCCGCTCTTGCCCGAGCTCGAGAAGCTCTTCGGCGTGACCCACGCCAAAGGGGCCATGATCATCTCGCTGGTCTCGGTGAGCAAAGCCTTCGTGCCGCTTCTGGCCGGCATTCTGGCCACCCGGCTGGGACTCGGTCGCGCTCTGGGCATCGGGGCCCTGCTGGCCTCGCTCTCGGTGCTGGTGCCCCTGGCCTCGGACTTCAATACCCTGCTGGTGCTGCGCTTCTTCTTCGGGGTGGGCGGCGCCGTGGTGGTGACCCTGATGGGGGCGGTCACCATGCGGCTCTTCGAGCGGAGCGAGCTGCCCATGGTCAACGGGCTCAACAACGTGGCTGTCAACTGCGGCATCACCGTGGCCCTCTTCGCAACCGTGCCGCTGACCCGGCTGATCGGCTGGAAAGCCGCCCTGACGGGAATGGGCAGCATCTCGCTGGTGCTGGCCCTGGCCTGGTGGTGGTTCTACGCCGGCAAGCTGACCGTTTCCACCCAGGCCGCCCCGAAGGGGGAGTGGATGAGCGTGCTCAGGCGCCGGGAGACGTGGCTGGTGGCCCTGGCCTTCACCGGCCCGCTGTCGCTCTACCTCTCCCTCAACACCTGGCTGCCCACCTACTACCAGGCGGCTTTCGGGCTGGACAAGGCGGCCGCCTCTCAGACCACCGGCATGTTCAACCTGGTGGGCATCCCCGTCGCCCTGCTGGGCGGCTGGCTGACCGCGCGCCTGGGGCTGCGCCGTCCGCTCATCATGACCGCCGGCCTGATGATGCCGGTGGCCGCTCTGGGAATGATCCAGGCCGAGGAATCCTGGTTGCGCCTGCTTTCGGCCGCCTTCCTGGGCGCCTCCTTCTTCCTCTACGTGGCTCCGCTCTTCACCATCCCGATGGAGCTCAAGGGGATGCGCCCCGAATCGGTGGCGCTTCTTTCCGGGGTCGTCTTCAGCACGGCCTACGCGGTCTCGTTCCTGGCCCCCACGATGGTCGGCTGGCTCGAGCAGGTGACCGGCAGCTTCCTGCCTGGCCTGCGCATGGTTGCCTTCGGCTCGGCCTCGCTGGCTCTGGCCGGCTGGCTGCTGCCCGAGACGGGACGCCGTCCCGTGGCTCTGCGCCTGGCCCCGGAAGGGTAAGAGCAAGGGCGGGCAAAGCAGGACGCCATGAGTGTTCCCGTCGCCCGCTCGAGGATCAGCCCGCCGCCGGGGTCGCCCGAGCGCGACCGGCCCCGCCTGCTCGAGCGTCTGGACGCCATCGAGTCGCCCGTGGTGGCGCTGGTGGCCGGCCCGGGCTACGGCAAGACGGCCCTGGTGGCCTCCTGGGCGACGCGACGGCAACCTCCCGTGGTGTGGGCTTCCCTGGTGGAGGGCGACGAGGAGCCCTACCAGCTGGCCGGCCTCCTGCTGGCGGCCGGTCAGGCCTCCGGGCTGGAGCTGGATGAGGCCCACGAGTGGCTCGAAAAAGGTCAGCCCCGCTGGGCTCTGGACGCCCTGCTCAACCGTCTGGCCGATGCCCCCCGCCGGTTGGTGCTCGACGACGCCCACCGCCCTCGCGATACCGAGCTCTTGCAGTATCTGCTGGACTACCTCCCCCCCGGCTCGCAGGCGGTGCTGCTCACGCGCACCAATCTCCCCGCCTGGAAGAGCCTGAAGCTGAAGCGTCGCCTGACGGTCCTGGGCAGTCGCGAGCTGGCTTATTCCCAGGCCGAGCTGAGCGACCCGGACCAGTGGGAGCGCACCGGCGGCTGGCCCCTGGCAGTGGAGCTGGGCATGGAGGCCGACTCCGAGCTTCCAGACCTGGTGTTGGACGAGCTCGACCCGGACGATCTCCGCTTTCTCGAGCAGTTGAGCCTGCTCGAGTTCTTCACCGCGGCCGAGGCCGCCGAGCTGACGGGGGAGAGCGAGCGACTGGCCCGGCTTGCGGCCCAGGGCCCGGCCGTGCAGCCACTGGCCGAGGGCTCCTTCCGACTGCAGCCGCTCTTTCGAGAGCCTTTGCTGGCTCGCTTGCAATCCCAGAGCGAGCGTTACCAGGCCGGCCGGCAGAGACTGGCTCAGAGCTATCTCAGCCGGGGCCTGGTCCTGGAGGCGCTGGAATGGCTGGAGCCAGAACAGGCCCGGGAGCTGGTGCTGCAGGTGGCTCCCGAGCTCTTGCGCAAGGGGCGCCACGGCAAGCTGCTCAAGCTGCTGGAAGGCCACGGCAGTCCCGGCGCCAGCCTCTATCGCGCGCACGCCCTGCGCCAGCAGAACGACTGGCAGGCGGCCCTGGCCGAGTTCGCGCGGGCCAGCAAGCACGACGAGCACCAGCTGGAGGCCCTGCTGGGCCAGGCCCGCGTCTACCTTGACACGGTCCAGCCCGCCGCCGCCCGCGGCCTGCTGCGTCAGGCCTATCGGCTGGCTCCGGCGGAAAAGCGCCCCGAAGTGCTGTCTATGCTGGCCGAGAACGCGGTCAACCTGGGCCAGAACCGGGCCGCAGCTCGGTTTCGCCGCTGGGTGGCCCGGTTGGAGGGGCGCTCGCCGGCTGGCAGCCTGGACGCCCGCATCTTGCTTCGTAGCGGCCAGCTTCCGGCCGCCCTGCGATCTCTGGAGGGCCCGGCCAGCTCGGGGGAGGAGCGCCCCCTGACCGCCCATGCCGAGGAGCAGCTGGTGCTGGCCTATGTGGCCGCAGTCATGGGCGACGCCGAGACGGCCGAACGAGCGGCCACAGCCGTTCTGGAGCAGGCCCGTCGCGGCGACAGCCGGCAGACGCGAGCGGTCGCCTGGATGCGCCTGGGCCACGCCCGCCAGGTGGCCGGATCGAACGAGGCCGAGGCGGCCTACAAGCGCTCGCTGGAGCTGGCGGCCGAGCTTGGGGTGGCCCGCTTGCGGGTGGAAGCGCTGATGGGTCTGGCACTGCTCTACACCGGCCGTCAGGACACACCCCGCGCCTACGATTGCGCCGCCGAGGGCCTGGCTATAGCCTCCGAGGCCGGGGATGCCTGGCTGGCAGCCTGGTTGCGCCTGGTCGCGGGCATGGCAGCCACCCGGGGCGGCCATCCCGGGGCTGTCGAGCTGGTGCGGGCCGCCCGAGCCGAGCTGGAGCGATGCCATGACGCTTTTGGCAGCTCCCTGGCCCAGCTCTGGCTGGAGCCGAGCTCGAGCCAGGCGCGCGACCGTCTGCGCGAGCGGGGGCTTGGCTTCGTGCTGGAAAGGAGCTGTCTCTTTCCTCCCCCGGCTGCCAGCCCACCTCGAAGCGAATTACGCGTGGAAGTGCTGGGACCAATGCGAGTCTGGCGCTCGGACGAGGAGATCCCAACCCGCGCCTTCAAGCGCCGCAAGGCCCGCGAGCTCCTGGCGATGTTGGCCCTGGCCAAAGGCCGACCGGTGGGCAAGGAGCACCTGGTCGACCAGCTCTTTCCCGACTCCATGCCCGATGCGGCCGAGCGCGACTTCCGGGTGGTGTTGCACAATCTCACCCAGGTGCTCGAGCCGGACAAGCCCAAAGGGGCTGCTTCGCGAGCCGTGACGAGGCGTGAAGAGTCCTACCAGCTGGATCTCGAGGCCGTCAGCCTGGATCTGGCCGAGTTCGAGCAGCAGAGCGCCCGGGGAGCGGCCGAGCTGATTCGAGGCGAGTTGCTGGCCGACTATCCCTATGCCGAGTGGCTCCAGGCCGAACGAGAGGCTGTGCGGGTGCGCAGCCTGCGAGTCCTGATGGAATCAGGCGAGGCAGCGCTTGCCTCAGGCCAGGCCACGGTGGCGGAAGAGCTGGCCCGTCGGGCCCTCGAGCTCGACCCCTGCCTGGAGGAGGCTTACCGCCTGCTGATGCGGGTGCAGCTCGGCTCGGGGCACGATTATCTGGCCCGTCGCATCTTCGAGCAGTGCCGACAGCGCCTGCAGCAAGAGCTGGGAGTCGACCCCGAACCGGCAACGGCGGCCCTGCTCGAGCAACTCGGCTGAATCTTGAAAAAAGATCACGCTCCCGCCAGTCCTCCGAAGGGCCGCAGAAAGAGGGCCCGAGCCATCTCAGGGGAAATATCCTCCGGGGTGGGAGCTTGACGTGGCGAAGTTCATCTACAAGGTAAAAGACGACCAGGGTCGGGTCAAAACCGGCACCCTGGACGTGGCCAACAAGAAGGAGGCTGAGCAGCAGCTCAAAGCCAGGGGGTTCGTCATTCAAGACCTGCATCCCATGCCCGAGTCCAAGATTGGTCCCGGTCGTCAGGCCACCGGACAGGCTGAGTCCCCCCCCCGCCAGCCTCAGAACGCCTCCATGGTGATCCCCCCGCTCTCGTTGCCCACCCGCAGCAATCCACCTTCGGGAAAAATTCAATCACCCGCCTTTCTGGGCCGCGATCCGAAAGCCGACTCGGGGCTCAATCTCCCCCTGGAAAGCAGCAAGAAAAACCCTTCGCTGACGATTCAGTCGCGAGAGCCCGAGCCGCCGGCACCGGCGGAGCTGGAGCCACCCGCCCGGGCTTCCTCGGGTCCGAGCTGGTCGCCCGCCGCGCCTCCAGTTCCGGCCTCGCCCACGCTGCCCCCCCTGAGCAGCTCTCCAGGCGAAGCGTGGCCCCCGGCTGCGCCTCCCCCTCCGTCAACGCAGGGGTGGCCTCCGGCCGGGCCGACCCAGCAGGGGTGGCCCTCTCCCTCCCCTCCGGCACATCCGCCCCAACAGCTCCCGGCGGCACCTTCTTCCCCATCGAGTTGGCCCCCGGCGGCGCCTGCTGAGCCAGGCT
>QWHO01000062.1 GCA_021404945.1 bacterium CPR1
TCTGGTGACGCTCACCCGTTTCGAGCTGGTCGGCTTCCTGCTCGAGCTCGACGGCCCCGGCCTCGGCCTGGTCGGCGTGCAGCTCGCAGCGGCCCGCCTGCTCGTAGGACTCAGCCGCCCGGGCCTCCTGCTGGCCGGCCACCTGAATGTCTTGAGTGGTTCCGTTCTCGGCTGCCTCGACCACCTCGCTGGCCTGCACGACGGCGTCCGACTCGGCCACCTGGGCGATCTCGGGGCCCTGACCGTTGGAGCCGGTGGGAGCCCCCTCGCCGGGACGTCCGTTGGCCACCGAGCGCAGGCCGGCAGCGAGCATGCCCAGAAAGCGCCGCAGGCCGATCCCCTTGACCTTCTCGTCCTCGTCCGCCCCCACGTCCAAGATCACGAAGGCGACCTGGGCCTGGCCGGTCTCCTTTCCGTTGGAGACCACCTCACCGGTGTAGTCCACCGGCATGCCATGATCATCCTGAATCAGCGAGCCATCGGGAGTGCGCATGACCAGCGCCGCATGGGTAGAAGTGCTCACGATGGCCAGTCCGTTGCCGTCCAGGGTGCTCCTGTCGACCGCCCGGGCCTGCACTCCGAAGTAGCCGGCCACCTCGTCCGGCCAGCGATTGCCGTTGAGGAAGGCCAGCGCCTCCTGGTAGCTGACGCCCTTCTCCTGCGCGTAGCGCTGGGCGGCGGCGGCCATCAAAGTGATCGCTTGCTCGACGGCGCGCGCGTCGTCGCCCCCGATCCGGGAGGACACACGGGCCTGCTCGAGCTGCTCGGGGGTGAGCTTCACCTCGTAGCCATCGCGCATCTTGACCTGCACAGAGCCGTCCTCGGTCTTGCGGACCTCGGCTGCCTTGCGCCCCCAGTTGTGCTGCATGGCCTTGATGACGCTGATGGCTCCGCAGTTCCCGGCGCTGCCCTGCTCGACATTGTCGAGTTGCTCGGCGGGAGTCTCAGGGGTCGCCTCGACTCCCCACCCCAGCATTCCGGTCAGCTTGCCGGCCCCGCGCAGCAGCGGGCCCACGACACCCGAAGCCGCTCCGGCGAGGGAAGCGACAAGCCCCTTTCCCTCGCACTTGAGCCTCTGGATCAGCTCGGAGTCGTCTTGCCAGCACGAGGCCAACTGGCGATTCGCGGTTTTGACACGGGGACCGGGCAGACCCGGTTGGTAGATCTCGGGAGTAGACGGGGAGAAGGCCGGCTTGACGGAATTCACGCTGGCCACGGAGGTGCTGGTAACGGCGGTGGTCTGCACGGCTGCTTCTCCCCTCTGGTTCCTGCCCTCAGGATAACAGTCTGCCTTTACCGAATCGTGCAAAAATTGTTACAGTTTTGTTTCAACGCTCAGCGAGCTTTTTAACGAATCAATCCCTCCTCGATTTCCAAGCACCAAAAACTGTCTAATTCTCCGCTTCGGCGTGCCGGCGGGCCTGCTCGATATAGCGCAAGGAGCCGTGGCGAATGCGCTCGCGCTCGTCGGCGGTCAGCTCGCGAGCTCTGCGGGCCGGCACTCCCATGTAAAGAAAACCGCTCTCCAAGCGCGCTCCCTCGGGAACCAGCGCCCCGGCTGCCACCACGACCTGCTTCTCGATATGAGCGCGATTCAACACTTTGGCCCCGATTCCAATGAGCACTTCATCCTCCAGGGTACAGCCGTGAAGCATGGCCTGGTGGCCGATGGTGCAGAGCTCCCCGATGCGCAGGGGTAGACCTGCGTCGGTGTGGGCCACGGCGCCGTCCTGCAGATTCGTGCCAGCTCCAAAGGAGATCCAGTCGTTGTCTCCTCGCACGACCGATCCATACCAGAACGAGCATCCAGCCGCAGCCCGTACCCTACCGATCAAACAGGCCCCGGGGGCCACGAAGACATCCTCGGCAAGCTCAGGGGTGAAACCGTCTATGGTCAAAAGCATGGCCCGAAAGTTTGGAGCCAGGCGGCAGGTTCCTCCCCTCGAAGCGAGAACGGGGGCCCATGCGCGCGAGAACCCTATCGATCCTCAGTTTGCTTTTGGTCACCTGGCTGCTGGCCGGCTGCTCGGGCTCGAGCGGCTCGGGCAAGACCGAGACCTTCACTCTGCGGGACAAGAAGGTCAGCTTCACGGCTCCACCCGAGAGCTGGAAGCGCTCCGAGCACAAGACAGAGCCCACTGCGGATGCGACCTTCGACAAGCCCCAACTGCTGGCGGTGGAATTCACTCCCCCCTCGGGCGGACACCTGACGGTGACCAACCTGGGCGTCAGCGACCTGGTGCGCAAGGGCAAGGAGATTCGCTCCATCGCCCAGGTTCTGGGCCAGAACCCCAAAGCTGCGGATGCGATGAGTCGCATCGTGGCTGAGCTCGACGAATCGGGCCTGGCCGGGCTGATCGAGTATTACGATGAAGAGTCCAAGACGGTGAAGAGGCTGGAGAACCCCCTCCACGATGAGCTCGACCAGGCGGCCCGTGCCCTCAAAGCGGGCAAGACGGCAGATGCCATCAAGTCTCTCAATCAGGCCGCCGGCCTGTGCGAAGAGGGCTCGAAGAAGACCGAGGTGGACCTGATCGAAACCGGGCGTGTGTTCTGGGCCATCAAGAAGCGCGACGGCAAGATCACGGCTCAGGAAGAGATCAGGGTGGACGGCCAGCGTGCCGCCTGGATCGCCTTCACTGTGGGCGATGAGCGAGGTCTGAGCGTGCTCTTCATGAAGGACAAGAACCTGTTCTCGGTCTCTTTGAACGTGCCCAGCGCCGGCTATGTCGATGGAGAATCGGCCGTGAAGGCCGTCGTGGATACACTCAAGGTCGAGTAGCCCACCGGTCGAAGGCGGGGAAGGCCAGGCCGCTGGTCATCACGATCAGGGCCACGCCGCAGAACATCAGGGGATAGCCCAGGTTCTGGGCCACGACTCCCGAGAGCACCGATCCGGCGAAGCTGCCCACGTCGATCCAGGCTGTGATCAGAGCCAGCGCCGTGCCCCGCACGGCCGCCCCGAGCCGCTGCACGGCCAGGGCTGAGAGCGCCGGATAAAGGATGCCGTGGCCGGCCCCCGCCAGCAGGCCGGTTCCCACCAGGATCCAGGACTCGCCTTTGCCCAACAGGGCGAACAGGCCCATCCCCCCAGCCTGAAGCAAGAGGGCCGAGGGGATGATGCGCTGGGGGCCATGGCGGTCGGAAGCCGCGCCCATGCCCAGCCGGATCAGCACCGAGCTGAGGGTGTAACAGGCGAACATCAGCCCCACTCCAGTCAGCTTCTCCCGGGCCGCGAAGGGGGCGGCAAAGCCGTACAGGCTGCCGACAGCGTAGCCGAAGCCGAGCGAGCCAAGGGTGACGGCCAGCATGAGCTTGGACCGCAGCAGCTGGAAGAACCGGCTGTCGTCCTGCTTTTCGTGAGGGGAGCGGTGAACCTCGGGCAGGGTCAGAAAGCCCGCCGCAGCGGCGAGGCTGAGGGCGGCCGAGAGGGAGAACATGGCCTGAAAGCTTGCCCGGTCCACCAGCAGCTCGCCCCCAACCGGACCGATGGCGCCCGCGAGCAGACCCGAAATACCGAACAGCCCGAAGGCCTGGGCCAGCCGTCCCGGGGGCGCCTGATCGGCGATCCAGGTGAAGAGCGCGGTGAAGTAGGTGGAGACCACGAAGCCATGCAGCCCTCGTAGGGCCACCATGGGGATCAGCATCACCGGGATGACGAGGAAAGCCAGGGCGGTCAGGCCGATAAAGAAGGCGCCCCGAAGGATGTAAGGCCGCCTGCCGTGGCGGTCGACCCGGTGAGCAAGCCAGGGCTGCGAGAGCACGGCGCCCACCCAGTAGCCGCCCTCGGCGGCACCGATCTCCCAGGGCTGCAGGCCCTGCTCGGCCAGGTAACGGCCGGTGAGCACGAACATGGAGGTGCCCGAGAGGCAAATCAGGTTGAGAAAGGTGCCCCACCAGAAGACGCGGCGGTAGCTGCTCACTCCTGCAGAGCCTCGCGCAAGAGATGCAGGGCGGCCTGGACGGATTGCTGGCGGATCTGGTCGCGATCTCCCTGGAAGAGGAAACGCTTTGTTTGCGTCTCCTGAGGGCCCGCCAGGCCCAGATAGACCAGGCCCACAGGTTTGTCGAGGGTGGCCCCGCCGGGACCGGCGATGCCCGTGACCGAGAGCGCCCAGTCGGATCCTGCTTGCCGGCGGGCACCCTCAGCCATGGCAGCGGCGCACTCGGCGCTGACGGCCCCGTGCTCTCGCAGCACTTCCCGGGGGACCTTGAGCAGGCTGGCCTTCAGCTCGTTGCAGTAAGCCAGGATGCCGCCCTTGAAGTAGGCCGAGGAGCCGGCCTGGCGGGTGAGCTCGGCTCCGAGCAGGCCGCCGGTGCACGACTCAGCCACGGCCACGGTCTGCTGGCGCTCGATCAGGCGTTGAGCGGGCATGGCTTGAATTGGTTGGCACGAGGATCGATGCAGCCGCTGAGGGCGGGGTTCCCGAGCTCAAGGAGCGGGACGGCTGTCAAGGGATGGCTTCTGGGCGAGGTTCGCTTGCGGCCGAAGGCATCGCGAAACGCCCTTGGGACGACGCCCGGAAGGTTCGCTCGCCAGCCGTTCACCAGCCGTTCACCAGGATGTGGAAGTCCTGAGGGTCGGTGTCGGCAAGCTGGAAAGCCATCTCGCTGATGGAGTGGATCGGGCCAGGGGCGGTCCGATGCTGGGCCTGCATTTTCCGGTCTTCGAATGCGGTCTCAAGCGCCAGGGTCGAGAGCGCACAGGCCATGCCGGGAGTGCGACTGTCCCCGAAAGAGATCGCCGGGCGCTGGCGCGCCGATTCGCGGGATACGTCGGAGTCAGACTCCATCAATGGACTTACTTGCGCACCTTGATGCGCACGCCCCCCAGGGTCACCGCCGCTTCGTCCACCTGAACGACTGTAGGGTTGCCCTTGAGGCTCCCGCTGATCCCCTGGACCAGGGCCGCTTCAGCGGCCTGGACATTCTGCCTGGAGGCGGTCACGGCGGCCTCCAGTCCCTGTTTCTCCTGCTTGAGGGCGGGCAGCACCGCTTTGTCGATCTGCATGGGCAGCACCACGTGCTTCATGGCCATGATATAGCCGTAGGTCAGTCCGACCCCGCCGGCCAGACCGACGATGGGGTTCATCCCGCTGAACATGGCCCAGGCGCCCAGACCGGCCATCGAAAAGATGCACAGGTGGGCGGCGATGCCGCTGTGGAGCTTGACGCTCTTATTCCACATGGCGTCGCGCACCTGGCTGTTGCAGTGGTGGGTGCGATGACGCCGCGAGCTGGAGATCCAGTAGTTGGTATCGTCGAGTCGCCGCTGGAAGGTCTCGAGTTGACCTCTGGCTGCTTTCAGATCGGACTCGGCCTTCTCCACCTCGGGGTTCTTCACCGAGCCCTCAAACAACCCTGAGGCACGAAGAGGCAGTGCGCTGATGAGGTTCATGCAGCGAGATTACCGAGGGCTCCTCAAAGAAAGCTGACAGTCTATCGTGTGGGCCTGGTGGCACAGCAGTTCCGTACGGTCGGCCAGATCCAGGTCGGGGACGTCCAGCGCCAGCAACTCCGGATGCCCGCAGTGTCGGGAAATATACGAACCTGTGTTCGTTTACGCCGGGAAAAATTTCCATAAATTTATTGACAAAATAGAATATACGTTTGCCAGGAATGCAAGAAATTTAACGAAGACATTTCCTGTGAAAGGAGTCGTCTCTCATGAAACAACTGGCTCAGTATCTCCAGCTCCCGGAAGAAGAGCTCTGTCAGCAAGCAAAGACCATGCGCCGTCAGGTGGACCGCTCGTTATGGAACCTCGGGCTCTACTTGATCGCCATTCAACAGCGAAAGCTCCATCGAGCGCGGGGCTGCAGTGGGATCATCCAGTTCGCCGTCCGCTTTTTGGACCTGGCGCAGCAAAAGGCATACGAGCTTGTGCGGGCGACTACCTCTCTGCTTGAGACGCCTCTCCTGGCCGAGGCGTTTCGAGATGGTAGAGTCTGTTGGGGAAAAATCAGGGAGATCACCGGGTATCCACCAGCGCGGATGAGGCTTTCTGGCTCGACTACGCCCTCCATCACGACTGCGACGAAGTCCAGAGGCGCGTTGCAGTGAGCCCCCGCCGCTTCAAAGCTCAGCGCCGCCCGGGAGATGGTCCATCGGGCGGCCACGGCCCGCAACTCGAGAGCCAGCCAGGGCAGGGTGGGCTTCTCGAGTCCGACTCGGGAGCCAACGGCGCGGCAGGTATCCACCCAGAGGTATCCCAACCGGGGCATCAGTCACTGGCCCAACAGCAGCTCCAACCTCAGCACCATGCCAGAAGCCAGCCTCCCGATCCGGTGGCTGGCTCTGCAGAGCTACCGGTCGGGCGAGTCAAAGTCGTCTTCTATCTCACTCCAGAAGAATTCGCCATCTATGAGAGAGCCGAGGACCGGGTTCGCTCGCAGAGGGGACAACGCTTGCCGCGCAACAAGGTGCTGATCGATCTGGCCGAGCATCGACTCAGCGATGCCAGCGGTCAGGCCCGCGCCCGACTGCCCATCCTGGTGCGGGTGGACGCCAGCAGCGGCCAGGGATGGTATGACACCAGACTTGGTCTGCTTCCAGCCACGGCTGCACAGATCGAAGAGGCATTGACCACGGCTCTGGCGGTCACGACCGAGGGACGGCCGCCAATCCCCCGCCAGACCGATTCTACTCTCCCCCAGGTGCCTGGCGAAGCCGAGCTCCCTGGTAGGCCCAAGGTCGAAAAGACAGGCGTCAAGTCTGGCAAGACGCAGACTGTGCCAGATCAGCCTGGCCAGATACCCGGGGCGAGACGGTCCGCCCGCCGGCGACGGAAGATCAGCCTTGTGACCATCCGGTCTTTAATGCTTCGCGCCGGTGGCAGGTGCGAGAAACCGGGCTGCAATCGAAGTGGTGCTCTCCACGTTCATCACCAGACACCTGTGAGCGAGGGTGGCCAGGACGGACTGGCCGACCTGCGCCTCTACTGCTCGTCCTGCCATGGGTTGGAACACGAGGTCGACTTCGAGCGCAAGCCCGGCTGGCATGAGGCTCGCGAGCACGGACAGGCAGGCAAGGCCGACCGTGAACGCGGACAGGCAGGCAAGACTGACCGCTGCGATAGCAGCTAAATCCGCGACAAGCTAGAAAGCCGGCCAGGTCGGGCCGGCTTTCTAGAAACCAGAAACCAGGCGCGACTGCATGTCAGGCGGTCTGCTCGGCAACGCGCTTCTCGATGTACTCGACCGCCTCGGTGATGTTGCGGATCTTCTCGGCATCCTCATCGGGGATCTCGAGGTTGAACTCGGTCTCGAAGGCCATGACCATCTCGACCGTGTCGAGCGAGTCAGCGCCCAGATCATCTACAAACGAGGCGGTGGGAGTCACCTGCTCGGCATCCACCCCGAGCTGCTCTACGACGATTTTCGTCACCCGCTCCTGGACGCTAGCCATTTCTTGTTCGTACCTCCAAAGGATTCTCGATCTGTTGCCCGGGGTCCCGAGCGAAAGTTCTTCAACAGCGGCCCCACCAAAGCCGCATCGTAAAGCGGTTCTGGTTAAGGCCGCATGACCATTCCACCATCGACGTTAAATACCTGCCCGGTGATGTAGCCCGAGCCGGGAGCGGCCAGAAAGGCCACCAGACGGGCGACCTCCTCGGGCTCCCCCAGCCGACCGGCGGGGATCTGGCCGAGCAAAGCTTGCCTGACCTTCTCGTCGAGTAAGCCGGTCATCTCGGTCTGAATGTAGCCGGGCGCCACGGCGTTCACGGTGATGTTGCGGGAAGCCACCTCGCGGGCCACCGCCATGGTGAAACCGATCAGGCCCGCCTTGGAGGCGGCGTAGTTGGCCTGGCCCGCGTTCCCCATCTGGCCAACGACGGAGGTGATGTTGACGATGCGTCCATAACGCTGCTTGAGCATGACCCGGCTGGCCGCGCGGGTCAGGTAGAAGGCCGAGGTCAGATTGGTGTGCAACACCTGAGCCCAATCCTCGTCTTTCATGCGGAGCAACAAAGTATCACGGGTGATGCCGGCATTGTTGACCAGCACGTCCAGTCGGGGCAGGGCCTTGATGCAGGCGTCCACGGCCGACGGGTCGGTAACGTCGGCCGGGTGCACGCTGGACTTGCCCCCCATGGCAGCGATGAGGCCGGCCACCTCCTCGAGCTGCACCTGAGTGCGCGAAAGCAAGGCCACATCGGCCCCCAGGCGGGCAAGCTCCAGGGCGATAGCCCGACCGATGCCTCGACCGGCACCGGTCACCAGGGCGACCTGCTCCTTCAAGATGGGCTCGGCCGCCAGGGCCAGGGTTGCGGTTTCCATAGGGCCTCCTTACAAAACGGGGGTCTGCAAGAGCTCAAGGCTCTTCTCCAGGCTGGCCACGTCGGCCACGTTGGCGATGCGCATCTGCCCGGAGATCTTCTTGATCATGCCGCACAGGGCCGAGCCAGGGCCGACCTCGACGATGGCGTCGATTCCGGCAGCGATCATAGCCCGCACAGAGTCCTCCCAGAGCACGCGCGAGACGATCTGGAGCTTGAGGGCGTGACGCAGCTCCTCGCCCGTGGTAACGCTCTGAGCGCTGAAGTTGGCTACCAGCGGCACGGTCGGGTTGGCGAAGCTGTGCCCATCCAGGTCCACCGCCAGACGCTCGGCAGCCGGCTGCATGAGCGAGGAGTGAAAGGCCCCGCTGACCGCCAGCGGCACGAACCGACGAGCGCCAAACTCCGATGCCCGCTCGCGGGCTGCGGCCACACCTTCGGGCGAGCCCGAGAGCACGATCTGTCCTGGACAATTGAGGTTGGCCACTTCCACCACTCCAACGGCAGAGACGGCCTGACAAAGAGCCTCAGCCTGGGCCAGCTCAATGCCCAGCAGCGCCGCCATGGTGCCTGGAAGCTGCTGGCCGGCCGCCTGCATGTGCAGGCCGCGCTTTCTCACCAGCACGATGGCGTCAGCGGGGGAAACCGCCCCACAAGCCGCCAGAGCAGCGTACTCGCCCACGCTGTGGCCGGCCACCATCGCAGGGGAGAGTCCGCGCTCGCGCAGCACCGCCAGCGCAGCCAGGCTGTGGGCCACGATAGCGGGCTGGGTGTGCTCGGTCTGCTTGAGTTGCTCTTCCGGACCCTCAGCCATCAACCGCGAGAGAGGATAGCCCAGCCGCCGATCAGCCTCCTCCAGCACGGTGCGAGCGGCCGGGAAGGCAGTTGCCAGATCGACCCCCATGCCGACATATTGAGCACCCTGACCGGGAAACACGAATGCTATGCGGGACACAATGCCTCCTTTTTTCCCCAGCGCATGGCCACAGCACCCCAGGAAAGGCCACCGCCAAAGCCGACCAGCACAATCAAATCGCCTTCCTTCACCCGACCCTGCTCGCGCGCCTCCGACAGAGCCAGCGGAATGGAGCCGCAGCTGGTATTACCAAAACGATCCACGTTCACGAAGACGCGCTCCATCGGCACACCCAGCCGGCGAGCCGCGGCGTCAATGATGCGCACATTGGCCTGGTGCGGGATGAACAGGTCCACGTCGTCGGGGGTCAGGCCGGCCTTGGAAACCGCGGCAGCAGCCGCCTCTCCGATGACCGAGACGGCGAACTTGAAGACCTCTTTGCCGTGCATCTGCAAGCAAAACTCCGACTTGGGCACGCCCGGGGTGCCGCCTGGAGTGCGGCCTCCGCCGGCTGGAACGCACAAACTGTCGCCCCCCGAGCCGTCGGCACCGAGGTGGATCGAAAGCACGCCCTGTCCCTCCCCTGCCGGGCCCAGCACCACCGCTCCCGCCCCGTCACCGAAGAGCACGCAGGTTCCGCGATCTTTCCAGTTCATCACGCGGGTCATTGTGTCGGCCCCAACCACCAACACGTAATCAAAGGCACCGGTGCGCACGAACTGGCAGCCCACCGCCATGCTGTAGGCAAAGCCGGAGCAGGCCACGTTCAGGTCGAACGCCCCGGCGTTGGTCGCTCCCAGGCGATGCTGCACCAAGCAGGCAGTGGAGGGCAACATGGTGTCGGGGGTCATCGTGCCCACGATGATCAGACCGAGCTGCTCGGGGGAGACCCCGGCGTCGGCCAGGGCCAGCAAGCTGGCCTCGACCGCCAGATCGGAAGCACAGACGTCGCTCTCGGCCATGCGGCGCTCGTGGATGCCTGTACGCGAGCGAATCCACTCATCGGTCGTGTCGAGAGTGGACTCCAGCTCCTGATTGGTCACGATTCGGGGCGGCACAAAATGGCCCAGCCCCACCACGCCCACCGGGCGTAGCGCGCGAGTCACCGCAAGGGAACCTTGCTAGCCTTGAGCTTCAGCGTCGAGCTTGAAGACCTGACGGCCGTCATAGCTGCCGCAACTCAAGCATATCCGGTGCGGGAGCTTGGGCTCCTTGCACTGCGGGCACTTGGTCACGTTCGGAATCTCCAGCCGCAAGTGCGAACGGCGGCGGCGGGTCTTGGACCGCGGCGTCTTGTATTTCGGATTTGGCATGGTTACCTCTCAGTTAGCTTCCGTTCTTCAACTTCATGAGCGGCCCCCACCGAGGATCAATCTCCTCGCTCGGACAGCTGCATTTTCCAAGATTCAAGTTCGTTCCGCACTGATCGCAAAGGCCCTGGCAGTCTTCCCGGCAGAGCGGCTTGACGGGGAGCGCCGCCAGGAGATTCTGGCGCAGGATCTCATCAAACTCGATGCGATCATCGCGATAAGTAAAGATATTCAGGTCTTCCAGCGCGACATTCTCGTCGGCCGGCACTTCACCGCTAGCTTCGTCGATGAAATGCTCGTCCACCTCCAGGTCGAGCGGCGCCACGAAGCTCTCGGCGCACCGCCCGCAGCTCAGGCGCACCTGGCCGTGGAGGTCTCCGTCCACCAGAATGCGACTGCCCACGTTGGTGAGCTTGAACTTCGCCCTGACCGGCCCTTCCAGCTCGAGGCCCTCGAAGTGAGCCGGTCCCTCGAACTCGAAAGGTTTCCAGAGTCCGGTTCCCCGCTTGATATCGGATACGTCCACTCGCATCTTTGGCCCCAAAGAAAAAAGGCGCGCTCAAACGCCGACTGGATTATAGACGGGCCTGCCTGCCTTGTCAAACGTTGTGAGTCAGGCGATGGGCCGCACGACGGGAACCAGGCAAATCGCTTTCCCCCAGGACATTGAACGCCATGCTACAATAGAGCTGGATGCAAGCCGAAGAAGATGAGCAACGGGGCTGTTTCAGCCCTTCCGAAGTGGACATGTGGCGCCTTCTCGAGCGGGAACGGCTCGATTTTCGGTTCGTTCAAGATCCCGTGTTCAATCTTTCCGAGCCTGAGGAGACGCTTCTCGAGCGCCTGCGCCACTCCGGCCTCGAATTCGGAGTGCTGCCCCGACAGGATCCCACCAGCTTTCTGTGCATCAAAGTGAAGCTCGAGGGGGTGCTGCAGCGAGTCGAGTTAGCCGTGGACGCGCGCCAAGGGTATGCCTCCTTCGTGACCCGGCGCACTCCCTTCTCCGAGCGGCTCAAAGACCAGCTCGACCAGGTATTCGGTAGCGCCAGCTTCGACCGCAGCAAGAACGTATCCACCCGCAGCTACGTCTGGTATTCCTACTACCTCTCCGGACTGGCCCCGGCCTTTCTGCCGCGAGAAACCCGGCGCCGGAGAAGCAGTCTGTTTAATTTCGACGCCCGCGAGCGCGAGCTGCTCGATCGCCTCGAGACAGCGGTGCTGGAGATGAGCGAAGTGGCCGCTCAGATCCACGTCTATCCGCGCGAGACTCCCTTCGGGGGCATCGAGCTGATGCTGCAAGACCCCCACCACTCCCAGCCGGCCCGCGTGTTCGTGAAGGGGCTCTACCCGCTGGTGGTCCACCTGATCACGGAGAATACCTCCCTGGCGCAGCGCGTCCAGGGCTACTTTGATCGGGCTCTGGGCCCCGAGACCCTGGACAATGAAGCCAGTCGCTTCGAGGGAAAGTTCCTCTCGCTGGTCTACCGGCTGCGCGCCGAGCCGCGCATCTAATTTAACGCTGCGACTCTTTACAGGCCCGGAAGAGCTCGCTACCGATCACGACTCCCAGGGTGACGCCTGCTGCTGCACCCAGCAGACCACCGGCTATGATGCCGATGCGGGCACCCTCCAGCGTGTTGCCGATCAAGGCGGGGAGGCCGGCTGCTTCGGGGGTGAGCATCATCCCGATGATCATCCCGGCGCGCCCACCAGCCTCCACGCCCAGCCAGCCGACTCCGGCTCCCAGCAGCGTCCCTCCCGCCACCTGGGAGACGGTCTCCCAGCGGTCCACGGGGGCTGCGGGCGGCGCCGGGGGCTCACTCTCGACCGGAGCTGCCGGATGGCAGCGTATCGTGGGCGCGGTGGCAGACATAATCAACATGGGGACCTCCAGAATTTTCCAGGAGCTTAGCCGGTCCGAAATGATCAATCGTGAACATTGCGTGAACATGCCAGGATGGAACGGGAACAATGACCTCGAGGTGGAACCTGAGCCGTTGAAGATGGAGGAGGACCGCCAGAAAAAGCTCGAGGGGCTGCTGCGCAAAGCACGTCAGCGCATCCAGGAGCAGACCGCCGAGATCGCCCGCCTGCAAGAGCAGCTCCAGAGCCAGGGGCCGACCGGCGGCGACCCCGAGCGCATCGCACGGTTGGAGGAGACCTGCGTCAAGGCTCGGACCCGCCTCAAGCAATTGGTGGGCCGGCTCGAGAGGCGGGAGGGCGAGCTCGAGCAAGCTCAGACCCGCATCAAGAAGCTGGAAGCATCCCGCGACGAGGGCAAGCGAGCGCCCGAGGATCAAGACCTGGCCCGCCAGCTGGCCCTGGCCCAGGCCCGCATCAAGAAACTGGAAGCATCGCGGGCCCGCGTCAACAAGCTGGAAGAGCAGAACGCCGAACTGGCTCGCCAACTGGCCGGAGTTCGCACCAGGAAGCAGGAAGCATCCAGTGGTGAGGAACAGCTATCCGCCACCCGGGCCCGCCTTGAGGAGTTGGAGGCGCAGGCCCAGGAGCTGGCCGAGGCCCGGGCCCGGATCGAGGAGCTGGAAGCCCAGACCGGCGGCGAGATTCTGGAATCCTGGGAAGGCACCGACTCGCTTGGCGACCTGGCTCAAGCCCTGGATGAGCTGGCCAGCGCTCGGGCCCGCATCGAGGAGCTGGAATCAGTCCCCCGCGAGGATGGCGATCTGGGCCAGATGCAACAACAGCTGGCCCGGGCTCGGGTCCGCATCGAAGCGCTGGAAGCCCGCGAGCAAGACCTGGCCGACGTCTGCCAGGATCTGGTCGAGGCCAGAAAGCGGATCGCCGAGTTGGAAAGTCAGCTCGACCTGGATCTGACCCGCGAGCTGGCCAACGCCCGGACTCGCATCTTGGAGTTGGAAGGCCAGTCCGACCTGGAGCTGGCCCGAGAGCTGGCCAGCGCCCGGACCCGCCTCGCGGAGCTGGAAGGCCAGGGCCCACAAGGCTCTGAGATTCAGGCCCTGGAACAGCTCATCAGCTGGCGTGATTCCGAGATAGCCGAGCTGAAGACCGAGCTTGAGCGAGCTCGCATCGAGGTTCCCCTGCCAGCTGGCAGCCCCGAGTCAGCCCGACTCCATGAGCTGCTCGGACAACTCGAGGCTGCTCGACAGGCCGCTTCCGACAACCGGGCCGCCCTGGAGACAGCCACGGTGCGGGCTGCCGCTAACGAGCACGAGCTGCGCAACAAGTTGACTCAGCTGCAGACCGAAAGCCGGGCCCGGCTGGAGAAGGAAATGGAGCAGAACGATCTGTGCGTCGCGCGCCTGGAGCAGGAAATCAAGGAGCGGGACAGGCGCCTGGCCGAGTTGGAGCGGAAGCTGGCCAATCCGACCACCTGACCGCCCCTCAGTCAGCCAGAATCTTCTGCAATTCCCAGCGATCAAGCCACATCCCCCGACAGGTCGGGCATACATCCACGTGAGTGGAGCGCCACTCCCACTCCTTCATCACGACGTGGCAGCGCGGGCACTTGCGCTGACCAGGAGGGACGGCCTTGCGCGAGTCATCGAAAGCCAGCGGCTGGAGAGCATTCTTGGGCAGCGAGGCCAGGGTGACCAGAAGCTCCGGCTCACCATTGTCGAACCAGAGGCCGTCGCACAGCTCGCACTCGTCCAACACCAGGTCGCCCAATCGAACCTCGCGCAAAGCAACCAGACAGGTAGGACACTCGATATTCATTCAGGCGCCTTCCTGGGGGCCTTCGTCTTGGAGGCGGCCACCTCGGGAGGCGGCTCCTCCAGCGGGCTGAGCGCCTCCACGCACTCGGTCAAGTTGGTGGCCGCCATCAGGCCGTCGAAGACACGCACCAGCACCGGATCCATCACCAGCGCCTTGGACTTGGGCCCCCGCACCAGCTGGGCCAGGGCCTTGAGCTGGGGCACCACGCGCACGAACGAATCCAGGGCCCCGGGGCCCAGGTTGAGCTGGGGAACCACCTCGGGCGACAGAACCACGGGTTGAGAGGAGACCACGCCCGCCACGGGAGCCGAAACCGGCGCCGGACGCTCGGCCAGCCGGGCCAGAGCCTCGCTCATCTTGTCCAGCACCGGGGAGAGGTCCACCGGAGCGGCCGGGGCGGCTGCGGCTGGCGGGGGGGCCGTGGAGGCCAGCCGGTTCAAGGACTGCCCCAGCTTCTCCAGCACCGGACTCATGTCCACCTGGGCCGGGCGCTGTTCGGCCAGTTTCTCCAGCAAGCCCGACACCGGAGCCGGTTTCTCGCTGGCATACTCGATGCTCTGGGAGATGTCGCCCAGTTTCTCGGCCAGCACGCTGAGCAAGTTGGAGATGCGCACTGCCGGGTCGTCGTCCTTGCCTCCTGTGAGCTGACGGCGCTGGTAGCCACGCCTGATCTCGTCCCAGCGAGCCAATTGCTCGGGACTCTGGCGACCGCGCAGCTCGGCTAGCTTGAGCAGGTTCTGCTCGGCCCCGGTGGTCAGGGTCTGGGACTCGCCCTGGTAGTGGTCGTCAACCAACCGCTCGAGCTCGTCCTCGTTCATCACCGAAGACACCTTCTCGGCCAGCTTGTTCATATTGCGGTAGCTGCCCTGCAGCTTGAAGGCCGGCTCGGTGCGATAAGCGTCGTCCATGCTGGCGGACAGGATGTACTGCTTGTTGATGCGCAGCAGCACCGACTGAATCTTGAGCAGCTTGGTCAGCACCGAGCGAAGCTCTTCCAACTCGACCGGCGAATAGGAATGGCTGAGCTCTCCGGGGGGGATCATCTCCCCCTGGGCCAAGCGCACCAGCTTGTAGACGTCCTCCGGCTCACGCCCAGAAAGCGGTGCCAGCACGGGGTTGGAGGTCAGGGCGTTCTCCAGGTAGCTGAGCTCGAACAGCTCCTCTCGACCCGAGAGCACATCGCCCAGGTTGTAGGTGTCGGCCCGGTTGGCCAGCATGTCGGGGATCTGAAAGCGCGCTCCCGACTCGGTGTAGGGGTTGCCGGCCATGCAGACGCAGAAGCGCTTGCCGCGCAGGTCATAGGTGCGCGTACGGCCCAGCCAGACGCCCTCGATCTTGCGCTGGGCATCGCACAACGAGATGAACTTCTGCAAGAACTCAGGATTGGTGTGCTGGATGTCGTCGATGTAGAGCAGCACGTTGTTGCCCATCTCCAGGCCGAAGTTGACCTTCTCGACCTCCTGACGGGCCGTCACATTGGGGGCCTCGTTGGGGTCGAGCGAGCTGACCGCATGGCCCAGCGCGGGACCGTTCACCTTCACGAAAATGAGGCCCAAACGGTTGGCGATGTATTCCATCAAGGTGGTCTTGCCGTAGCCGGGAGGCGAAATCAGCAAGAGCATGCCCATCAAGTCGGTGCGCTTGGTCTCACCCAGAGAGCCGATCTGCTTGGCCAGGTTCTCGCCGATGAGGGGTAGATAGACGTCGTTGATCAGCTTGTTGCGTACGAAGGCACTCATTACCTTGGGAGTGTACTCGTCCATCCGAAGGCGCGCCCGCTCGCGGGCCAGCACGCTCAGCCGCTTCTCCTGGTAAGCTCTGAAGCCAGGCACGCGCTGGCGGCGGAAGCCCGCCAGCCGGGTCAAGAGCTCGTCCAAACGAAGCTGCATGACCCGATTCTGGATGCGCCCGTGCTGGCCCAGCAGGCCCTGCACCGTGGCCGTCGTAGCGGCGCTGACGGTCTCGCGCTCCAGGCCCGGGGTCAACAAGAGCACGGCCATCTCTTCTTGCACGTGCTCGGCCCGGCCGGCCTCTTTCAGCCGGCCGACGAAGGCCCGCACCCAGGAGAGGGCCAGCTCGTATCGGCGGGCGGGATCGGCATGCAGGGCTGCCAGTTGCTCGGCCAGGGCCGTGAAGAGGCGCTGGCCTTCCAGGGCCTTCACGAAGGCGTCCCGCAGAGCCGCCGCATCGCCGCTCAGAATAAAGCGTGGCTGAGGCCTGGCCAGCTCGAGCAAGAGGTAGCTGCCGGCCTGCTCGGCCTCCTGAGGCAAAAGCTCGATCTTGTGCAGCAGGCACAGCTCGCCAATGCGCTCGCCCAACTCGCGGGCCAGCTTCTCCTCGGCCTCGCTGGGTCCGAACATTTTGCGCATCAGAGCCAGGCTCTGGGCCTGGCGATGCCAATTGCAGGCGGAGCGCGCAGCGAGCTCGCGAGCGGAGCTCTGTTGCTCTCCTTCGGCGGTCTGGTTGCTCCAGAAGTAGACGGCGGCCGCTCGGGCGACCGGCGAGAAGCGCAGCAGGCCGGCCGAGCTGTAGAGATAGAGCAGGCTCTCTAGAATGAGGGCCGCATCGTGGTCGTGAATGCCCCGCTCGTAGCCCTCGTCGTAGCGCTCGGCAGCCGCCCCCCGGACCAGCTCGAGCAGCCCCGGGTGCACGTCGCCATCGGGCCGGGTGGCCCCCGAGCGCAGCGTGTCGTAAAGCTTGCTCATCGAGCCCTTCTCGGCCTGAGTGAGGATAGTGAAAGCGAGGTACTCTCCGCGGTAGACCACCTCGGTCTCGCTGACCAGTTGCTGCTCCCAGAACTCCCGGGTGGACTCGAACTCGCCGTCCAGCAGACACTGGTAGAAGTCGGTGCCCGTGATGTGCAGGTGCATCACCCCTTCGCGCGGCACCATGGTCAGCTCGACCGCCTCGGTGTTGACCGAGAACTTGTGCCGACCAAGCCGGATGACGTTGGCGCCTTCCTCATAAATCTCGGTCTTGTCGCGCAGGCTGCGGGTGGACTCCTGGCGGGCCATCTTGAGACGCGAGGCCAGCTCGTCGGCCTTGACCGGATCGCCCAGCTCGCGCAGCTTCTCCTCAATGTCGCGCACCTTCATCACCATCGGATCGCTGGCAAAGTAGGTGTTCAGGTCATCGGGCGAGGTCATGGTGCCCGAGCGGCGCACGATGCCCTCCAGGATCCGGTCGGCCGCCCCGATCAGCTGTTGGGCCCGGCGCTGGCGCTGGTCAAGCAGCTGCTGGCGCTTGGTGGAGAGGGTCTTATAGACATCCTCGCGCTTGGCAGTCAGCTCGCCCATGAACTGCTCGTACTCGCCAAAGCGCGCTTCCAGCTCTTCGAGCTGAAGCATCAGGCGTGACAGGGCCTGATCGCACTTTTCCGGTGAGTCGGCCAGATTGATGGCGCTGGTGACGCTCTGGCCAAAGAGCTGAAACTGCACCCCGAACTCGGCCACCGACTCCTTCTCGCCCAGCTCTTTGCGGCGCGAGGCCATGAGGGCGCGCACCCGATTGACCTGGCCCAGCACCTCGGCGATGCGCTCGAGAATCTGCGTACGCACGGTGGCGTCCTCGATTTTGATACTGCCCAGCACCTCGGTGAGCAGCTCCAGGCCGCCCCCGATCTTCTCGAGTTCCTCTACCAGAGGCACCAGCTCGGTGACTTTGGCCACCTTCTCAAGCCCCGAGCCCAGCTCCTCGATGCGCTTGATGTAAGGCGAGAAAGCCTGCTCCCCCAGCAAGAACTCGACCGCCCTGGCGCTGATCTGGTCGTAGTAGCCGATGGACTCTTGCTCGAGCCGGTTCAGCTCGGCAAGATCGGCGTAGCGCATCTCCTTGAGGGTGATCAGGTGGCCGCGCTGGCGGCGCAGGGCACCGAGCGCCTCCACATAAGAGTCCACGCTGGTCCAGTCTTCCGGGCGCAACGACTTGACCAGGTCGTGCATGACCTGCTGGGCCTCGCGCAGCGCTTTGGATGCCTGGCGGCGCAGGGTCTCAACCTTGTCGAACTCCTCCAGCACCAGCTTTCCGGTCTTGCCGATCTCCTTGAGCAAGGCCAGCACGTTGCCCGACTCCTCATGGCCGAGCCAGTGGTAGAAGTCCTCGCAGCGGGCTACCGAGGCGATCAAATCCTCGTAGACGGTGTAGCTCGGCTTCTGCTCGTTGACCCGACGGGCAATAGACAGGCAGTCGGAGATCCCCCGCACGAGATCGGCGTTGCCGATCTTCTCAAGGTAGTTGCCCGTCTTGCTGACCGCGCTGGCGGCCACGTCGTCGCGAAGGAAGGGGGTGCGCCAGATCTGCATCGGATGCACTCGGGCCGGCTCCTCGTTGGCCATGCGGAAGACCACCAGAAGGCCATCGGGGTAGAGGCAGTAGCCGTGGCAGTGGATGGGGGGTGCCACTTCCTTGCGGATCAGGTTGTAGCTCATCAGGGCTGTGTGGCCCTTGTCGAGGTGGTGGAACGAGTAGAGCACGTCCTCGCCGTTGGGCGAGCGGATGGCCTTCTCGAGGATCATCCCGTCGAAGGAGCCCTCAAAGGTGCGCAGGGTTCCCTCCTGCAGGTAGAAGCCGCCCGGGAAGACGATGCCGTGGTCTTCGGGGAGCTGCACACAGGCTTGCCCGATGGCGTCGATGCGGTGCACCTCCTTGGTGCGGGTGTTGAAGACCAGGTAACGCCAGACCTGCTCGCGATAAGGCAGGACCTTGAGCAGAATGAGCACTCCCACTCTGGCATAGAGAATCTGGGCGTCCTGCAGGGCCTGGTTGGGATCATCCACCTTCTCGGAGTAGATCCCCTGGCCGTCCTCGGT
>QWHO01000554.1 GCA_021404945.1 bacterium CPR1
AGCCGGAGGAGCTCAAGGTCCGTGCCCAGATCAAGGAGCGCTTTTTGGACGCCGTGAAGCGTTCTGGATCGGGTAGCCGGGCCAGCGCTCTTGTGGCGGCCCTTCGCAAGCACACCGATGCTCCGGAAATCAAGATTCAGTCCGTTTTTCTGCAGCTTCTCGACGAGGGCAAGATTACCGTTGGCCAGGATCTGCTCGTGCGCCTGGCGCCCAAGCTCGAAGCCGAAGAGCAGCCGAAGAAAGCCCAAAAGCAGGCCTCGGCCAGGGTCAAAGCAGCCACGAAGATAACCATCCCGGCCAGATAGATGACTTTGCGCGAGGATCGGCGCACGACTACGTCGATGAAGATCAAAGAACGCCCGGTCAGCGAGATCGCGATCGAGTCCATTACTCTCAGGCGATGGTGCGCCTCCCAGGTCGTCAGTTCGGGAGAGGTACAACAACCGATTGAGCCAAACGTTCAAAGTAGCCCAGGTCGGCCGTCGATTGGCGGAAAGGTTGCGTGAGGAATCGCCCCAGCTTGGGAGACGGGCTCATCGACGGAAAGCCCTTCGAGGACACCAGACCCATTCTCGGGCTTGCGCCGCCTGTTGGAGCAGAACGAGGCCGAGCTGCGCCGGTGCAGTCTCAACCTGCCCGTCTGGCGTGACCTCTTGCGCAGCCACGGCCGCAACATCGCCGCCGCCTGGCGCCATTGGGAGCACGAGAGCGAGCTGCGCGCCCGGCTGGCCGAAGTGGCGGCGAGTGACGGGTTGTCCATCGGTTCTGCCGGGTTCAGGATTTCGATCGGGTGTTGCTGGCTCGACGAGCCTTGATTGATTCTGGAAGGTGGCCTGCGTGCCTGAGAGGGCGCATCGAGTTTCGAAGCACGTCGGGCTATTCCCACTGCCAGGTAGGCGAAGGAGTGTTTCCGTCGAATTCCCGGCTCCGTGGGGCGGAAGCTGCAAGCACGACTCTCTTCGAAATGTCGCGTCGACGACGAGACGCACTTTGCTCGCAGGCCGCCGGGTTATTTCGAGGCAATCGCAGAGGACCGGAGCCTGACGACCTGCCCGCGGTGCGGGGGTCCGGCGGTGCGCGAGCCTCCTGCGCTCGTGCTTCGCGACGGGGTCGAATCGACCGAAGAGGTGCTCCGGTGCCTGGCGCAGTGTGATGTCCCGGTTCGCGCCCGCAAGCCTCGCGAGCGGTGCGCCTGTGGCTGCGGCGAGTGGCTCCCGTATGGACACGCCTGCTACAGTGAGGCGTGTCGTCGGCGCGGCGAGCCCCTCTGTGCTTGCGGGTGTGGGCGTCAGGCTGCGGGACAGCGCAAGTACGCGATATACGCCTGCAGTCGACGGGGGCCCCAGGAAGAGCGCAACGCGTGCGCATGCGGATGTGGGCGTCTGGCGTGGGGCGACCGCAAGTACGCCACTCGGCAATGCCTGCAGCGGGGACTGCAGGCCGGACGGGACACGGCACGTCCGAGGCCCCGGAAACCTCTGCGGCTCTGCTTGTGCGGTTGTGGGGAACTCACCGAGCGTCTCACCGCCACGCGCCAGTGCCGCACGCGGCTCACGGTCTGGAAGGACGAGCTCGAGGAGTGCTTGACCTGGCTCCGCGAGCTTCCGGCCAAGGACCGTCGGCCTACGCTCGAACTGGCGGAGGAGCGACTGGCCGGTGGTCGCGGCGCACCCCTGAAAACCACGCTGGGGAGGGTGTTGCAAATCGCCAAGAAGCTGGGCCCTTCCGGGTCGGAGTTCTTTCGGATGCTCTCGCGTCACCTGGAAGACTGAATCAGGGACCATGACGCCCTTTGGCCCCATCACGCGCTGGATCACCCGGGGCACCAGCTTTCAACGAATGTGGCCCGAGCCTGATCGACGAGTGGGTGGCCCATGCTCGTGTGCTGCACGACCTGCCGGGCGGACCCTTCGAGACCCGGTTCACCGCGACCATGGCGCGGCGCTCGTCGCAGCCAGCCTATCGGCTCGCCATACGGACCATTCGTCGAGCCTTCTTCCGCCGCTCCTTTCGGTTCAGCCCGCGCTCGCCCACCTCGAACAGGTCGGCCAGGTGGACGGCGACCTGCCGGCCGTCGGCCATCTCGACCACGAGGCGGGCCCCGGGCCGGAGGCCATGGGGATAGTCGGCTCGCTCCGAGAGGAGGCGGAGAAGCTCGAGCAGGTCCTGCAGCAGGGCGTGCTCGGCAGGCCCTGGCATTCCGCCGTGCGGGCACAGGACCAGGGGGACCAGATCGGACTCCTCGACCAGCGGGAAGTCATGTTCTTCAATCTCGTCCATCAGCTCGCTCGGAATGTCCTCAACGCAGCTGTAGGTAAAGCTGATCAGGTTGGATGCTTCAATCAGGTCCTGGTTCTGGTTGGCCATGGCCCGGACCGCCGCCTGATCCAGATAGATGGAGAGTCCCCGCTCGATGTCGGCGGCTCCCATCACGCTGAAGGACAGCCCAGGGGTGAGCCCCTCCACTTGAAAGAGCAACTGGTCGTCGATTCCCTGCTCCCACGGGGCCAGGTCCCACAGGGCGCGCGCTTCCGCGAACAGTCGACGGACCTGCTCGACGGTTACGCCGGGGGGCCGGAGGTAGGTGAGGGTCGGACCGAACAGGGAGTCTTCGATCTCCCGAAAGACAGGTAGGAGAGCCTCCGGGTCTGGCAGCGCGGTGACCTGGATGCCGAGGCAGCTCAAGGCCGGACCGAGGGCCTGGACAAGCTCCGGTCGCACGGCCACCGTCTCCGGACGACAGGGCCTGACTTTGGGCTCGCTGGTCAGGATCGCCTCCTCGAGACTCTCGAGCACCACCTCGACGGTGGACCGGTCGGTGTCGTAAGGTCCGGCTGAGCGCAGGAGGCCCGAATGCGCCTCCTGCCACAGGGAGAGCCCGTAGCGGGCTTCTCCTGCGATGGCTACGTCCAGCGGCTGAAAGTCCCCCAGCCAGACGGCTCCCGCCCGTTGGGGAATCTGGAGCAGGCGAGCCTCCACTTCGGGTTGCAGCTGACATTTCGGTGAGTTGCTCATGACCGGTCTCCTCATTCGTTTTCTTTCAGGCACAGCTCGTCTCGTAGAGGGCGGTCTCCATCCGGGTGATGGAGCGACGAGCCTGCGTCAACTGTTGGCGCACAGCGCCGACATCGGGGTCTGAGGACGATAGTGACGCCAGTTGTGCCGCTGCGCGTATCAGCGAGAACGCGGCGCTTTGAGCCGGTGAGCTCCCGCCTCGGAGCTTCTCGGTCGCGTGCAGGATCGAGCGCAGAACCGGCCCGAAGTCAGTCGCGTGAGGGAGCGGGCGGGGCCTGGGAGGCTGCGGCTCTGGCCCAAGACTGTGAACGATCTCGCCTCTTTTGCGGGCCAGAGCATAGTCTTCGGCGGCGTGCCGACGGGCTCCGCCGCCAAAATGAACGTTGGACAGGCTGAGGATTCCGTCGTAGGTGATCCGGTCCTCAAAGGGCAGCAGGGTGGTCTGGATGTAGGCCGGGCAATGCCCGCAGAGCAGACCCTGGAGGGGCTGGGTCAGACCCTGCACGCAGTAAAACCGG
>QWHO01000555.1 GCA_021404945.1 bacterium CPR1
CCTCGAGCTCGAGGACCCTCGGTCGCCCGGAACGTCATCAGGTCCCATGGTCCCTAACAGGGAGTCACCCGTCCAGCGAGAACCCATGGCCATGCTGATTCGACGGCTCATGGCACTCTCTTTGGCAGCCCTTTCCCTGAGCTCTCCGGCTCTGTCGCAACCTCAGGATGGGCGGGTGGTTTCGGGCCAGGCCGTGATTCAGGGCGGCCCGGGTGGGCTGACGATCCGCCAGGGCACCGACAAAGCCATCCTGGAGTGGCGCAGCTTCAGCATTCCCGCCAGCCAGTTCGTACGCTTCTTGCAGCCGTCCCAGACCTCGGCGGTGCTCAACCGGGTCACCGGCGTGAACCCGTCCCTGATCTTGGGAGAGCTATCGGCCAACGGCAGGGTCTTTCTGGTCAACCCCAGCGGCATCGTTTTCGGTCCCACCGCCACGGTCAACGTGGGCAGCCTGTTCGCCACCACCATGCAGCTCTCCAACCAGGATTTCCTGGACGGCCGCTCCACCTTCACCCCCGACCCTTCCCGGCCCGACTCCTTCGTGATCAACCAGGGAGCCATCCAGGCCGCAGACGGGGGCTACGTGGTGTTGATGGCCCCGCTGGTGAGCAACCAGGGCAGCATCGTGGCCCGTCTGGGCACGGTGACTCTGGCGGCCGTGCCCCGCACCACGGTCAACTTTGACGGTCAGGGGCTGGTGCACTATGTGGTGCCTTCCACTCCCGGGCAGGACGTCGTGCTGCCGGCCGATCTGGTCAACGACGTCATCGGCTCGCTGGTGGCCAGCAGCACCACCGATGCCAGCGGGGTCGAGCTGCAAGACGGCCAGGTGCGCCTGATCGGGGCCGGCGGCATGGCCCTCAACGCGGGCCGCATCGAGGCCTCCGGTGGGCAGGTGGGCTTGCAGGGCGACCGCGTCGGCCTCCTGGGGCCGGCCGCGGTGGACGTCTCGGCTCCCTCGCGAGCCGGACGGGTGGAGCTGCGGGGTGAGCGCTACGCCTACGTTGGATCTGAGGCCATCATCCGCGCCGATGCGACCGAGCAGGGCGATGGAGGAGAGGTTCGGGTTCTGGCCGGGGATAGCGCGGTGGTGGACGGTCTGGTCTCTGTGCGGGGTGGCCCCCAGGGTGGCGACGGGGGCTTCCTGGAAACCTCGGCCGGGCGCGTCTCGCTCAATCGGGCCCCCGACCTGGCCGCACCCGAGGGGAAGGCCGGGACCTGGCTGATCGATCCCAATAATATCGCTGTCTCGCTCCTGGGCGCTGCGGGGATGACCGACAGCAACCCTTTCGTCTCGCTGACCGACAACGCGGCCATCCTCCCCTCCACGCTCGAAAATGCCCTGGCCATGGGTGGAACCGTCATTGTCCAGACCGGCACCGGGGCCCCCGACCTCGAGCCGGGCGATATTTCCGTGCTGGACCCGATCAACCCCCTCACCACTACTGCTACATCGAAGCTGTTGCTGCAGGCGCACAACAACATCGTGGTGGCCGCCCCCATCGGGGGGCAGGCTCCGCTGAACGTGGAGCTGCAGGCCAACTGGCTGGGGAGCACGGCCGGCGACGTGGTGCTGGCGGCCAACTCTCAGACGGGTGGCGGCAATATCACCACGCTGGGGGGAAGCTTCACCGCCAGCGGCTCGGACTTCATCCAGGACCCTGGCCTGTTGCTGGCCACCAGCGGGGGCAACGTGCAGTTGACCCAGACCGGCTCGGTGGCCCTGAACGGTCTGGTCGACGCCGGCCCTGGCTCGGTGGCTGTGCAGGCTGGCGGGCAGGTGTCAGCCAGCGGCGTGACGGCGCAAGCTCTGGACGTGCAGGCCGGGGGGAACGCGCAGATCAATTCCCAGGTCAGCCAGTTGAGCCTTGATACACCCATGGATGCGGTCTTGGCCAACACGGGTGATCTGACCATGTCGGTGGGTCAGACCCAGCGTCCGAATGCGCTCACCCTGGTCAATTCGGGTGCGGTGACCAGTCTTCCCAGCGATCCTGTGCGGGCTGGAACATTTGTCTTGACGGCCACTGGCCCGGTGACTCTGAACACCGCGGTGGACGTTCTGACCATCGATGCCCTGGCCCAGAACGTGGACGTGCGCCAGGAAGGAGGCCTCGTTCTGGCCGGCATCCGCGGAAGCGACGTCGCCATCACGGGCACGGGCTTCCTGAGCGTGATGGAAGTCATGGCCACCGGCTCGGCCGACCTTTCAGCCGGCGGACCCATCCTGGGGGCTCCCCTCTCGGGCCCGGCCAATCTGACCGCTGGCAACGACTCAACCCTGGTGGCCGGAGACGTGATCGGAACCCTGATCGAGCCGTTCGTGGTGGATGTCTCGGGCAGCCTGGTCACCATCCCCGGGGGGGTAGAGAGCGGGGTCTCCGCCAACCTGGTGGGTAGCGTGACCCCGTCCAACACGCTGCTGGTGCCGGTAGCCCCGCCCGGCGAGGTGCTCTTCAACGGGGTGGCCGTTTTGCCGCAGCCTGTCCCGCCGACTCCGGTGGACCCGGTCGTTCCGCCCATTGACCCGGTGGACCCTGTGGACCCTTTGGTCCCCCCTCATCCCGTCGATCCGATCGCACCTTCGCCCCATCCGCTTTCGCCTGAGCTGCAGGCGGTCGATCCGGACCTGTCGGCCGCGATCACCGAGGCAATCGGAGCTGGTCAACAGCAGATCACCCATCCGATCCCTCCGGCCGACCCGGGCGCGCCGCCCGATCCAGAGTCCTCTGAGGCCTCCAGCACGGCCCAGGCCACCCTGGGTTTCACCTCTACCATGTCCAACCTGGCTCCCCCTCAGCCCGGCAGCTCCGACCGGTTCGTGCTGGCGGCCCTGCTGCAGGCCTCGGTCTCTGACCCCGGAATGAGCCTGGCTCAACTGGAGAACCTGAGCCAGCCCATGCCGCTCTCCGAGCTCTCGGCGTTTCTGGTCGGCGTGCTGGGATCATCCCCCTTGAGCGGCGAGCTTTCAGCGCCGGTGACCCTCGAGAGCCTGCTGCAGACCCTCTTCAGCATCTACCAGATCAACGCCCAGGGCAACCTGGTGGGTACCGCCAGCGCTCTCGGCATTCTGCCCGACGACGTGAGCGGCTCCTCGCTCAACCGGGGTCAGGTTTTTGCCATCCTCGACAGCGTCTTCTTCAATCTGCGCCTGAGCGATGGCCGGACCCTGTATCAGACCCAGTTCGACTCCGAGCCTCCGGCCATCGCCGTGGTGCCGTTCCCGGTCGTGTGCAGCGAGAGCTCCATCGCCCTGTCGGGCAGCGTCAGCCCGGGCACCACCCTGCTGCGAGTGGGCTACACGGACGCCGACGTGGTGGTGCCTGACGACGAGTGGCGCTGGAACGCCATCATCCCCCTCCAGCCCGGCCTCAACACCATCACGGTCCAGGCTTACGACGCGGCCGGAAATATCACCACTCAGACCATTCAGGTCCTGTGCACGGTGGGCTCATGAGAGGCGCGACCCTGGTTTTGCTCCTGCTTGTGCTGACCCTGGCGCCGGCTCCCGGAGCCTTCTCCCG
>QWHO01000556.1 GCA_021404945.1 bacterium CPR1
AAGCTGCGAGCTTTCATGCAGGCCGTGCGCGACGCGACCCGGGCTGTCGATTAAGGCGCCGCGCCTTGAACGCTTAAGGAATTCGCCGTTCAACAGATTGTCTCCGCTCCCGCGCGTTCCAATTCTGAACGCGCGGGACGGGAGGGAACACCGTCTACGAGTTGACCGGCGAAGACGGCCACACCATCCGCATCCAATCCGAGCTTGAAGCCACCGACAACCGCACGGCGCTGGCCCGCATCAGCGACTACTACACACAGCTGCCCCCGGGCGTGCGCACAGCGTGGACGAGATCGCCCTGCTCAGCGACCCCAGGGACGGAGTGGCCGCCGACTTCCGCCGCGACGGCGACAAGGTGCGCTTCTACGACGGCCTCGAGCACCTCAACGAGGAAGTATTCGACCACGAGTACGGCCACGGGGTGGGCTACGAGGTGGACGGGGAGGGTGAGGGCTTCTTCGACGACGTGGGCGGATTGTTCGGCGGACAGGACGGCCACGGCGCTCCTGACGGGTGGCAGTACGCCATCGAGCAAGACGGCGCCAACCCCAGCGACTACGCCGACACCAACGACAAGGAAGACTTCGCCGAAAGCTGGGCCGCCTACCTGGAGGCCCGCGAGCAGGGGCCCGAGGCGCTGGAGCAGTTGATGCAGGCCTATCCGGCCCGCTTCGAGATTCTCGAGCAGATCTACGAGCAGGCTGCGGCCTGAGCAAGATGGGCGCTCGGCCGACGGAGCTCTCCGGTCGTGCGCCCTCCCGGGCCGAGGCGCCGCCGGAAAGGACAGGGTCGGGACGATCTCACACCCGTCCTGACCAACTTTACCATTGCGGCCTCGAGCATGAAGTCATCAGCTCGTTCTTTGTAGGTTTCACGGATGAATTCTCGGGCGCGCTCTGGGGTGCGCAACTCCCTCACCTCCACCTTGCTCGTTTCAACCCTGATTCTCCCTCCGCCGAAGACAGGTCCCGCGCGAGCCGCAAAATGTCGCAGCCGTGCTCTCAGCAGCAGGGCTCTACCACGGGCACACAGAGTCAGCGTCTACACCAGGTGCGCTGGGCTCCAGCCAGGGGCGAACCGGGGAGTTCCCTCAGTGGGGGAAGTTGGCCGACCTCGAGCTTCACTCGAATGGCTCGGGACGCGTCGGGAATTCGCTCGAGGAGGCCCTTCTTTTCGAGAGTGGACAGCATCTGGTGAACCGCCGGTCCGGTGATGGCAAAGCGTCTCTGAATGTCGCTCTGAGCCGGTGGGCAGCCAATCACCAGAGTGTAATAATGGATGAACGCCAACATCTGCCCCTGGCGCTCGGTGTAGAGCGAAGAAGACTGCTCATTCAACTGGCTGTGTCTCCGCCATTCTCAGGATCCGCTTCAGTCGGGCTCGGGCTTCCTGGGGAGGTTCGAGCCCTCGGGTATTGGTCAATGAAGTCTCGGAGCCAACCGGCGGCCCCCAGTTTTCTTGGCATGGACGGGGTATTTTTGCTGCCCTACGCTGATCCCTGCGGAACGGGCATTCGGTAGAGATGGAATCAGGCGATGGTTGCGTCGTCCGGACAGGTAAGCTGGAGGCGGGGATGGCCATCACCCGCAACATCAAATCCTTGCCTTGACATCTTCAAGCAGCAGCGCTTGGGATTTGCTCAATCGCAAAGAGCAGGTCGGGTGTTCAATCGCCGAACGACAAAAGCTAGCTCAGCCAGATCCTCCGGCGTTCACGAGTTTTTGATTCCGCCTGGAGTCGCCGACTCCCTGCGTACGGGTAGCCACCACGGCTTGGGCAGGCGCACGATCGTGAACACGAAAATCAAGCCAAACCCGCGTCGAGCATAGGGAGCTTTTTCGGGTCGATGTTGCTCATTCGTCTTCCCCCTCTTGGATGCATCGACCGCTCATTTTCAGAACTCGCCTTCTTGCAGCAGTGGGCAGAGCGAAGGTGACACTCATGTCGCCGCTTGCCGCGCGTCCCAATCGCTGCCAGCGGGAAGCAGCGGCGGGATGTCCGAAAGAAAGCGCGAGTCCTCCAACTTCTGGCCCAGATTCGCTTCGAACTCGCCGCGCGCGACGCGAACGCGACGTAGACAAAGCGGTTGGTGAAGCCGCCCAGGATGTCTTCTTCCTCCAGGGCAGCCTCCAGCCAGACCGGAGTCGATGCAGCCAGGATGCTGAGCGTTGGCTTGTTCAGGTGGATCGCCCTGGTCCGCGTGGCGTGGGTCTTGAAGTCGGGGCCGTGGAAGATTTCAGTGATGAACTCGATCAGGCTGCCGCTGCTCTCTCGACGTCCCTTCTTCAAGAGCGCAGCCATCTCGTCGACGAACAGCAGGGTCCTCGAATGCGGGTCCTGTCCCGCGTCCGCCTCGGCCATGCGCTCCATCAGACCCTCCTGCGAGCCAACTCCGTTGAGGAGGAGGACCTCAGGCGCCACCTGGCCCAGCAGACCCAGCGCCAGCTGAGCCGCAGTGCTCTTCCGGTCGCCCGTAGGCCCCACCAGCATCGCGTAGATATTCGGATGCAGGGGTCGTCCGCAGGCCACGGTGATGGTACGCCCCAGAACCGCCCCCACGACGGTCAGCAAGGCCAGGTAGTGGAACTCGTCTGCCGCCTCGGTGCTTGCGCTCACGGCATCGCGATAGTGTTTGGCCCATTGGGTCCAGGCGCTGTCCGGCAGCTTCTGAAGAAGAAGGCACCGATCGGCACCTGGCGAGGCGGCGGGCTCGGGCTGGGTCGTTGCTGTCGCATGGATTTCTTGAGAGGCGACGGCCGGTTCCGCTGGCTTTGGCACGCGCATCGTGCGCCGCTGAGCTTTGATCCAGGTACGCTCCAGGTAAGCGGCGGTCAGGGTCTTCTGGGCATTCCAAGGTGCTCGAGGGGTGATGGCCGCGAAAGCGTCGGATGAGAACTGATGGCGCGCCAGAGAATGAGCCAGGGCCATATCCAGCGCGCTGCGGTCGTTGGTGGGCAGGCCCGTCGTCTGGCCACGCCACAGAGCCATCAGAGCGCTGTCGCGGTCCAGGCAGCCATAGAAACGTTTCCACAACGGCCGCTCGGTTGGTTGGCCACCCGCCGTCGTCCCGTCGTCTTCTCCGCCAGACAAGAAGTGCTCGGCCAGGGTCTCGAACTCATAACGCCGCTCGGGGTGCCACCATACCACTCGGGCAGCGCGACACTGGTTCTTCAACAGACCTTTGTAGTTCACGGAGTTGGGCCAGCGGAGGAGCCGCGCGCTGTCTTCCACATGATCTCCCCGCAGGCAGCGCGCCATGGATTTCTGAACCTCCTCACCGCGCTCTTTGTCCGCCAATGCCCGGCTCAGAAGCCAGTAGCCGTGAAAGCCATGCCCCGTCCAGACCACCATCGACGGGCTCGGGGCGGCGGCATGGAGACGGTTCCAGGCGGCCCGCGGGCGCTCTTCCTCGGCCAGCTCATGCCAATCCTTGCAGTCGAGGTCGCACACCAGCGCCACGAATGCTGCCACATGCTGCTTGCAGCCACGCCTCGTGCGCCGGGGCTGCACACCCCAGAAC